>JBFWQT010000337.1:0-7986 GCA_050249295.1 Planctomycetota bacterium
ATCGTGGCCGAGCGCGAAGGCAAGACGCAGTGCGCGATCGACTGGTCGGTGACCAAGGTCCGTGGTCCGCGCGCGTCGGTGCACGTCAAGACGCAGCACATCAACGTGCAGGCCAAGCAGAAGACGCTGGGCATGCAGGACTACGAGCACGCCAACTTCGCCACCGGCCAGACCCGCATCGGTCCGGACGGCCAGCAGCAGCTGATGAACGAGCCCGACAGCCCGGTCGCCGCGATGTTCTATCACGCGATGGAGCTCGACTACATCTTCACGATCGACCTGAACATGAAGGAAGTCACCGACTTCCACTACAACCAGGAGCTGGCCGAGCGTGAGCGCATCGGTTTCGGCCTGAAGGACCCGCTGCAGATCGGCCCGTCGTTCCGCCGCCTGCCCGGCCGCGTCACCAAGGTCGGCGAGAAGTGGGAAGTCGCGTTCGAGTACTTCGCCGGCGGCAGCACGCGCGTTCACGTGTGCACCTACGAGCTGAAGGAAATCGCGATGCGCCAGCAGCGTCGCTGCGCCCGCATGCCGTGGGAAGAGCGCATCTACGACCGTCCGGCCCGCGCTCCGTTCCCCGGCACGATCATGGGTGGCGGCAGCGGTGAGTTCTGGATGGACATCGACAACAACGTCCTCTGCTACCACTCGCAGGAGATCGCCTTCGAGAACAAGACGACCCTGGAGATCCCGAAGAAGGACGCCAAGGAAGAGACCCGCGAGATGGATACGTTCTTCAACAACGTGCTGAAGATCGAGATGCGCCTCGCCCGCATCACCAACGACGACCCGGAAGAGGGCAGCGATCGTTGATCGGATGCGCCCGCGCAACTGATTCGTGACGCACACGAACGACCACCGGCCCGCAGGCAACTGCGGGCCGGTGCCGCGTCACGAACCACGCCGGGCAACGCAACCGACGACAACGCCTCGCCGCGCCGCGCCGCGCCGACAAGCGCAGCACGATTCTCGATGCAACCTGGCGGGACCACACCACACCACACCACACGAGATCGATCGTCAACGCCGGAATGGAAGGCGCACCACATGGACCGGTCCGGCAACCCAGCTCCACGCAAGCCGCGGCGCCCCGCACCCGGGGCCGCTCCGCGAGGTACCCGCGCCGACGACGACCTGACCGAGCCGGATGACGACGCCGTTGCGCGGTCGATCGAGCCGACGATCCAGGCGACCGCGCGCACCGCCACCCGCGGCGCCACACGCCGCACTGCCGCGACGACCAGCGACCCATCGTTGGAAGTGGCGACGGCGGCATCGGGCGACGGGCAGCGCTTCTCGCCGGTGCGCGAACTCGGCCGTGGCGGCATGGGCGTGGTGCATGTGGTCTACGACCACAAGCTGCGTCGCGAGATCGCGTTGAAGACGCTGCTCGTCAAGTCCTCCGCCGGGACCATGCGCGTGAGCCGCTTCGTCGAGGAGGCGCAGATCACCGGCCAGCTCGAGCATCCCAACATCATTCCGGTGCACGACCTTGGTGTCGGCGCCGACGGCAATCCGTGGCTGGCGATGAAGCTGGTGCACGGCCGCAACCTGCGCGAGCTGATCAACGACGACAAGCAGACCGGCGGCCCGCTGACTGCCGCGGCAATCGCGCGGTCGATCGAGGTGATGGGCAAGGTCTGCGACGCGGTCGGCTTCGCGCACTCGCGCGGCGTGATCCATCGCGACCTCAAGCCGGACAACATCATGGTCGGGCAGTTCGGCGAAGTGATGGTGATGGACTGGGGCATCGCGCGGCCGATCGGCGCGGGCGACGATGATGACGACGACGCGGCTGGCGACGGCTCGCCGCAGCCCGTGGGGCGTTCGCGCAAGATCAGCACCGAGCGGCGCAGTGGCGACACGCCAGCGCTCACCGCCGACGGCAAGGTGATGGGCACGCCGTCGTACATGGCGCCGGAGCAGGCGCAGGGCAAGGTCAGCCAGCTGGACGCGCGCAGCGACGTGTTCGCGCTCGGCGCGATCCTCTATCACCTGCTGGCGCTGCTGCCGCCGTACCAGGGCGGCAACGCGCACGAGGTGCTGAAGGCGGCCGCCGACTGCCGGGTGGTGCCGCCGGCGCGTCGCGCACCCGCACGGAAGATCCCGCGCGAGCTCGACGCGATTGTGATGAAGGCGATGCGTCCGCGTCCGCGCGATCGCTACGCGTCGGCCGCTGATCTCAAGGCGGACCTCGACGCGTACGCCGGCTTGCGACCGGTGACCGCGGTGTCCGACGGGCCGCTGCAACGCGCCGCCAAGTGGGTGCGTCGCCATCCCGGCACGGCCGTCGCCGGCACGCTTTCGGCCGTGTTCGTCGCCATCCTCGGCGCGGGTGCCGCGATCACGTTGGCGCTGGCCGACAACCTGGCGCGCAGCGAACAGCAGCGCGAGATCGAATCGGCTCAGGCGGCGCGCGCCGCTGCCGAGGCCGCGAAGGCGCGCGCCGAAGCGGCCACCATCGCCGCCGACAGTCGCGCCGATCAGATCCATGCCGAGTTGCGCCGGCGCGAGGCCGAGAGCAGACAGCGTGACGAGGAGATGAAGCGCCTCGCGGCCGAGGGCAAGTTCGACCGGTTGCGCGACGAGTTCGGGCTGGTGCTGCGCGAACAGCGCGACGCCGACATCGCCGAAGTGCAGGAGTACATCGGCCGGATCGAGCGCGAGACCGGCCGGCAGGTGTCGGAAGCGGAGTTGGTGAAGCTGCCGCGCGAGAAGCTCGAACGCTGGATCCGCGGCTTCGAGCGGCTGTTCAAGGCGCACGAGACGCTGGACACCACCGAGGTGACCGCGAACGATTACTACTACTACGGCCTGCTGCTACAGGTGGTGCGCAACGACCTGGATGGAGCCATTGCGGCATACACGGCCGCGCTGAAGATCTCTCCGGGACATCTCACGGCACGCGGCACCCGGGCCAACCTCTTCGCCCGGCGGGGCCAGCACGAACTCGCGCTGAGCGAGTACAAGGCGATCTACGAGTTGTTGCCGACCGAGATGGTGTCGCGCTGGAACGCCGTGATGGAGATGGAGGCGATGGGCGACGGCGACGCTGCGTTCGCCGCGCTGCAGGAGATGGTGCGCGTGGAGCCGCGCCACGGGTTCGCGTGGCACCGCCTGGCGGAGTACCACATTGCCATGAAGCAGTGGCAGGAGGCGCTGGAGTGTCTGAACAAGGCGATTCCGCTCGACCCGGTCCAGGAGGGCTGGGTTCGCGACCGCGCGCGCGCCAACCGCGAGCTCGGCAACAACGAGGCCGTGGTGGCGGATTGCTCGGCGCTGCTCAAGGCGCACCCGGATGCGTTCGTGCTGTTGCATTTCCGTGCCGAGGCCAGATTCCGTCTTGGTGACGCGGCGAAGGCCGAGGCCGACTGGAATGAAGCAGCGCGACTGGCGCCGGACCAGTGGGTGATCTGGCACGGCATGGCGACGATGTTCCTGGCGCAGAAGCGCTGGGCAGAGGCGCGCACGGCGATCAACAACGCGGAGCGCTGTGTGCCCGACAACCTCAAGCAGACGATGGCCGACTTGCGGAAGCAGTTGCCGGGTGGCAGGTGAGAGACCGTTCCGGGCGAGCGCTCACGCCCTTCGCCGCTGCGGCTGGTGCCAGCGCGCGGCCACGGTGTCGGCCATCGCCGTGAGCGTCTGGCCGACAATCTCCAGGCCGACACTGCGCGAACCCTTGACCAGCACCGCGTCGCCGTCGGCCACCATGTCGGGCAGCAACTCGGCCGCGTCGCATGCATCCTCGCAGTGCACGGCGTGCACGCCATTGCGGCGCGCCTCGCTCGCGACAATCCGCGCCTGCTCGCCGACGGTGATCAGCAGCTCGATGCCGTAGCGCGCGATGCTCTGGCCGAGCTGGCGGTGGCAGGCCTCGCTCATGTCGCCGAGCTCGTTCATCTGGCCCAGCACCGCCACGCGACGGCGGCCCACGGTCTGCGCCAGCGTGCTGAGCGCGCCGGCCATGCTCGCCGGGTTCGCGTTGTAGCAGTCGTCGAGCAGCAGCAGCCGGCCGTCGAGCAGCTCGCGCCGCGTGAGTCGCAGCGCCGGCGGCTGGAACGTGCGCAGACGTTCGCGGATCGCGTCGAACGGCACGCCGGCCCACCACGCCACGCTGATCGCGGCCAGCGCGTTGTTCACGTTGTGCAGGCCGGGCATCGGCACGAGGAACGTCGCCTCGCCGGCACCCTGGCTCGCGCTGCGGCCGCGGCTGCGCCACAGGCCGGAAAGTCCACGGCGGCCGGTCGCAGGGGCGGGTGCCAGGCGCGTGGCCAGACCGCCGAGGCGGAAGCTGGTCGTGCCGTTGCCCACCGCAATACCGTCCGCGCGGAACTCGCATCGTGCATCCAGGCCGAACGGAATCACGCGCGTGCACGCCGGCACCGCATGGCTCGCGGCCACACTGTGGATGCAGTCAAAGTTGATGATCGCCACGCCGTCGCGCGTCAGCCCGGCCAGCAGCGCGCTCTTCTCGCGCACCACGCCTTCGATGCTGCCGAGGCCGTCGAGGTGGCCGGCACCGACGTTGGTCAACACGCCGGCGTCGGGCGCGACGATCTGCGTGAGGCGTGCGATCTCGCCCGGCGCGTTGGTGCCCATTTCCACCACGGCGAAGCGATGCGAGTCGCGCAGGCCGAGCAGCGTCTGCGGCACGCCGATCAGGTTGTTGTGGTTGGCCTTCGTGCGGTGCACCGCGTGATGGCCGCCGTCGTCATTCGCGCCGAGCAGGTGCGCGATGAGTTCCTTGGTGGTGGTCTTGCCGCAGGTGCCGGTGATGCCGATGACCTTCGCGTGGCTGTAGCGGCGGTGCCAGTGGGCGATGTCGCCGTAGGCCTGCAGCGTGTCGTGCACGACCATCACGGGCCCGGCCGCACCCGGCGCGCTGCTGCCCTTGCTGACGATAGCCGCCGCGGCGCCGCGCTGGAACGCCTCGCGGATGTAGTGGTGGCCGTCGAAGTTCGGGCCGACGAGCGCGACGAACAGGTCGCCGGGCTGGATCGAACGTGTGTCGGTGGAGATGCCGCTGATCGCGTTGGTGGGCTGGCTGCTCATCGGCGCGGTCATCAGTCGCGGCGACACGATGCGGCGCAGCTCGTCGAGCGTGAAGTGCACGCTGCTCCCGGTCGTGGCGGCGGCGGCGACGGCGGTGTGTCGGTTCGACTGGGGGATCGCGTGCAGGCCCATGAGCGTGGTGTTCGAGTTCGTGTTGCGAGTTCTGTCTGTCTGTCCGATTCCGATTCCGGTTCAAGCCCACGGGCTGCTGCCCGTGGGTTGCCGGGGTTGCACCGCACCACTTCCGTCCTACCCTGCGCGGCGCGTCCTCCACGACACCCGCGACACCGCGAGGTGCGCGAGCACATCGCGCGCCACTTCCCGATCGTCAAAGTGGTGCTTCGTCTTGCCCACAATCTGGTAGTCCTCGTGCCCCTTCCCGGCGATCAGCACGGTGCTGCCGGCCGGAGCCCCTGCCAGCGCCTGTTCGATGGCGTCGGCGCGATCAAGCAGGCACAGCGTGCGATGGCGCTCCATCTGCGGCACGCCGGCCAGCACGTCGCGCACGATCGCTTCGGGATCCTCGGTGCGCGGGTTGTCGCTGGTGATCGTCACGGCGTCGGCCAGGCGCGAGGCGATCTGACCCATCAGCGGCCGCTTGGTGCGATCGCGATCACCGCCACAACCGAAGACCACGATGAGCGGACGATCCGGGCCCACCGCGCGCAACGCGAGCAGCGCCTTCTCCAGCGCGTCCGGCGTGTGCGCATAGTCCACGAACACCGCCAGGTCGCTGCCGTCGGCCGCCACGCGCTCGAGTCGGCCGGGCGCTCCGGTGGCCGTCTGCAGGCCCTCGGCGATCGCGCCGGGGTCAATGCCCAGGCCGTGGGCCAGCGCAAACACGCCGAGCACGTTGGCGACGTTGTACTGACCGACCAGCGGCGTGCGCACGAGGATGTGGCCGCCGGGATGGCTGATGCGGAAGCTCGAGCCGGTCGCGTCGCCCTCCACGTGCTTCACGCGGTAGGCGTTGTGCCGGCCGAAGCCGTAGGTGCGCACGCCGCACCACGAGCTGCCAACCATCAGCGGCGCGAACGGGTCGTCGCCGTTGAGCGCGGCAAACCCGCTGACGCGCACCTGGCCGAACAGCTTCGCCTTGCAGTTCGCGTAGTGCTCGATGCTGCCGTGGTAGTCGAGGTGATCCTGCGTGAGGTTGGTGAACAGCGCGGCGGCGAAGCTCATGCCGGCCGTGCGCTGCTGGTCCAGCGCCTGGCTGCTGACCTCGATCGCGGCGTGCGAGCAGCCGTTGCGCACCATCCGGTCGAAGCTGCCGTGCAGGTGCTCGGCCGTCATCGTCGTGTACTCGGCCGCGGTCGTCTTGCCGTCGCCGAAGTCGTTGTCCACGGTGCCCAATCGGCCGCTCTTGTGGCCGGCCATGTTCAGCACGTGCTGCAACAAAAAGGTGGTGGTGGTCTTGCCGTTGGTGCCGGTGATGCCGACGACGTTGAGTCGGTTGGCCGGCTCGTTGTGGAAGCGCGCGCAGAGCCGGCCGAGCGTGGTGCGCAGGTCGGCCGCGATCACCTGCGAGACGTGGTCGGGCACGCGTTCGCGCCGGTTGCTGAGAATGGTGGTGGCGCCCCGGCGGATGGCGTCGTCGATGTACGCCCGGCCGTCCACGTTCTTGCCGCGGATCGCGGCGAACAGCCAGCCCGGCTTCACGCGGCGCGAATCCTCGGTGATGCCCGCGACACGCAGGTTTCCGGGTGCTGCCACGACGGCCGCGTCGATGCCGGCGAGCAGGTTGCGCAGGTCGCTGGATGCGGCCGGAGCCCCGAGGCGCAGCGGTGTGAGCGGGTTGAGCATGGTGGTACTCGTCGAGTCGTCGTCGTGGCGTCGGTCGGTCCGTGACTGGTAATCGGTGCGAGCGAGCCGGTTCTTGAGTGGCGGAGCAGAGCCGCGACCGGAAGGGAGCGGATGCACGCACGACCATGCACTGTGCAGCTCACGGTCGCGTGTGCATCCGCTCCCTTCCGCGGCTCCTCAGTTGTCGGTCACTCGCCGCCGAAGACCATCGTCAGGTCCAGCACGAAGCCGGGCATCCGCTCCGCGTCCGGTTCGATGCGGAGCACGCTCTCGAACAGCTCGGCGGAATCGCCGCGGTAGCGCCACACGCGCCGGCTCTCCGGATCAATGAGCAGACCGCACGAGGCGCCGTTGGCCAGCCAGTCGCGCATCTTCGCCTGCGTCTGCGGCAACGAATCCGACGGCGAGAGCAACTCGATCACGAAGTCCGGACACACCGGCGCAAACCGCTTCCGCTCCTCGGCCGGCACCGCTGCCCACCGGGCGTTCGCGATCCACGCCACATCCGCGGCGCGCATCGAGCCGTCCGGCAGCAGGAAGCCGCCGCTGGAGTCGAACGCGTGGCCGAGTCCGGACTGTCGATTCCACGCCCACAGTTGGGCCGCCAGGTCCAGGTTGCGCTCGCTGCTCTCGCTGCCGGCAGGCGCCATGATGTGCAGTCCTCCGCGCGCATCGCGCTCGATTCGCAGGTGCCGGTTCGCCCGGCACAGTCGCAACAACGCGGCATCCGACAGCCCGATCAGGCTGCCGAGGTCCGCCAGCGGCGCGGCTGAGATGGCGGTGGTGTCAGGCATAGACAGGCCCGGTCGAGACAGAACACCACTGTACCGCCATCAGTCGCCGAACACACGGGGCGTGACTGCCGCAGCTACCACGCTAAAGGCCGTAGCCTCGACCTTGAGGTAAACCGCGCTCCGGGATGCCACGCCCTGGCAATGCGCTCACGATCGTGTACGCATCCGCTCCCTGACGGTCGCGGCTCTTGTTCTCATTGACGCGCGCCGCCGCTCAAAGCCCGTAGTCCTTGATCTTGCGGTACAGCGTGCGCTCGGAAATGCCGAGCGCCTTCGCGGTGCGCTCGCGGTTGTGCTTCTCACGCTCCAGCGTGTTGCGGATCAGGATCTCCTC
>JBFWQT010000338.1:0-7970 GCA_050249295.1 Planctomycetota bacterium
GGCCGAGAAGCTATCCGCCAAGGCGGCCGAAGAGCGGCCATTGAGCCAAGGGGCGTGGTGGAATGTCGCCCGCGTCCGGGCGGCGCTCGGTGACTATGAAGGCGCCGAGCGCGCCCGCAGGCTCGCGGGTGAGGCCCAAGACCACGACAAGTTCGGAGGAGCTCGGGTGGGCGTGATTAGTGGCCAGAAGGAGATGGGGGATGAAGAAGACACCTTCTAAGCCGCGGCACCGTGGCGGCGCTTCGGCCAAGAAATCCTCCAAGCCTGCTGCGAAGCGGCAGGCCAGTCCACGTGCAACCGGACGCAAGGCCCTGGACACGTCGATGCGTCGACTCCGGGCCTCTGTCGCCCGCACTGTGTCCCAGGCTGACGTCGTCCTGGAAGCCGCTGACGCCATCGCTCAGTTGGCCGTCACGCGCGCAAAGTCCAAGATGATCAGAGCCCTGCTTGAGGATGAAGTGCTGTCGAGTATTCATGCCGCCTCCCAAGAGGGTGAATCGAGCGCCATAGGTGTGGCGGCATTCACCCGATGGCTCAAGGAGCATCTTGGGATCGAACCGCTCTACGTGCCCGGCCAGGTCATGACTATTCAGGACGGTAAGTTGTCCGCGTTTCACCTTAGAAATCCCATCGATAAGTCTGCCGGTCCGCTTCATCGGGTTGCCATTGTCGCCGCGGGGTGGAAGCAGGGCACGAAGATGCTGCGACCGCCGGTTGCCGACTTCGTGCGAGCCGACCAGTAGAATGACTGTCGCCCACGTTATCCCATGCCGCTGACGACCCGCTGGACGACCATCGCCGAATCTCAGTACCCCTGGGAACGCGACGCGCTGGACTACCTCCGCGACCGCCTCCCGGACGCCGAGCCGGTCCGCGTCTGGTCGAATGCGGAGTTCGTGTCCCTTGACGGTCGCCTGAACGAGGTGGACCTGATCGTCCTCACGGCGAAGGGGCTGTTCCTGATCGAGATCAAGAGCCGGCCCGGTGAGGTGACCGGCGATCAGCAGCGCTGGACCTGGCGGGACGGCAGCAGCGTGTACGAAATCGACAGTCCGCTGAAGCTGGCGAATCTCAAAGCCAAGCGGCTCGCGGAACTGCTGGCGCACCAGAAGGTGACGGGGACCGCGCGCCTGCCGTTCGTCGAACCGCTGGTGTTCTGCTCGGCGCCAGGCGCGAAGATCAAGCTGCCCGTTCCGCTCACGAGCAAAGTGTTCGGCCGTGAACCCGGCGACGGTGGCTTGGGGGAGATCCCAGGCATCCTGAGCGCGCTCACGAAGGCAAACGTCGGTCCGTCCACGTCCACCCCGGTGGACCCGGTGATGGCGCGCCTCGTCTCACGCGCTATGGAGCAAGCCGGGCTGCGCACCTCGGCCAAAGCCGAGCGCGTCGGCGATTACAAGCTGAAGACGCTTCTCGCCGAAGGTCCAACCTGGCAGGACTACGAAGCGGAACACGTGGCGCTCCATGCGCGTCGGCGTGTCCGGCTCTATCCGATTCCCCTCAAGGCTTCTGCCGATCGGCGCAAGACGATCATGAGCGCCGCCCGGCGCGAGTTCGAGATTCTGGAAGGCATCCACCACCAGGGCATTGCACGCGCCGACGAGTTCCGCGAAACCGAGCGTGGGCCGGCATTGGTCTTTCCGTTCGACCCGCAGGCGCTGCGTCTCGACGCCTTCATCGCGGGGAACGCCGCCCGGCTCGACGAAGCGTTGCGCCTGCACCTGCTGCGGGCCATTGCCGAAATCGTGGGCTATGCCCACAAACGCAGGCTGTTCCACAGGGCACTGAGTCCGCAGAGCATTCTGGTGCACGACGCCGCAGCGGCTGAACCACGCGTCTCCATCACCAACTGGCAGGCAGGTGCTCGCGCTGGTGGCACCACGCTGGGCAGTAGCGTGAGTGGCACCGAACACGTGGACGCCCTCATCGACGACAGCGCGCAGGTGTACGTGGCGCCTGAAGCGCGCCTCGGTACCGGCCAGTACGACGCCGCGCTCGATGTGTTCTCACTCGGCGCGATTGCCTACCACCTGTTCGCAGGTGTGCCGCCAGCCGACTCCATCATCACGCTCCACGACAAGCTTCGCGCGCAGGGTGGCCTCATCGTCGCCGACGTGGTGAACGGTGCCACGCCCGCGCTGGTGGACCTGGTGAAAGGCGCCACCACGCCTCAGGTGACGATGAGGCTGCAGTCGGTGGACGAATTCCTCGAGTATCTGTCGCTCGTTGAGGACGAACTCACGCGGCCGGAGCCGGTTGCTGAGGTGAACCCGATTGATGCGCAGCCCGGCGACCGCATCAAAGGCAACCTCGAAGTCGTTCGACGCCTTGGGAAGGGGTCCACTGCGGTTGCGCTGCTGGTGAAGAAAGGTGAGCAGGAGTTCGTGCTCAAGGTGGCGCAGGGCCCTGAGTACAACGCCCGACTCCACGCTGAGGGCCAGGTACTGCGCGAACTCACGCATCAGCACATCGTTCGTTTCCACGAGGAATTCGAGACTGCAGGACTGACAGCGCTGCTGATCGACAAGGCAGGCGAGACGAACCTGGCTCGCCGCCTCCACGAGGACGGACCACTGAATCTGGACTGGCTGGAACGCTTCGGTGAAGACCTGCTCACCGCCGTCGACTGGCTCGAGGGAAAGGGCATTTCTCACCGCGACATCAAGCCGGACAACATCGGCATCACCGCCATTGGCCGCGGGGACCGGCA
Organism: Planctomycetota bacterium; assembly: GCA_050249295.1. GTDB lineage: Bacteria > Planctomycetota > UBA8742 > SKZP01 > SKZP01 > JBFWQT01. The sequence continues at coordinate 2,711 of JBFWQT010000338.1, forward strand.
ACATCTCGTGCTGTTCGACTTCTCGCTCGCCCGGGAAGCTGCCGAGAACGTCCGCTCTGGTACACCGCTTTACCTTGATCCCTTCCTGAAGCTGCGCAAGCGGTGGGACCTGCACGCCGAGCGGTTCTCCGCAGCCCTCACGCTCTACGAGATGGCCACGGCGCGCCTGCCGAAGTGGGGCGACGGTGTGAGCGACCCGTCGATGGTGCCGGGAGAGGTGACGCTCGAGAGCGACCTCTTCGACCCGGTGCTGCGCGACGGGTTGACCGCCTTCTTCCGCAAAGCGCTCGCACGCGACGTAAGCCAGCGTTTCGACAACGCGCGCGAGATGCTGAACAGTTGGCGACGCGTCTTCATCCAAACCGCCAAGCCGGCCGCCCAGGTCATCGCGGAGCCGAATCCGGCAGGCGACAAGTTGATGGCGCAGGTGTTCCGTGCGGCGCTCGCCACAGCCACGCCAGACACGCCGCTCATTCAGCTTGGGCTGAGCACACGCGCCCTCAACGCCCTGGAGCGGCTTGGCTGCACCACGGTGCGCCAGCTTGTGACGCAGTCCGTCGCGACCGTCTGGCGCCTGCCCGGTGTGGGGCACAAGACACGCCGGGAAATCGCGACCGTGGCCTCGTCGCTGAAGGAGCGGTTCCCTGCGCAGCCCTTCGTTGGCGGAGCAGCAACAGCCGGCCCGGCTGAGCCCACCAGCAGCACGGAAGCCGAAGATCAGACGCTTCCCAGCATCGACACGCTCGGCGTACGGCTCTTCCCGAAAAAGGTGAGCGGCGGTCAGTCCGAGGAGCGTCTGCTCAACACGTGGCTGGGGCTGGACCAGACCGGCCCTCAGGTGCAGGAACTCTGGCCGAACCAGACCGACATCGCGCGCGGTGCCGGCATCACTCGAGCCCGCGTGTCGCAGCTTGTCGTAAAAGCGCGCGAGCGCTGGCGGCGGGATGCCCTCTTCACGGCGCTGCGCACGGATCTCGTGGAGTTCGTGCGCCGGCAGGGTGGTGTGGTGTCCAGCGGCGAACTGGCGGCTGCGGCGCTGGCGCTGCGGGGCTCGGTGAAGGATGAACCGCAGCGGTCACGGGTGGCGCATGCTGTCGTCCGAGCTGCGGTGGACGTGGAGATGGCGCAAGAAGAGCCGCGCCTGTTCCTGCGACGGTCGGACCGGACGATGCTCGTCGCGACGAACGCGGATCTGGCCGACTGGGCGCTCTCGCTTGGCAGCGTGGCCGACAAGCTGGCGGTTCGTGAACCGCTTGGATCTCCAGAAACCAACGTGGCTGTGTTACGGGAAGTCGATCCGCCCGGCACGACCGAACTCCTTTCGGACTCGCGGATGCTCCGCCTCGCCGCTGCCGCATCCTCGCGAGCGGCTGTGTCCAGCCGGGACGAACTCTATCCACGCGGCATGGCAGCCGCACGCGCGCTCCGGCTCTCGCTGAACCTTTTTGCGTCGCGCAAGGAGCTGTCCGTCGAGCAGATTCGCGAGCGCGTGGGAAGCCGCTATCCGGAGGCCGAACTGCTTCCGGACCGTCCCGCGCTGGACTCGATGCTGGACGAGGCCGGTTTCGACCTCGAATGGGCCGCCGATGCTGCAGATGGGCAGGGCGCGTACCGTTCGCGAGCCGCCTTCCGCATCTCAGTTCCGACGTTCTCATCGACAGTCACCCGGCTCTCGACACGGCACGGACAGCCTCTTGTCGCAGCCGATGCGGATGTGATGGCCGCTCGGGCGTTCGAGGACAAGCTCGCCTGGGGCACGCGCAATAGCCAATTCCTCGTGCTGACCACCAGCCCACGCGACCTGCGACCCACGCACGACGAACTCCTGCGGTTCACGCCGGAGGTGGTGAGTGTGGACGCGCTGTTGATTGCCGCGATGAAGGAGGCTGCCGCAGCCGCCCCCGTCAACTGGGACATCGTCGTCCGTGCGGACGGCGCCGGTCGTCAAAGCCCCGAGTGGCGGAATCTGCAAGTGCTCGTCGGGCGCGCCATGCCGAAGGTCAAGGCTGCGTTGCTGGCCCCCACGAACGTGCGCCTGCTGATGAATCTTGGTTTGCTCGCCAGGTACGGGCAGCTTTCCGTGCTGGCCGACGCCCAGGGTGAGGTTGGCCGCCCCGGGGCACCTCGATCGCTCTGGGTGTTGGTGCCGACGCTTTCTGTTGGTGGGCAGCCCACGGTCGATGGCGTCCCGCTTCCCATCGTTGCCGCGCAGGCGACGGCCGTGCCCGAAGCCTGGGTGCGCAACATTCACCGGGCCGCGTAAGTCTCGCGACGCGCGGCATCAGCAGGAGTACCTTCGCCCGTGGCAGAGAGCCAACGCCTTCTGGACGACCTCCAGGCCGAGGTCGACGCGCTGCAGGACGACATCCGGCGTCGTGCGGACGAGGTGCGCGAGTTCGACACCGTGCTCCGCACGGAGTATGCGGCGGCGGTCCGCGCGCATCGCACGGCGGAAACCTTCGAGAGCTGGCGCGAGGAGCCGGTCACGCAGGCCGCCGTGGCGTGGGTGCTCGGCACCGTGTTCGTGCGGTTTCTGGAAGACAACGGCCTGATCGACCCGAGGCTCTCAGGTTCACCCGAGCGCAGGCGCATTGCGATCGACAAACACGGGGCCTACTTCCAGCAGCATCCACTCGAAACCGACCGCGAGTATCTTCTCGAAGTGTTCCGAGAGGTCGGGGCGCTTCCGGCAGGCGAGTTGTTCGACGCCCGCCACAATCCGCTGTGGCGGCTCACGCCGTCGGGCGACGGTGCGAAACGGCTCCTCGATTTCTGGCAGCGCATCCAGCCGGCTACCGGCTCTGTCGCACACACATTCGACGATGCGACCTGGGACACGCGCATCCTGGGCGACCTGTATCAGGACCTCTCTGAGAGTGCGCGCAAGCGGTATGCGCTGCTGCAGACCCCCAGGTTCGTCGAGGCGTTCATCCTGGACCGCACGCTCACGCCGGCTGTCGAGACGTTCGGGTACCGGGAAACGACGGTCATCGATCCTACCTGTGGTTCCGGTCACTTCTTGCTCGGCGCGTTCGATCGGCTACTGGCGTTGCACGAGACGAACGAGCCGGCGGTGAATGCGCCCGCGCGGGTGAAGCGGGTACTGGAGCAGATTGCCGGCGTCGACCTCAACCCGTTCGCGACGGCTATCGCACGCTTCCGGCTCCTATTGGCGGCCATGCGGACTTGTCGCATCAGCAAGCTTGCCAGCGCGCCAGCGTTCGAAATCAATGTGGCGACGGGCGACTCGCTGCTGCATGGGCACCGGTTCTCTGACACGAGCCGTGGCATGCAGATGTCGCTGGACCCGGACGATCCGTCACATCACCACTTTGCAGCGGAAGACGAGCGCGTGGACCGCGTTCTTGGCCGGCAGTATCACGCGGTCGTGGGCAACCCACCCTACATAACCGTCAAAGACCGTGCGCTCAACGCGCTCTATAGGCAGCGTTACGGCTCATGCCACATGAAGTACGCGCTCGTGGCGCCGTTTACCGAGCGGTTCTTCGAACTTGCGTATCGAGCCGACGAGTCGAAGCCGGCTGGCTACGTTGGAATGATCGTCGCGAATTCGTTCATGAAGCGCGAGTTCGGAAGCAAGCTGATTGAGGAATGCCTCGGGCGAGTAGACCTCACACACGTGATCGACACCTCCGGCGCGTACATTCCCGGGCATGGCACGCCAACAGTCGTCCTCTTCGGTCGGAATCGGGAGCACGGTGACTTGACCCGAACGGTGATGGGCATACGGGGTGAGCCAAGCGCGCCACAAGACCCTTCTAAAGGTCAGGTGTGGTCGGCGATCCTTACGCAAACTGATCTAGCTAACTCTGAAGGTCCGTTCATCACTGTTCGCGATCTGGCCCAAGAGAGTTTGCATAGCCACCCTTGGAGCATAGGCGGTGGTGGCGCTGCGGAGCTCAAGGATCGTCTCGATGACGTCGCTCAGAACCGTTTGGAGGATGTCGTCAAGTCGATCGGCTTCATGGCGATAACCGGGGAGGACGATGCGTATGTTGTATCGACAGCTAACGCAGCGCGCGACGGGCTGCCATGCAGACCCTTTCAAGTCGGAGACGGTCTCCGTGATTGGAGCGCCAAGCCTCAATCCCACGTCTTGTTCCCCTACCAAGAGCCATCTCTTCAACACCTCGAAGGAGCCACGCTCCGAGCGGTTGAGACTCACCTGTGGCCGCTGAGACGTTATATAGGCAGCAGGTCGATGTTCGGCAGGACTGCTGTGCAGCACGCGAACCAGTGGTTTTCCTTCATGCAGTTCATCAAGGAGAGAGCGAGCGCCCCTTTGTTGATTGCGTTCGCCGAAGTCGCCACGCATAACCACTTCGTCCTCGATCGCGGCGGGAGGGTGTTCAAACACACTGCCCCCGTGATCAAGCTGCCGGCCGAGGCGACAGAGAACGATTACTACGCGCTCCTCGGTTTACTGAATAGCTCCACCTCCTGTTTTTGGTTCAAGCAGGTGTGCATGAACAAGGGCAGCACCGTCGATGAGCACGGTGCGCGCCAGCGAACAGCACCATTCGAAGACTTTTATCAGCTCAACGCCACGAAAGTGGCGCAATGCCCCGTTGTTCCTGTGGCGCCCGAACGTGCCAAAGAGTTGTCCGAGCTGGCCCTCACGCACGAGCCCACCCGTGCCGACTGGGAGGCTCGCGTCGAGCGGCAAGTCTCCATCCAAGAGGAGCTGGATTGGGAGGTGTACCGAGCCTTCGGATTGTGCGGAGCTGAAGCGACGTGTGATGCTCCAGCCCGGTCTATCAAACTGGGGCATCGAGCCTTCGAGATCGTCATGGCCCGACGTATGGCAGGCGGCGACCTCGAGACGACGTGGTTCGAACGACACGGCTCGACGCCCACCGTCGAACTGCCGACGCACTGGCCGGAGGACTACAGGCGGCTCGTCGAGCGCCGAATCGAACTGATCGAAAACGATCGCAACATCGGCTTGCTTGAACAGCCTGAATACAAGCGCCGCTGGAATCTGGAGCCCTGGAACGATCAGCAGGTTCGTTTGCTTCGCGAGCGCCTGCTGGATCGATTGGAATCGAGTGCCTATTGGTCGGATCCTCAGCTGACGACAATCGCCCGTTTGGCCGACATTTCGAAAGCAGATGACGTCCTCCCCGAATTGAGTAGCGTTTCGGTTTAGAGTCCGGCCTAGCGGAAAGGGTCGGACGATGAAGAAGCGGTTCACGGAAACCCAGATCGTGGGGATCCTCCGGGAGGCCGATGCCGGCGT
>JBFWQT010000339.1:0-7934 GCA_050249295.1 Planctomycetota bacterium
CATGCGCCGCGCCGGCCGACGCAGATGGACTGGAACTACTGGTCTATTCCGGTTCGATCAGCGGCACCGGACGCCACATCGACAACCCGTGGCTGCAGGAGTGTCCCGATCCGGTCACGCGCCTGACGTGGGACAACGCCGCCCTGCTGCATCCGGCAACCGCGGACAAGCTGGGGCTTGCCAATGGCCAGATGGTCGCGGTGTCCGACCCGGCAGACGCGGCCGGCACAGTCACCCTCCCGGCTTTCCGCGTACCGGGGATGCACGAGCAAGTGGTGGCGGTGGCTCGCGGATACGGTCGCGAAAAGGCCGGTCGATTCGGTCGTGGTGTCGGCGCCAACGTTGCGCCGTTGCAGGGGTGCCGCATTGTGAAGCTGAGCGCCCGAGGCGAACACCGGCAGCTCGGTCTGCTGCAGGACGCGGATGCGGGGCGCACCACATCGCCGTTCACCGGTGGCGAGCGCCACATCATGCCGGAAGCCACCGTCGCCGAGTACGCACACAACGCGGCGAGCGGTCGCCTGCCGGGCAAGCAAGCGGCGCAGCCGTTTGCCGGACACGACTACACCGGTCGCAAGTGGGCGATGGTGATTGATCTGTCGCGGTGCATCGGGTGCAGCGGCTGCATTGTGGCCTGCCAGGCCGAAAATAACATTCCGGTGGTGGGCCGCGATGAAGTGGCGCTGCACCGTGAAATGCACTGGATGCGCGTCGACCGGTACTTCATCGGAGACGACGACACGACGCGCACCCAGCACATGCCACTGATGTGCCAGCAGTGTGACAACGCTCCATGCGAAGCAGTCTGTCCGGTGCTGGCTACCACCCACGGTAGCGAAGGACTGAACGAGCAGACCTACAACCGCTGTGTGGGGACTCGTTACTGCGCCAACAACTGCCCGTACAAGGCCCGCCGCTTCAACTGGTTCGAGTATCCGCACGACAGCGAACTCGAGAACCAGGTGCTCAACCCGCACGTGACCGTTCGCGGGCGCGGGGTCATGGAGAAGTGCACCTTCTGTGTCCAGCGCATCTCTGCTGCCAAGGCGACCGCACGGCAGGAGGGCCGCGAACTGGCCGACGGCGACATCCAGCCAGCCTGCGCGCAGGGCTGTCCGACTCAGGCGATTGTGTTTGGCGACGGCAACGACGCGGCGAGCCGGGTGGCTGCCGGCCAGGAGTCCCCGCGCGCCGGGCGTCTGCTGGAAGAAGTCAATACGCGCCCGGCCGTGAACTACCTGACGCGAGTACGCCACGCCGACCCGGGCATGAAACCGGAAGCTGGTGGAGAGGAACCGCAACATGGCTGAGCACCCGCTTCCCGACACGCCACCGCAACAACCACTCGTCGCGGATGACTCACACTGGCGTCGTCAGCCGCTGGTTGATGGCAACATCACATTGGCAGACGTCACCGCCAGCGGCTGTTCCCCCACCGAGCGACTGCCCGGCGGTCGCTGGTTCGTCGGCTTCGTCGTGGCATCCGCCATGCTGGCGCTGGGTATCGTGGCCACCGTCTACACGGTGCTGGTGGGCATGGGGGTCTGGGGCCTGAACCGCACAGTCGGCTGGGCGTTCGATATCACCAACTTCGTGTTCTGGGTCGGCATCGGGCATGCCGGCACCATGATCAGCGCGTTGCTGTTCCTGTTGGCGGCACATTGGCGAACCGCAATCGGTCGCACGGCCGAGGCGATGACAATCTTTGCGATCAGCGTGGCGGCAATCTTCCCGCTGATCCACATGGGCCGTCCGTGGCTTTTCTACTGGGTCTTTCCCTATCCCAACGAACGCGGCCCGATGTGGGTGAACTTCACCTCGCCGCTGCTGTGGGACGTGTTCGCACTCAACGCGTACCTGCTTGTCTCCACCGTCTTCTGGTACGTGGGCATGCTGCCCGACCTGGCGACCGTACGCGACCGGGCAAAGGGCCTTCGCCGCCGCATCTACGGCATCCTGGCGTTGGGCTGGGATGGCTCGCAGCGCACCTGGTCCCGGTACGAAACCGTCTACCTGCTGCTGGCCGGCCTCGGCACCGCGCTGGTCATTTCGGTGTGCGGCATCGTCAGTATGGACTTTGCAACGTCGGTCATTCCCGGCTGGCACGCCACCATCTTCCCGCTGTACTTCCTGTCGGGAGCCCTTTTCTCCGGCTTCGCCATGGTGCTGACGCTTCTGATTCCGCTGCGCTGGATGCTGGGTCTGGAGCAGATGATCACGAAGCGGCACATCGACGTGCTCTGCAAGGTCACGCTGATGTTCGGCCTGTTCGTCTCGCTGGTCTACGTGACCGAGGCGTTCATGTGCTGGTATTCGGGCAGCGAGTACGAACAGTTCTTCATCGTCAATCGCTTCCTCGGGCCGCTGGCGCCGGTGGCGTGGACCATGATCTGCGGCAACGTGCTGATTCCGCAGTTGCTCTGGTTCAAGGGCGTGCGGAGCCGGCTCTGGATGGTGTTGGGCATCGCACTGGCGATCAACGTGGGCATGTGGTGTGAGCGATTCGTGATCATTGCGATGTCGTTGCACCGCGATTTTCTGCCGGCCGCCTGGTCCAACTACATGCCCAGCTGGACCGAGATCGCGATCCTGATCGGCAGCTTCGGCCTGTTCTTCACGCTGTTCCTGCTGTTCGTGCGAGTGCTTCCGGTGATTGCCATGGCCGAGGTCAAGTCGGTGCTGAAGCTCGGACGTCGGCAGCCGGCACACTCGGCACGAATCAAGACTGCGCCGTTCAATCCGGATCTCGCTCCCGGTCCTGCCACACCGTTGGGTGACTCGGATGCGGCGGAGCCCAGCGGCAAGAGCAACCAGTCGGGAGGGGTGTCATGAGTCAACGGATGCTGATTGCCTGGTTTGCCGATGACGCCGACCTGCTGCGTGGCGTACATGCGTCCCGCCGCAACGGCTGGACTGTTCATGACGTGTTCACGCCGTTTGCCGTACACGGACTGGATGAGGCTCTCGGCCGAAAGCCATCTCGATTGCCGCTGGTCTGCGCTGCGCTGGCCATCGGTACGTTTGGCGGAATGCTGGTGTTCCAGTCGTGGACGCACGCGATTGACTGGCCGCTGATTATTGCGGGCAAGCCGCCGTTTGCGTGGCCCGCGCTGATACCGGTTGCCCTGCAGACTATGGCGCTGGTGGCGGCCGTTGGCACCGTGCTGGTGTTCTTCCTGCGTGCCGGTCTGCTGCCAGGCAAGGAGCCACGCTGGCATCTGGACGGCGTGAGCGATGACCGGTTCGCGCTGGTGATTCTGGAATCTGACGCCGCGTTCGATCCGGCGGCCAGCATTCGAGTACTGACCGACTGCGGGGCGGTACGGGTGGAGGAACGGATGATCCGTGAACGAGGCGAGCACGGCTTGACCGACGGAGGAGCACAACCATGAGAGCCAACCGATTGTTCTGGATCGCAGTGGTTGCCGTGGTGTCCGGTGCGCTCTGGCTGGTGTTGGACGTGGCACGTCCGGATCCGCGCCAACGCAACCTGGAGTTCTTCCCGGACATGGCGTACTCGCCGGCCGCGGATTCATTCGAGGCGAACGGCGCGTTTGCCAACGGACAGACGCTGCAATTGCCACCGGACGGCACCTGCGCCCGCGATTTCGACGAGCTGCCCTTCGGCCCGGACCGCCCAGGCTTTCTCTCGGCCGATGCGGAAATGCGACTGTGCGGTGCCGAGGTGAAGATGCCGACCCGCTTCGCACAATCAACCGACGAGACAGCGACCGCCCACGATCAAGCGCGTGGACGGCTGATCTTCTCCCGGTTCTGCGCGGTCTGCCACGGTCCGACCGGCCAGGGTGATGGAGCCGTTGCCGCGCGCATCACGGCCGCGCAGTTTCCGTTGGCATCCCGCACGTCCATGTTGAACGACGGCGAACTGTACTACGTGATCTCCCGCGGCAGCCGCAGCGGCGTAATGGCCGGCTACGCCGCCTGGATCTCGCCCGATGACCGCTGGCGTCTGATCCGGTTCCTTCGCCAATCTGCCAGCCAATAGCGGAGGCACTCTCATGCACTATCAACCGCCTGCATCGCCCGTATCTCGCCTCCCGTTGTGGTCGCTGCCTGATCACTGGCGACGCGTTCTGTGGCTGGGTATCGTGATCGGTGTGGTCAGCGCCATTTCCGGCGCGATCGTCATGCCCGAGCGCATGTGGCTGAACGTGGCTATGGCGCAGCAGTGGATGCTCTCGCTGTCGCTGGGCGCGATGGTGTTCCTGGCCATCCTGTACGCGGTGCGTGCCGGCTGGCATGTGGCACTGCGTCGGGTACCCGAGGCGATGGCTGGCACGCTGCCGTTGGCCGTCGGCATGACCGCGTTGTTGGCGTTCGGCCTGGGATGGGTCTACCCGTGGGCCGCGGTGTCGGCTGGAGATCACGGTCACGCGCTGTCGCCGGCCAAGGCTACCTGGCTTTCGCCGGCGTTTGTCCTGATTCGCGTCGCGCTGTGTCTGGGCGTGTGGTGGCTGTTCATGCGAGTGCTGCGCGGTCACTCGCTGCAGCAGGATGAAGATCGCGATCCGGAACACTCCCGGGTGCTGCAGCGGACCTCCATCGGCTTCCTGGTCGTGTACGCGCTGACCTTCTCGTTGCTGGCTTTTGACCTGATGATGTCGCTGTCGCCGCACTGGTTCAGCACGATCTTCGGCATCTACCAGTTCTGCGGTTCGTTCCTGTCGGCGGTTGCGGTGGTTGCCTTGCTGACCATCGCCCTGCGCACTGCGGGCGCACTGCCGATGATCCGCGATGATCACCTCCAGAATCTCGGTCGGCTGATACTGGCCTTTTGCGCCTTCCAGGCGTGGGTCTGGTACAGCCAGTTCATGCTGATCTGGTACGCCAACATCCCCGAAGAGACCAGCTGGTACGTACTGCGGATGAGCGGGGGATGGGAACCGATCTTCGCGGTAACACCGGTGCTTTGCTGGGTGTTGCCGGTGCTGATGCTGCTGCCCCGGAGTGCCAAGCGGAACAAGCACATGCTGGCCTGGAGCGCCGCCGTGGTGCTGGCCGGCCAGTGGCTGGATCGGTACCTGCTGATCATGCCCGAACATCAGCCCAACGGGCCGCAATTCGGATTCCTGGAACTCGGTATGCTGGTCGGTCTGATCGGGCTGTTCCTGCTGGGGTTCTTCACCGTGTTCGCCCGGCACCGCCCGGTTCCGGTCGGCGATCCGTGGCTTCCCGAGAGCCTGTCTCTCCACATCTGACGTCCGCACCAACAAGGACTTCCCACCATGGCCAAGGTTGTCAGTGTCAAAGCCGAGGTCGGACACAACGAACGGGTCGACGCGCAGGTCGGCCACCATGTGATCGTGATGGATCAGCCCGAGGACTCCGGCGGCGAGGATCTCGGCCCGTCGCCGGTCGAGGTGTTCGTCGCCAGTGTCGCCGCCTGCACCGTGCACTACTTGCGGGTGGCCTGCCGCCGCCATGACGTGGATGCCAGCCGGCTGACCGTGGATGCCGTGGCAATTCCGTCTACGGACGCACCTGCCCGCCTCGGCACAATCCAGATTACCTGTCATCTGCCCGGGCACGTGCCGGACGAGCTGAAGAAGCGCCTGATCAGCACCGCCGAGTCGTGCTACCTGGCGCGGACCATTCTCCGCTCGCCGGACATCGAGCTCCAGTTGCAGTGTGGCTCGCCCACAAACGGATAACCCGTTCACACGCGCTCAGCCGTGTGGCGACGGACCAACTGCGGACGTCACACCGAGGCGGGAGATGGCATCCACCCGCACCGCGTCGGCGCGTCCGTGCCGGCCCAGCACCACGCGGAACACCGTGTGGCCGGGGTGCGACGAGACCAGTTCCAGGCGTCCGCCGTGGGCCCGGACAATCTGCCGCGACGTTGAGAGACCGAGGCCGGTCCCCACTCCCGGTGGTTTGGTCGTGAAGAACGGCTGGAACAACCGCGACTGGACATCGGCCGCAATCCCGGGACCGTTATCCGTCACGTCCACCATCAACGAGTCGGCGTCACCATGTGTGGTCACGCGAATCTCGATCCCCGGTTCCTCGGCGGCCTGGATCGCGTTGATCAACAGGTTGATGAACACCTGCCGCAACTGACGTTCCTCGCCCGACAGCGTTGCATCAGCCACACCTTGGTCCACGTGAACCGTCACGTTGGCGCGGCGAGACAGCGGGTGCAGCAGTTCGACCACTTCCTCCAGCAGGTCGTGCAGATCGAGTTCCCCGATCTCGGAGGGCGCCTGGGCCGACGAATCGAGCAACCGGCGGATGGCGGCGGCGCAGGTGTCGGTGTTGCGGCGCACGATCGCGGCATACTCGGCGGCCCGGGAGTCCTGGCTGACCGCGTCTTCGAGCATCTGGCTGAACATGGCGATGGCCGCCAACGGGTTGTTCAACTCGTGCGCGACGACAGCCGCCAGTTTCCCGACGACCGTCATCCGCTCCTGATGCGCCTGCATCTCCGCTTGTGAGACTCGCTCGGTGATGTCGCGCCCCACGTACACCCGCTCGTGCCGGCCGCGTGGCCCGGCGTCGAACGACGTCACGGAGATCTCCCACGTGCGCTCCGCCACGCGGATCACGCACGGCTGCATGTTGTGCTGCCATAGCTGCAGACACTGCAGGCAACTCAGCGGCTGGGCCACGCCATTGCGGCATTCGGGACGGCAGACGAGTCGCAATGCATCTCCGTGCACCGGATCCGCCAACCCGTCAAGCAGCGGACGAGCGGCATCGTTGGCCAGCGTGACCTTGCCGGTTGAATCGATAATGAACACGCCATCCGACATCGAACGGATAACCGCATCCAGACGGTCGCGCTCGTCGCGGGTTGCCTCGGTCTGATGCTGCAACTCACCCGTGAAGGCGGCCAGCCGGGCGTTGCGGTTGGCCAGGGTGTCCGCCATCGCCAGGAAACTGCGCGACAACTCGCCAATCTCGTCGTGCGTCATGCTGTTCAGGTCCAATGCGTGCGGCTGATCGGATTCGATCCGACGGGCGGCGTCGCGCAGCGCCGTCAGCGGCCGCAACACAAACCGCATCATGATTGCCAACAACACCGCGGCCACCAACAGCACCAACGCCGCCGACACCCAGAACGGCACGAACAGGGATGCCACCGGAGCCAGAACCTGACGTCGATCAGCCTCGACAATCACCGACCAGCCCGACCCCGGTACCGACCGTTCGAAGTGCATGAGATCGGCTTCCGGGACATCGGCAATCGACGACAACGCGGCACCCGGCATCTGCAGCGACTCTCCGCCCGGCGCGGTCAATCGCACGCTGAGCGGGCCCGGAAGCGACGGCGAGGCACCGATCGACGCCAGCCAGCGATCGGCTCGCACCACCACGACCAGCCGACCGAAGGGCGCCGGCGCCCCGCGTTCCTGCATCGGAACGGCAATCAGAAAGTGCGGCCAGGGAAAGCTGGTGGACGCCCGCGATAGCTCTCCGACGGAGGCCTGGTCCTGCAGCGGAATCGGCGGAAGCTGCGGGAGTGGCTCCTGCGAGCCGCTCAGGGGTTTGCCACCCGGCGTGGTCACCAGCACGTCGGCGAACGCCGCCACCAGCGGCAGCTTGTTCTGCAGCAAGTGGGCACGCAGATCCCGGCACACGACCCCGCGATCGACATCCGCGAGCTGCAAGGCGCGGGTGCTGGAACGGATCAAGCCATCCGACGAGAAGTCCTCGACTCGTGACTGCAACAGTTCGAGTTGGTGACCGAGCAGACTGGCCTGCATTGTGGCCGTGCGGTCCATCTCGCTGAGGATCTGCTGTTCCAGCAGATCACGGGCCGTTCCTGTCACCACAACCGCATTGATCGCGAACGCGGCGATCCCCATCAGCACGAAGGCCAGTGGTAGCTTGTAGCGAAGTGCCACGCGGCTCAGCGGATCGCGGAGTATCCACCTGCGACCCCCGGCGGTTGGCGGCGGAGTCGGCAT
>JBFWQT010000340.1:0-7920 GCA_050249295.1 Planctomycetota bacterium
GTGGTGCTGCTGCCGCCGCCGAGCGACGCTGCGGGCTCCACGCCGCGCCGGGCGCTGGCCAGCATGCTGCCGACGTGGACGGCGATGTGCCGTCGCGGCGCCCGCCCGGCCACGGCCGTGACGTGGACGACCGTTCGCACGCCGTCGGTGATGGAAAGCGACGCCGCGATGCCGATGCTCTCGCACCCGGCCACGTTGCGCGTGCTGGACGCTGGCGAAGCGGAAGGCCTGCGCGATGTGCGCTTCGCGTGGCCGAGCGACATGGAGGATCCGATCCCCGTGTTGCGCGAGTTGCGGCAACATCTGCTCACGAGCCTGGTGGCGTTCCAGTAGTCCGGGCCGCGGCGGGGGGGGACGACGGATGCAGCACGACAACACACTGGTGACCCGGCGGACCGCGGGGCTGATCGCGGTCGGCTTCTTCATCCTTGGCGCGATCGCCACCCGGCTTGTCGGCGGTTGCTGCTGGTTGCGCGGCACTCCGGACCTTGGCGGGGCCAGGACCTTCGGCGAGGTCATTGCGCGCCTTGGCGAGCCGGAACTGGTGCGCAGTTACGGCAGGATCGTGGTGGAAGACATTCCCCCGGACCTTCGGGACAAATGGAATCGCTCGATCATTTGCGGCGAGATGGTGTACCCGTGCTTCGTGATCAAGATCGACGGCAACGGCGAGGTCGCATGGGTGGTCGAGCGCTAATGTGGTGATCGGCAGGTCGTGTTGAGAATCGGTCCGAGCCGCGACCGTCAGGAGCGGCACCAGCCAGCTCCTGATCAAGACTGCATCATCATCATCATGGGCAGCGTCGCTGAGTTTCTGGTAGTGCCGACCTCAGGCCTCGATGCTGCTGAGCTGCACAGTGTCGCGAGAACCGCGTTTTCCGGGAGCGGGTACGTCTTCGCGTTCCTGATAGGGCACTTGTCGTTGCAGGAGCCGCCGGTCGAGCTGGTGCCCGACAGTGACGGATCGAACGCGCGCCTGACGCCCGACGCGACCGTTACCACGTTTGCGTGGTCACATGGCGACGGCACGGCGGTAGCCGGGATCATGGCGACGCTCTCGCGCAGCGCGGCTGAGTGGCAGGGCCACTGGGAGGAGTTCATGGAGGACGACGCGCCGGGATGGGGTGCCGCTGTCGTTGACGCCATCAATTGGCTTCAGGAGCGTCTTGCACAGATTCCCGCCGCGCACGTTGGTGTGCTTGTCTGCGAGTAGCTGCGGCTCGGACCGGTTCACGTTCCCCCTGGCGCGTCACCGGCCGGGTTGCCGGTGTTCACGTCCGCTTCGGTATCGGCTGGCGGCGGCTGGTGGCCCGGATGGTGGTCGAGGCGCCCGTCCTTCCACGCCGCCAGAATCTGCAGCAGATTGAGGTTACCGAGAATCCGGCCGTCGTCATCCACCACCGGCACCGCGATCAGGCCGTGGCGGAACATCACGTCGATCACGTCGGGCAGCGGGTCGGTCTGGCTCACGCTGACGGCTTCGCCGCGCACCAGCTCCCCGGCGGTCTCGGCGCTGAGCATGTCGAGCATGTCGGTGGCGCTCTCGGTGGCCGGCGACTGGTGCGAGAACACGAACCGCGCGACGCGCTGTGCGGTGATCACGCCGGCGAATCGACCGTCCGCATCGATCACGTACACCTCGTAGCTCGCCGGGTTGTGGATCACCGCGGCCACAATCTCGGCGAGCGTGGCAGTCGCCGGCACCACACTGGCCGGCGTGTTGCTGAGGGCGAGCAGTTCGCGGGCATCAGGCATTTCCATCATCGGCCACTCCTTCCTCCGGCGACTCCGGCACAGCACCGCTCTGCGCCGGCGGGATCTCGCCAGCGCGCGACACCGCGAACTTCACGAACGGCGGACCGATGATCTGGACCACGAACGTGGTGGCGGCAATCACGTTGACCACCTGCGTGCCGACCGCCTGCGCCGCTGGCCCGCCATTGTGCAGCTCCTGCGCGATGGCCAGCGCAAGGCCGATTGCCACGCCCGCCTGCGAGAACAGCGCAAAGCCCAGGTAGTTGCGCACCGCGGCCGGCGCGCGCACCAGCCCGCCACCCGCCCACGACCCGGCGAACTTGCCCAGCGTGCGGCCGCCCACGTAGAGCAGGCCGATCAGGCCGATCTGGGGCAGCAACGCGATCTGCAGGCGCGCGCCGACGAGTACGAAGAACAGGATGTAGATCGGCGGCGTGATGCCCTTCATCAGCTCGAACGCACGGCGCGACCCATCAGCCCCCACGTTGGCCAGCGTCACGCCCAGCGCCATCTCGGCCAGAATCAGCGAGACGCCCACGTGATGCGCAAGACCGGCCACCAGCAGCACCATGCCGATCAGCAGCACCAGTTCGTCGTCGCGGTTCCGCGGCAGCTTGCGCAGCACGGCGATCACGGCCAGACCGATGACCACACCGAGCGCGAGCGCGCCCAGAATGTGCGCGGCCGGGTCGAGGAACGCGGTGGTGGCGGACAGCGGCTGGCCCTCCAGCCGGGCGCGCGCGAAGGCCCACGCGAAGCCGAACAGGATCAGCGCGAGGCCGTCGTCGAGCGCGACGATGCCGAGAATGGTGGTCGTGAGCGGGCCGCGCGACTTGTACTCCCACAGTACGTCGACCGTGGCGGCGGGCGCGGTGGCGGAGGAGAGCGCGCCGAGCAGCAGTCCGAGCGCGAGCTGGCCGGTGACCAGCGTGATCAGCGTGCTGACGAGCACGAACGCCGCCAGGCCCTCGACCAGCATGATCGTCACCATCTGCCAGCCGAAGCGACGGAAGACGCTGCCCTTGAGTTCCCCGCCGATCATGAATCCGATCAGCGCCAGCGCGAAGTCCGTCAAGGGCGACAGCGTGGCGATCAGGTCCAGCGGAATCAGGTTGGTGAACGACCCGCCGAGCACCACGCCGACCGCGATGAACCCCACCACACGCGGGATCCGCAGCCAGGTGATCAGCTTCCCGCCGGCCAGCCCCAGCAAGGCGGCGGTCCCGAACAGAAGTAGCAGGTCCAGCGTGAAACTCCTGCCGTGGCGGACAACTGCATTGTAGCGCAAATGCAACACGCCCCCGGCCGAAGGCGCGGAGGCGCTGCGAGTTCCTGACGAGTTCCTGACCAACTCCCCGGGTAGGATTCGAACCTACGACCAAGTGGTTAACAGCCACCTACTCTACCGCTGAGCTACCGGGGATCAGCGCGTGGAGCCGAGAAGATACCTGCCGCAGCAGCGGTTTCAAGGGCCCCTCCGCGTTTTCTCCACCAGCTAGTACGGCCGACGACGACGAACCGTCGCCAGGCCGACCAGCAGCACGAGCAATTGCAGCAGCCACCACGGCGAGCCCTCGCCGCCGGCCGCGCAACCGCCCTTCGGCGGACTGGCGACGCTCGTGGCCGTGCCGCTGAGGATCAGCGTGAACGTCGCCGTGTCGGGGTCGTCACTCGTCACCGTCAGCGTCGCGCTGAACGTGCCGGCCGAGGCGGTCAGCAGCGTGACGTCCACCGTGGTGCTCTGGCCGGGCTGCAGCGTCGTCAGCGCTGGCGTGCTGACCGACGGCGCGCAGTTCACTTCGCTGCCGATGGTCGGGTCGGGCGCGAGCGTGAGCGCGGCCGTGCCACGGTTGACCAGCGTGATCGTCATGACGACGGTCGAGCCGGCCGTGACGCTGCCGACGCTGTGCGTCGCGCCGTTGGCCAGCGCCGTGTACTGCGGCTGCTCGACCTGCAGGTCGGGGTACTCGTCGGACGCCACGTTCACGCCGTACGACGGCGTGGTCGGGTCGTCGCTCTCGACGGTCACGCGGAACGCGATCGCACCGGCAGCGACGGGCCGCAGGCGGATCGTGACGGTCGCCTCGCCACCCGGCCCGGCCAGCGGCCCCGCGGGCTGTGCGACCACGCTGACCTTGCAGTTGACCAGCGCGGACAACCGCACCGGCGCGGTCAGCGACAGCGCGGCCCCGCCCTGATTCACCAGCGTCAACACCACCACCTTGTACTGGCCGCTGATCACGCCGTCGTAGAGTTCGAGCGTGCTGTCGGCCGGCAGGTCGATGCCGGCGTGGCGGATGGTGAGCGCCGGCGCGACGACCGCCGCGGCCGTGCCGCTGAGCGTGATCCGCGTGGTGCCCTCGTTGGTGTCGTTGCTGTCGATCTGCAGCACACAGCCGAACGCGCCGTCGGCGGTCGGCGTGAGCTGCACCACCAGCGTGGTCTGCTCGCCGGGAAGCACGCTGCCGCCGGGCGCGGTCGTGATGCTGCCGGTCGCGTTGAGCAGTGTGTCGATGCTCGCGCCGCTGATCGTCAGCGTGGCCCGGCCCGTGTTCGTCAGCGTGTACGTCCACTGGCTGGCGGAGGCTGTGAGCGCGGTGCCGAGGTCGTCGCTGCCGCCCGCGTCCAGCGTGCGGCCGGCGCGAGCGACCTCGATCTCCGGCGCGTTCACGGCGACCGCAATGCCGACCACGGTGAACGTGAACGTCGGGTTGGCCGTGTCGTTGCTGATGATCTGCACGGTCGCACTGAACCAGCCGCTGAAAGCCGGCGTGATGTCGAGCGTCAGCACGTCACTGAGGCCGCCGCTGATGGCCGCGCCCGGCGGCGTCGCGACCACGCTGACGTTCTGCTGGCCGGAGATGATCACGTTGGTGACGTTGATGTCGGCGTCGCCATCGTTGTGCAGCGTCCAGTCGTAGAGGTTGCTCACGCCGGAGCGCGGGTTGCCGACATGGTCCTCGGCGTCGGGCACGATCGTGCTCGCGCCGCGCGCCAGGCGCAGCATCGGGCCGCCCACGCCGGTGCCCGTGATGCTGAACGCGTACGGCGTCTCGTCGACGTCGTTGTTGTCGATGCTCACCGAGACCTCGAACGCGAGGCCGATCGAGTCGGGCTGCACCTGCACGACGAACGTCTCGCTGCCGGCTGCGGCGACCGTGCCGCCGGGCAACTGCAGCAGCCATGCGGTGCACCCGCTGACCGCCGTGACCGTAACGCGCGGCAGCGCGCCGTTGAGCAGCAGGTCGGTCGAGCCGGTGTTCACCACGTCGTACTCGAGGTCGTGCACGCGCCCGGCCTGCAGCGCGCCGACGGCGTCGATCGCGCCGGACTGCACCGGCGATGCGCCGCGGCGCACCTCGATGTCGGGCCCGGCCAGGACCGTGATCGTCAGGTCGCCGCTGTCCTGCTGCGCGCCGCCGTTGCCCGAGTTGCCGAGGTCGTCGAGCGCGAACGAGAGCGTCGCGTCGCCGGTGAAGCCGGTGGTCGGCGTGAACGTCAGCCCGTCGAGCGCGGCGTTGAGCTCGATCACGGGGCCCTGCACGGTGATCGCGCCGGTGCCGTTGGCACCCGCCGTGACGGTCAGCCCGGCCAGCGTGGCCAGCGTGATCGTGCCGTCGGAAGTCGAGAGCGCGAGCTGCAGGTCGTTGGTGTCGGCGTCCAGGTCGCTGACGCTGACCACGCCGCCGCTGAGCACCAGGGCGACGTTCTCGGGCGTCTGCTGCGGCGCCGGCAGGCTGAGCACCGGCGCATCGTTGACCGCCGCAACCGTGACGTCGCGCGAGGCGAGTGCGCTGTCGAGCGCGCCATCGTTGACGACGAACACGATCGTGCGCGCCGTGGTGTCCGGGTCGTCGCCGGCGGTGGCGAACGACACACTGCGCAGCACCGCCTGCCAGTCGGCCAGCACGGCCGGTCCGGTGAGAGTCAGGATGCCGGTGCCGGAGTCGTAGCTGCCGCCGATGCCGCCCTGGCCGGTGAAGGTCAGCGCGTCGAGGCCGGTGGCAAAGCCGGTGGTGATCGTCACGGTCGCCGACTGCAGCGAGGCCGAGTCGATGTCGGCGACGGTCAGCGCCGGATCGACGGCGATGGGCGCATCGCCCTCCTGCCACGCCGCCTGGCCGCCGCTGGTCGTCACGGTCGGCGCATCGTTCACGGCCGTGACGCTGAGCGTGATCGTGCCGGTGACGGGCACGGCGCCATCCTCCTCGCCGTCGCGGATGTCCACGGCGATGGAGGTGTCGGTGTCGCGTTCGGTGGCCGGGTCGAACGTGACGGCCGCGAGCGCTGCGTTCACATTGGCGACCGAATCGGTGATCGTCCACACGCCAGTGCCGGCCGTGTAGTTGCCGCCGCCAGCGGTGCTCAGCGAGCCGGCCAGCGGGTCGGCCAGCGTCAGCGTCGCGGTGATCTGCTCGCCGGTGTCGACGTCGCCGACAACGATGTCGTCGAGCGCGACGGAGGCGTCACCCTCGGTCCAGGCCTTGGCTTGCGTGGTGTTGCTGGCGGTCGGCTGGTCGTTCACCGCGGTCACGCCGAGCGTGATTGTGCCGGTGACGGGCACGGTGCCGTCTTCTTCGCCGTCGCGGATGTCGACGGCGATCGAGGCGTCGGTGTCGCGGTCGGTCTGCGGGTCGAATGTGACGGCGGCGAGCGCGGCGTTCACGTTGGCGACGGTGTCGGTGATGGTCCACACACCGGTGCCCGCAGTGTAGTTGCCACCGCCCGCGGTGCTCAGCGAGCCGGCCAGCGGGTCGCTCAGCGTGAGCGTGGCGGTGATCTGCTCGCCGGCGTCGACGTCGCCGACGACGATGTCGTCGAGCGCGACCGATGCGTCGCCCTCGGTCCAGGCCTTGGCCTGCGTGGTGTTACTGGCGGTCGGCTGGTCGTTCAGCGCGGTCACGGTCAGGCTGATCGTGCCGGTGACGGGCACGGCGCCGTCCTCGAGGCCATCGCGGATGTCGACGGCGATCGAGGTATTGGCGTCGTAGTCGCCGGCCGGATCGAAGGTAACCGCCGCGAGCGCGGTGTTCACGTTGGCGACCGAGTCGGTGATCGTCCACACGCCAGTGCCGGCCGTGTAGTTGCCGCCGCCAGCAGTGCTCAGCGAGCCGGCCAGCGGGTCGGCCAGCGTCAGCGTCGCCGTGATCTGCTCGCCGGTGTCGACGTCGCCGACCACGATGTCGTCGAGCGCAACGGATGCGTCGCCTTCGGTCCAGGCTTTCGCCTGCGTGGTGTTACTGGCGGTGAGCTGGTCGTTCACCGGGCCGACGGTCAGCGTGATCGTGCCGGTGACGGGCACCGCGCCGTCCTCTTCGCCGTCGCGGATGTCGATGCCGATCGACGTGTCGGTGTCGCGGTTGGTGGCCGGGATGAACGTGACCGCGGCCAGCGCGGCGTTCACGTTGGCGATCGTATCGGTGATCGTCCACACGCCGGTCGCCGCGGTGTAGGTGCCACCGCCGGCCGTGCCCAGCGAGCCGGCCGTGATGTCGGCCAGCGTCAGCGTGGCAGTGATGATCTCGCCGGTGTCGACATCGCTGACGACGATGTCGTCGATGCCGACCCACGGCGCGTCGTCCTCGGTCCAGCCCTTGGCCTGGGTGAGGTTGGTGGCGGTCGGCTGGTCGTTCACCGCGGTGACGGTCAGCGTGATCGTGCCGGCGACGGGCACAGCGCCATCTTCTTCACCGTCGCGGATGTCGACAGCGATCGAGGCGTCGGTATCGCGATCGGTGGCGGGGTCGAACGTGACGGCCGCCAGCGCGGTGTTCACGTTCGCGACCGTGTCGGTGATCGTCCACACACCGGTGCCCGCCGTGTAGTTGCCACCGCCGCCGGTGCTCAGCGAGCCGGCCAGCGGGTCGCTCAGCGTCAGCGTGGCTGTAATCTGCTCGCCGGTGTCTGCGTCGCCGACGACGATGTCGTCGAGCGCGACGGAGGCGTCGCCCTCGGTCCAGGCCTTCGCCTGCGTGGTGTTGCTGGCGGTCGGCTGGTCATTCACGGGGCTGACCGTGAGAGTGATCGTGCCAGTGACCGGCACGGCGCCGTCTTCCTCACCGTCGCGGAAATCCACCGCGATCGACGAGCTGCTGTCGTAGTCACAGGCCGGGTCGAAGCTGACCGCCGCAAGCGCGGCGTTGTCGGTGGCGTCAGCGCCGCTGA
>JBFWQT010000341.1:0-4336 GCA_050249295.1 Planctomycetota bacterium
GATCTACGAACTGTCGGAGACCGACAAGATCGAGAAGCGCTACTTCATCGAGTCGGCGAGCGGCGGCAAAGAGAAGAAGGAGCCCGTGGCGTGAGCCTTGTTGTGGTGCAGGCTTCCAGCCTGCACAGGATCACAGTCCAGTGCAGGCTGGAAGCCCGCACCACAAGTCCTGTGCAGGCTGGAAGCCTGCACCACAAGTCCTGCAGGCCCGAAACTGCCTCGGGCGCGTGCGGTGGCAATCTTGCACAACCACGCACGCGCCCGAAGTCGATGACCGGCTAGCCGATGCACCGTAAATTGGTGGAATGGTTGAAACCCATGCTGGATCGGAGCCCCCCGGCATGTCCGACACCAGCCCACCTGGGCTTCTCCCATTCCACCCACACAAAACGCGACCAACGCCCGGCTGGCAACAAAAAAAACGCAAAGAAACGACACATTCCAGGGGCGCTCGGTAACCTCTTGTCCTGCGAGCGCTTGCAAACACCCCCTGTTACCGTCTGGTGACGTTTTTGCGCCGACCTGACCACCATCACCCGTCGATTGACCCGGCGAAGCGCTTCGCCGCGCTGCTCGCGCTGGTCCTCGGCGTGCCGTTGTCCCTGCTGGTGGGGTGTGGTGGCACGCCCGAGCCCGCTCCGCCTCCGAAGCCCACGGTCAGCGCCACCGAGACAGCCGCGCAGTTGGCCGACCATCCGTGGGACATCACGCCGCCCGAGACGCTGCTGGCCTTCGCGCCCGGCGCGGACCCCGGCCCCGGCACCACGCCGCCGGCCGTCTACGGTGCCGCGCGCCTCTGGTCGCACATCGCCGATGTCGACGCCGACCCGGCCGAGCGCGCCGCGTGGCTGCTCGAGCGCGTGCGTCCGACCTGCGCGATCGGCCGCTACGGCCTGCCGCTCGACCCCGACGTGCGCGGCCTGTTCGCGCGCATGTTCGTGCGCCACCTCGACACCATGAACCCCGACGTCGATGCGCTGTCGTTGCCGTGGCACTACCGGCTGATCACCGTGCGCGAGTTCGCCACGCTGCCGCCCGCGGCAATCCACGGCTGGGAGGTGCAGCTGCGCATCGGCGACATGCCGCAGATCCTGGAGAGCGGCGGCGCGCTCGTGCTGCTCGGCCCGAAGGGCGACGTCGCGAACTGGATGCTCTGCACGCTCTGGATGCCGGGCCTGAAGAAGGTCGCCGCGCTGCACGTGCTGCGCTCGCGGCGCAAGGGCGGCCCATGAGTGAGTGCAGTGCATTCGGGTGGTATGGTGGGGCGATGTGGAACATATGATCGACGACGAACCAGCCGACTCGCACGCGCACGCGCAAGCCGACCGCCGCCGCAGCCGATGACCGACGCAACGACCGACGCGCCCCCGCCTTCGCCCTCCCCGCCCGACTCGTCGTCCGGCGTGCCGGCCACGCCACGGCCGGGCACGAGTCCGCAACTGCCGACTCCGCGATCGAGCCGCCGGTTGCGGCTGAGTGCGAACGCGATCAATCCGCATCGGCCGAAGCCCGGCGAGCCCGGCTACGACCCGCTTGCCGACGACCTCGGCGAGCCGCCGGTGACCGTCGATTCGAGCGACGCGAGCGTGCTGACGTCGCAGGCCGACGGCGCGATTCCGGGGCTTGCGCACAACCCGACGGCCGCGACGATACCGGTGCTGCCTGCGACCGTCGTTCCGCAGTCGCCCGGCACCCGCACCGGCCTGCGCGCGCCGGTGCGCAAGACGCCGTCGCAACCGGACATCAACGAGGCGCCCGAGCCGCCCGTGCCGGCCACGCTCGTGGGCCGGCCCGACGCCAGCGGCAGCGGCAGCGACCGGCACACGGTGGCCGGGATTGCCGGCGCGAGCTCCACCGCTGATGACGGCAGCAACATCCACGGCCTGGAGATCGCTCTCGCGCTCGCCTCGCGCACGAAGTTCCACATCGGCCGCGAGCTTGGCCGCGGTGGCACCGCGCGGGTGCTGGCCGCGCGCGACGTCTCGCTGCGACGCGACGTCGCGCTGAAGTACCTCGCCCGGCCCGAAGCTGGCCAGGCGCGCTTCATCGAGGAAGCGCAGATCACGGCGCAGTTGCAGCACCCCAACATTGTGCCGGTGTACGAGCTCGGCGTGGACAAGCAGAAGCGCGCGTACATGGCGATGAAGCGCGTGCACGGCCGCACGCTCTCGCAGGTGATCGCCAACGCGCACGCGCACGCCGACCGCAACCCGTCCGACTGGCCGCGCTTCCTGCGCCGGCTGCTCGATTCGTTCCTGAAGGTGTGCGACGCGATCGGCTACGCGCACGCGCGCAAGGTGATCCACCGCGACCTCAAGCCCGACAACGTGATGGTCGGCGCGTTCGGCGAGGTGCTGGTCATGGACTGGGGCCTCGCGCGTCCGCTCACCGGCGAGTCGGCGAGCCACGACGACATGCTCGTGCCCGACGCGCCGCCACCGCCCGACGTGAAGTCCGACCGGCGCTTCATGCTCACGCTCGACGGGCAGATCGTCGGCACGTTGCCGTACATGCCGCCGGAGCAGGCCGAGGGCCGTCACTCGGAGCTGGACACGCGGGCCGACATCTACTCGCTCGGCGCGGTGCTCTACCAGGTGCTGACCAACTCGGCGCCGTTCACCGGGACCGACCTGCAGAAGCTGCGCGACCAGGTGAGCGAGGGCCGGCTGTTGCCGCCGTCGCGCCGTGCGCCGGCCGAGCGGGTGCCGCGCGAGCTCGAGGCGGTGGTGTTGCGCGCGATGGCGTTCGACCCGGCCGACCGCTACCCGACGGCCGGCGCGTTGCGCGACGACGTCGAGCGCTTCATGGACGGCCGTGCGCTGGAGTCGGTGCAGTACGGCCGCATCGAGCTGATCGCCAAGTGGGTGCAGCGCAACCGCGTGCTGGCCGGCGGTGTGGCGGCGACGATCCTCGCGCTGGTGGCCGGGCTCGTCGGCATCCTGCTGGTGGACAGCGAGGCGCGGGCCCGCGATGCGCGTGCGCAGGCCGACCTGCAGCGGGGCGAGGCCGAGCGACTGGCCGAGTCGCAGCGCGCGCAGACGGCCGAACTGAATCGCGCGAAGGCCGACGCCGCGCGCGAAGCGGCCGAGCGCAAGACGATGGAAGAGGCGCAGAAGCGTCGCGAGGCCGACCTGCAATCGCTGATGCAGCAAGGCGAGATCGACAAACTGCGCGAGATGCTCGGCGGCGAGGCCCGCTCCGATCAGGAAGCGGCGTTGCGCGAGTTCAAGCTGATCTACGACGATCTGCGTCGCGACGGCAAGGATCCGTCGGCGATCTTCGCCGAGCTCGGGCCCGATCGCGTGGCCCGCTTCACGTCGGCGTTCGATCGCATGCTCGAATCGGGCACGCGGATCACGCCGCGCGACCGCGCGATGGGCGGGTTCATCTACCAGTACGTGGCGCGCGACCTGCCGCGCGCGCTCGAACAGTTCGACCTCGCGCTGCAGGAGGACGCCGGCTACATCGATGCGCACTTCATGCGCGCGGCGGTGTACGCCGACATGGGCCGCCACCGGGATGCGATCGCCGATCTCGACTTTGTGATCGCGCACGCGCCGGGGCACGTCGACGCGCTGTTCAACCGCGGCAAGGCGCGGTCGCGCGTTGGCGACGACGCGAGTGCGCTGGAGGACTACACGATGGTCATCACGCTCACGCCGCGCAACATCGGCGGCTACATCAATCGGGGGGCCGTGCTGGCCCGGCTCGGCCGCGTCAAGGAGGCCGAGGATGACTTCACCGAGGCGATCCGGGTGGACGAGCGCGCGGTGCTGGCCTGGCACAATCGCGGCAAGCTGCGCGCGTCGCACAACGACCGCGCCGGCGCGGTGGATGACTTCAACCATGCGCTGTCGATCAACCCGGACCTGCACGAGTGCCGGCTGGATCGCGCCACCACGGTCATGCTCGGCAACCCGATGTCAGCGCTGCGCGACCTGGACTACGTGCTGCAGCGCGTGCCCGACCACTGGCGGGCGCACTACGTGCGGGCCCTGCTGCGCGTGACGTCCGGCCAGCGCGACGGCGCGCGCGCCGACTTCGAAGCCGCGGAGAAGAACGCGCCCGAGGCTGAACGCGCCGGCATCGAGAAGATGCGGCACCAGTTGCTGGGCGAGTAGCGGCCGTCCGGTCAGGAATCGAGCGAGTTGGTTCGTGTGGTGGTCAAGAGCCGTGACTGCAATGGGAGCGGGCCCGGGGATTCCGATTCCGGGCGAGCCGGAGGTGTAAGCCCGATGTAAGCCCGATGGGCGCCAACACAAGAGCCGCGAGCGCGAGCGAGCGGGCCCCGGTGGGGTCACGCCAGCAGCCCACCGTTTGAACGCTGACGAGCGCG
>JBFWQT010000341.1:4346-7906 GCA_050249295.1 Planctomycetota bacterium
CGTTCACGAACCCTCCGGAGGGTTGATCCGTAGCCCCGGGGCCCTCTGGGCCCGCTCGCTCGGGCTCGCGGCTCTTGTGTCAGTACGGCTCGCCTGGCTGGGTCGCTCTCCAACGGGGAGCTGCACTCAGTCGATGTAGATGTGGACGCCGTGGTGGAACGAGCGGTCGGCGGCAGTCAGGATCGCGATGATGATCAGGCCGATCAGGCCGCCGAGGTCCACGCCAACCATCGCCTCGCGACCGCCGCTGTGGAGGTCGAACCCGCCGAAGATGCCGATCGGCAGGATGAAGTCGCCGGCGCGGAAGATGTAGCGGATGAAGCCGCCCAGCATGTTGCCCATCACGCCGGCGTTGCCGAACGCAGAGGTGCCGTTGGAGAACGTCAGCGCATCGAACGCGAGGTCGGTGCGGTAGAAGCCGCCGAACTGCAGCGCGTCGTTGTCGTGGAAGCTGTACTGGTAGCCGAGCAGCAGCATCAGCGCGGTGTGCAGCGAGGTGGGGTTGGGGCCGGGCTCGTGGTAGCCCTGCCAGCCGAACGCGGCGACGATGGTGGCCATCAGTCGGCTGCCCGAGCGGCCGAAGGTGGGCAGGCCGAACTCGAAGCCGAGCTCGATGGTGTAGCCGATGTCGTCGTAGCCGCCACCGGTCGGCGGGCGGTCAAAGTAGTTGAGCGCGAACAGCGTCCAGGGTCGCAGCGTGAACTCCGGCCGGGGCTCGGGCGCCGCGACCGGACGGCCGCCGCGGGTGGGCTGGGCCTGTGTGCTGAACAGCGGGTTGAGGTAGTCGAACTTCCACGGCGTCTTGTCGAGCCCGGAGTCGAAGAGATCCGGGTCCGGCCCGTACCAGTACACCAGGCCGGTGTATCCGGGCGGGTAGTCGTCGCGGTAGCGCCGGGTCGCCTCGTCCACGTTGTCGTCCGCATGGCTCGCGCTCGCGCTCGCACCGTTCGCCGGGCCGGGCTGGGCCGACGCCACGGCCGGGACCGCGAAGATCATCATCAATGCCGTCAGGGGCAGCAGGCGGGCGATCATGGCAGCGAGTGGTGGGTCAAGTGACTGGACGTCGCGCGGGAGACAACTTCACAGCATACTCGATGGCAACAGGTTCAAAAATGTGAACCACTGCGCCACCGCCGCGCTACACAACAAGGAGCGCCCCACCGGCAGACGTGCTCCACCCGCAGCCCCGCCAGATCAGCCGCTGTCCGGCTCACCGCAATGTTCCTCCGTCCACTGACGACTGTCATCCTGGTGCTCGCCCTGCTTGCCGTCGCCACCCCGGCCGTGGCCAGCGCGCAGGGTTTCGGCTACCCGCCGGGCTCGACCTACAACCCCGACGTTCCGCCGGGCGCGCCGGGGTCAGGCGCGAATCCATACTTCTGGCTGATCGAGGGCGGCCTGTTCGGCGCCTCCTACGACATCTCGGGTTCGAGCCTGCGCCAGGATTCGTACGGCTTCTTCCTCTCGTTCGGCGTCGGCATGAGCGGCGTGATGCGCTACATGCCCAGCATCGAGTTCGGCACCTTCCCCGACGACAGCTTCTCGTACCACCTGCTCGACCTGTGGGCCGGCTCCGTGCAGTTCGAGTTCGGCGAGTCCAACCCGCCCGGCGGCGGCGTCGGCTTCGGGTTCTTCCTCATGGCGCGCACCGGATTCGCCTTCCTGATCGATCACCTCAGCGGCGACACCTGGCACTACTTCCCGCTCGAGGTCGGCGTCGGCATCCGCCTCTACTTCGGGTCGTTCACGATTTCGCCGCGCGTCTACGCCGGCCACCACATCGGCGTCGGCTCGAGCCTGACCGGCAGCCCCAAGCCCAACAACCTCTCGCGCGCCGGCGGCGAGCTCGCGGTCGGCATCCGCTTCTGACCGGTCCGAGCGGCGACCGTCTGTCCGTGATTCGCGACTACGGCGAGCCGGCGTGAGTCCGCCGATCGGGAACGACCGCAGTGAAAGAAGGAACTCACCACGGAGGACACGGAGGACACGGAGAAGCGGGGAGCCGAAGAGCGAACTGCCCTTCCCCCTCTGTGTTCTCTGTGCTCTCTGGGGTTCGACTCGAGCGCGTCAGAACAAGAGCCGCGAGCGCAAGCGAGTCGGGCCCAGTGGGCGCTGCGACC
Organism: Planctomycetota bacterium; assembly: GCA_050249295.1. GTDB lineage: Bacteria > Planctomycetota > UBA8742 > SKZP01 > SKZP01 > JBFWQT01. The sequence continues at coordinate 6,467 of JBFWQT010000341.1, forward strand.
ACGAATCTGCCGATCGGTGATCGGGAACGACCGCAGTGAAAGAAGGAACTCACCACGGAGTACACGGGGGACACGGAGAAGAGGGGAGCCGAAGAGCGAACTGCCCTTCCCCCTCTGTGTTCTCTGTGTTCTCTGTGTTTAATCCTCTTCCGTTGCAGCGTGCAGCGTGCGCTCGATGGCATCGCCGATCAGTGGATTCGTGATCGAGAGGCCCACGAGGCCCGACTCGCTTGCGCTCGCGGCTCTTGCTGCATTCGTGATCGAGAGCCCGCCAGGCCCGACTCGCTTGCGCTCGCGGCTCTTGCTTCACTGAGCATGCAACGCGCCCGCTCCCTGTCGGACCGATTCTGGACTCGCCTCGCCGTCAATCAATCGGCGTCGGCCGGTTCGGCACCGGCATCCATGCCCAGCAGCTTCATCCGCGAATACAGCCGCCGCCGCGTGATGCCCAGCAACACGGCGGCTTTCGTCTTGTTGCCCTGGCCCTCGCGCAGCGCCTGCTCGATCAGCCAGCGCTCGTTCTCCGCGAGGTCGAGCGTGTCGATCGAATGCTCGGACGCCGACGCTGGCGCCTGGCGGCCCTCGAGGATCTTCTCCGGCAGCTTGTCGAGCGTGATCGGCTGCCCGGCCGCGTCGATCAGCGCGTGCGTCACGGCGTTCTGCAGCTCGCGCACGTTGCCCGGCCACGAGTAGTCCATCATCACCTCGAGCACCTCGTTGTCGATCTGCTCGGGCCGGCCGCCGCTGCGATTCATGAAGTGATGCACGAGCAGCGGGATGTCGGAGGCGCGCTCGCGCAACGGCGGAATCTCGATCGGGAACACATCGAGCCGGTGGAACAGGTCGTCGCGGAAGCGCTTCGCGGCCACCTCGGCGCGCAGGTCGCGGTTGGTCGCCGCGATCACGCGCACGTCGACACTCACGCGCTGGTTGCCGCCGACGCGGAAGAACTGCCGCTCCTGCAGGAAGCGCAGCAGCTTGGGCTGCATCTCCAGCGGCATCTCGCCGATCTCGTCGAGGAACACCGTGCCGCCGCTCGACATCTCGATGCGGCCGCGACGGCGCTCGACGGCACCGGTGAACGCGCCGCGCTCGTGGCCGAACAGTTCGCTCTCGAGCAGCTGCGCCGGGATCGCCACGCAGTCGACCTCGACGAACGGCGCGCGGTGGCGCGTGCTCATCGAGTGGATCGCGCGCGCGGCCAGCTCCTTGCCGGTGCCGCTCTCGCCGAGCACCAGCACCGCCGCTTCCGATCGCGCCGCGCGCTCGATGCGACGGAACACCTCGATCATCACCGTGCTCGTGCCGACCAAGCCGGCGAAGTGATCCTCGCTCTCGCTGCCCTCGCCCGGCGCGGCATGCGGTGCACTGCGCGCGCCGATCACCATCCGGCGGTCGCGCGCCTGGCGCACCAGCGCGACCAGCTCGTCGTTGTCGAAC
>JBFWQT010000342.1:0-7895 GCA_050249295.1 Planctomycetota bacterium
CGTCGGCTCGGGGTCTGTGTGATCGGCCTTGGTGGTGGGCTCATTGGGTTCGTTTCGTCGGATCGCGGTCTTTGTGATCTGCCTTGGTGGTGGCTCATTGGGTTCGTTTTGTCGGCTCGCGGTCTTTGCCTCCCCCCAATCCCTTGGGCCCATTGGGTTCGTTTCGTCGTCTCGTGGGGTTGCCGGTCTGCCGTCCACAAACCACTACCGATGAGCGAGTTGCAGCCGCCCGGGTTCGGTCAGCAGTTTCGACCTCACCGGCCAATATGTTGTCAAGATTATTCGATGTACAAGCCGTATTTCCGTTCCATGCCCCTTTCCAACGCAGTGCAACGTGAACCTTGAGTGAAGTCCAGTGAAGCGTCGTAACGGCCTCGTGAACAGCTCGAAGAGCGGCGTCTGCTGGTGTTCAACCGCGCCCATCGCAGGTCGCAGCAGAGGTTCGTCGGGCTCGTTCGTCGCGCCGCCATGACCCGAGGATCTTCCTCCTGGCCCGCTGCACACAATCCGACACACTACCCAATAATACTCCATCCGCTGGCAAAGTCAAGTCGAAAACTTCGCGATTCGTATCAACTCTTCAGCCGCGCCCAATCGACGTGCCGGGCGACCCATCTGGCTCGCTGGGGGCCACGCACGACGGGCCACGCTGGCGATCACGCGTTCCATGCGCCCGACGTCGAGCTGTTCGCGGTATATACTGACGAGCCGCGCTGGGCGGTCGGTCCGCTGATCAACACGACGCGGAACTGGTTCATCTACATGCCGAACTCGCAACCCACGCGCTTCATCGGCGGCCTGTTCGTTGCCGCGAGCCTGCTCGCCAGCGCCAGCGCCAGCGGCTGCGACTCGTCGCGACCGGCAGCGACGCAACCCGGGGCCCTTGCCCCGGCCGCGCACCCGGCGCAACCCGCCCGACCGGAGACCACCGCCATGACGCAAACGCCAGCGCTGCCCGCCTCCGACGCCGAGTGGCGCCAGAAGCTCACGCCGAAGCAGTATCACGTGCTCCGCCAGCACGGCACCGAAGCGGCCGGCACCGGCGAGTACCTGCACACCAACGCCGACGGCCATTACTGCTGCGCCGGCTGCGGCCAGCCGCTCTACGACTCCGGCACGAAGTTCGACCACGATGCGTGGCCAGCCTTCACCGACGCGATCGCCGGCGCGGTCGCCACCACGCGCGTCTACGGCGACACCTACGAGGTGCACTGCGCGCGCTGCGGCGGCCACCTCGGCCACATCTTCCAGGACGGCCCGGGAGACGCCGGCACACGCCACTGAATCAACTCGTGCGCGCTCCGGTTTGCGGAGCGCACCGCGATCGACGGCCACGACGGCCACGACGGCCACGACGGCCACGACGGCCACGACGGGAAATGATTGTCGATGACTGAGTCGCGCCGACACGGCCTGTTTGTCACCGGCACCGACACCGGCGTCGGCAAGACCGTCGTGGCGTCCGGCCTCGTTGTGCTGCTGCGCGAACAAGGCCTGGACGTCGGCGCGATGAAGCCGGTGGAGACCGGCGTGCCCGGCCTGCATGGCCGCTGGCCCGACTCCGCCGGTGCGATGCCGGCCGATGCGCTGATGCTGGCGTCGGCAATGGCGTGGAAGATCCCGCTGACCGACGTGTTGCCGCAGGCGTTTGCCGAGCCGTTGGCGCCGTCGGTGGCGGCTGCGCGCAGTGGCACCAACGTGGACGTCGGCGCGATCATCGATGCGTATCGCGCGCTGGAACAGCGCTTCGCGGCCACCATCGTCGAGGGTGCCGGCGGACTGGCCGTGCCGCTCTCGCCGCAGATGGACTACGCCGACCTCTGCGCGCAACTGGGGCTCTCGGTGCTGGTCGTCGCGCGCCCCGGCCTTGGCACGATCAACCACACGGTGTTGACGATCCGCTACGCACGCAGTCGCGGGTTGCCCGTCGCCGGGTTCGTCATCAACCGCTACCCGGCCGAACCCGGTGCCGCGGAGGAGACCAACCCCGGCGTGATCGCCGACATCACCGGCGCCCCGTTGCTGGGCATTCTGCCGGAGGCCGGCGCGTGCCCTGTGACCACGCCGACCGAAGCGGCTGACCTGTGCCGAGGTCGGCTCGACCTCGGGTCGATTGCTGCGACGTGCCGCTGGAACGCCTGATCGGTGAACGCCTGATCGGTGAACGCCTGAACGGCCGGACGCCTGAACGGTGGACCCGCGCCGCGCCCGCGTCGTTCAGGGAACGAAGTTCTCCGAGAGCTTCTGGAACGGCTCGATCAGGATGTCGATCACGCGCCGCGTGCGCTGCACGATCTCGGCGGTGGCGGTCATGCCGTAGCGGATCGTCATCTTCTCGCCGCCGCGCGATGGCGGGTGGCGATCGAACGTCGCGCGCACCACATACACGTAGCCGCCTTCGCCGTTCTTGTCGGTCGAGACGGCGTCGGGGCTGACGCTCAGCACCTCGCCCTTCACGACGCCGTAGGTCTGGAAGTTCCACGCGTCGAACTTGAACTTGATCGACTGGCCCGGCTTGATGTTCGCGATGTCGCGGTTCTGCAGCGTGATCAGCGCGACCATCTTTGCCCCCGGACCCGCCACCGTGGCCAGATGGTGGCCGGGCGGGACGAACTCGCCGACTGACTTCGGCCCCACGAAGGTCAGTTCACCGTCGATCGGCGCGCGCACCTCGCGCACCTCGGCATCCAGCGCCGCGCGCTCCTTCGCCTGGCCCAGCTTCAGCGTCGCGCGGTCGATGTCGCGCAACAACTCCTCGCGCTGCTGATCGAAGGCAGACCGCAACTGCGACGCCTGCAGGTCGACCTCGGCGATGTCGGCCGCTGACTGCGCGTCGAGCCGGTCGTACTCCTCGAGCTTCACCTTGAGCGCGGCCATGGCGGCCTTGCGCTGGTTGGTCAGGCCGAGCACCTCGCGCGTCAGCTCGTCGATCGCCAGCGCGTTGCGGGCGCGCACCTGCTCGATCTGCACGGCGATCTCGCCTTCCTTCAGCGTCAGCAGCTTCGTCTGGTCGCGCGCAGCCGCGGCGTCGCTGTCGGCGCGCAACCACGCGAGGTGGGCCGCCGTCACGCGAGCCGACTCGATCATCCCGCCGGACTCGGCATCGCGGAACTGCTCGTACTCGCGCTGCGCCGCGACTGCCTGCTTCTCGAGCCGCTTCGCCGACTCACTCGACGCCTCGCGCTGCGCCACCAGTTGCAGGCGCTGCTGTTCGTACTGGCGGATGTCGGCCTCCGCACCGGCCTGCAGCAGCTTCTCACGCACGCCGCGCGCGGCGATCTCCTCGTCGAGCGACTGCAGTTGCGTGGCCGTCTCGTCCTTCAGCGAGTTCACGGTGGTGCGGTTGTGGGCGACAATCTGCCGCAACGCATCGCGCCGTTCGTCGAGCTTCGCGAGTTGCGCGTCCAGTTCCGGCCGGCGTTGCTGGTCCTGCCGCGCGAGCGTCGCCTGCTTCAGCGACAGCTCCAGCCCGGCCTCGGCCACGGCCGCCTGCAACTGCGCGAGATCCTGCACGGCGAGCGTGGCCAGCAGGTCGCCTTGTTTCACCGTGTCGCCGGCCCGCGCATGCAGCGTGGCGATCACCGCGCCCACCGTCGTGCGCGCGTGCACCTCCGCCACCTGCGAGTCGGCCGCGGTCTCGTCCACCTCGGCCACGATCACGGCTTGCCCGCGCACCACCACGTCGGTGGTCACCAGCGTGGCCCAGATCAGCGCGACGATGATGAACAGCATCACCGCATAGATGACGCCACGCGAGATCAGCGGCGGCATCTGCGACATCATCTGTTCGGTCGCCGGGTGCAGCGACCGCCCGGCCGGCTCCTCGTCGAGCGCCGCCGCGGCCCGCAGTGCCGACACCGGCCGCGCGTCGCCGTCGCCCGGCTCGGCCGCGTCATCGACATCGCCGAACACCTCGTCGAAGCTCTGCTTGAGCGAGCCGGTGAGCGGATCGAACCCGCCGGGATGGATCTCCGGCGTGTCATCGCCCGGGCCGCTGCCGCTCCCGCTCGACCCGGTCGGGTCGTCGTGCGTGTCGTCGCTCATGTCGGTGGCCGGCGTTGATGTCGTGGATCGCTCAACTGTCGCACAGGCCTGCGGGCGGATCAACGCGGCGCGCAGACCGGGATCCGTCGATCGGGACTGATGCAGCCAGCCCGACGCGCAGGCGAAGCCGGAGCGAGGGTCGGGAGTGTGGGTTGCGAGGCTCGCGCGGCATCGCGGCAACGACCCTCGCTCCGGCTGCGACTCCGCGTCGGGCTGGCTGCACCAATCCCGATCGGCGGGAGGCACGGCACTCCCCGCTTGCCGCCGCGCGCGCCGATTGATCCCATGCGGGGCCAGCAGTCCGCACCGTCACCTTCCTCTGCCGGAGCAGCGACATGAACGAGCGTGGTTACCTCCGATTCCCTGGCGTGCGTGGCGATCAGGTGGTGTTCGTCAGCGACGACGACCTGTGGACCGTGCCGATCGAGGGCGGGCTCGCGCGGCGGCTCACGGCGGGGCTCGGCGATGTGTCGCGTCCGTTCATCTCGCCGGAGGGTGAGTGGATTGCGTTCACCGGCAAGGAGGAAGGCCAGCTCGAAGCCTACGTGATGCCGGCCGAGGGCGGGCAGCCGTGGCGCATCAGCTGGCTCTCGCCGAGTATCGCCAACACGGTGGGCTGGACCGCCGACGGCCAGGTGCTGTTCTCGAGCAACCACGCCGAACCGACGCGCCAGCCGCCGCACATCTACTCGCTGCCGATCGACGCGTCGGGCACCGCGACGAGGCTGCCGATCGGGCCGGCGCGCGAGCTGTCGTACGGCCCCGGCGGCCGGATGGTGATGGCGCGCGGCAATGCGATCGACACCGCGCGCTGGAAGCGCTACCGCGGCGGCACCGTCGGCACGATCTGGATTGACGACAGCGGCGACGGCCAGTTCCGCCGGCTCACCCCGGCCGGCTCGTCGCCCGACGACATCATGAACCAGGCGAACCCGATGTGGATCGGCGACCGCATCTGGTTTGTGGCTGACCCCGAGGGCGTGGGCAACCTCTACTCGTGCAAGCCCGACGGCAGCGACCTGCAGCGCCACACGGACCACGGTGACTACTACGTGCGCTCGGCCAGCACCGACGGCCGGCGCATCGTCTACCAGTGCGCGGCCGAGCTCTGGCAGTACGACCCCGCGACCGGCACCGGCGGGAAGATTCCGGTCGAATGCCGCAGCCCGCGCACGCAGTTGCACAAGAAGTTTGTCGATGGCAGCGACCATCTCGACAGCTACGCGGTGCATCCGCACGGGCACAGCGTGGCCGTGACCACGCGCGGCAAGTGCGCCGGCATGGCGCTCTGGGAGGAGGCGCCGCGCCAGTACGGCACGCGCTTCGGCGTGCGCTACCGCTACGCGCAGTGGCTGCACGACGGCAACGCGCTGGTTGTGATCAGCGATGAGGGCGGCGAGGAAGCGATCGAGGTCTACCCGCAGGACCCGCTGGCCGGACGCAAACGGCACGATGGCCTGCCGATCGGCCGGCCGATTGAAATGATCGCGTCGCCGACGGCCAATGCGGTGGTGCTCTGCAACCAGCGCTTCGAGCTGATCCACGTCGACCTCGACGCCGGCACGCACAAGGTGCTCGACAAGAGCGAACACAACCGCATCGAGGGCGCCGCGTGGTCGCCCGACGGCAAGTGGGTGGCGTACTCGTACTCGTCGAGCCGCTACACGATCCACCTGCGCATCGTGGAGGTGGCGACCGGCACGACGCACGACGTCACTCGCGCCGACTTCCGCGACTACTGCCCGGCCTGGGATCCGGAGGGCAAGTTCCTCTACTTCCTCTCGTACCGCACGTTCGATCCGGTCTACGACGCGGTGTACTTCGATCTCGGCTTCCCGCGCGCGACGAAGCCGTACCTGATCACGCTGCAGAAGGACGAGTGCTCGCCGTTCGAGCTGAAGCCGAAGGGTTTTGGCGAGAAGAAGCCGGACGAGGCGAAGGACGAGAAGAAGGACGCGGACGACGCAGACGACAAGAAGGAAGACGACAAGGCGGACGACAAGGCGGACAAGGCCGACGACAAGAAGGCTGAGCCGAAGCCGGTGCAGATCGACTTCGACGGCATCAGCGATCGCGTGATCGCGATTCCGGCGGCCGAGGCGAAGTACGCGCAGATCGCCGGCATCAAGGGCGGCAAGGTGCTGCTCACCAGCTTCCCGGTCGAGGGCGCGCTCGGCGGCGCGTTCTGGACCGACCCGCTGCCGAAGGGCGTGCTCGAGTGCATCGCCTTCGACGAGCCCGAACCGAAGACGCTCGCCACCGCGGTCGGCTCGTTCGTGGTCGCGCTCGACGGCGCCACGCTCGTGTACCGCAGCGGCAAGCGGCTGCGCGCGATCAAGGCGGGCGAGAAGGCCCCCGACGACGGCGCGCCCGGCCGCAAGTCCGGCTGGATCGACCTCACGCGCATCAAGTTGGCGATCGACCCGCGCAAGGAGTGGGTGCAGATGTATCGCGAGGCGTGGCGCCTGATGCGCGATCACTTCTGGGTCGAAGACATGTCCGGCATCGACTGGGAGGCCGTGTTCCATCGCTACCACCCGTCGCGCCTCGACCCCGGCACGCGCCTCGAGTTCTCCGACCTGATGTGGGAGATGCAGGGCGAACTCGGCACGTCGCACGCCTACGAGATGGGCGGCGATCATCGCGAGCCGCCGCCCCGCATCGTCGGCCAGCTCGGCGCCGACCTGCGACGCGACGCCAACGGCCTGTGGCATGTCGAGCAGATCATGCGCGGCGACTGCTGGGACCCGGCGCGCAGCTCACCGCTGGCCGCACCCGGCCTGAACGTCGCCGAAGGCAGCACGATCCTGGCGATCAACGGGCAGCCGGTGAGCGACGTGCAGCCACCCGGCGCGCTGCTGATCTACACCGCCGGCTCGCGCGTCGAGCTGACGCTCGGTGATGCCGACGGCAAGAACCCGCGCCGCGTGATCGTGCGCGCGCTGTCGGCCGAGGGGCCGCTGCGCTACCGCGAGTGGGTCGAGGCCAATCGCGCGCACGTGCACCAGGCCACCGGCGGCCGGGTCGGCTACCTGCACGTGCCCGACATGGGCGCGGCCGGGTACTCCGAGTTCCACCGCTACTTCCAGGCCGAGGTCACGCGCGGCGGCCTGATTGTCGACGTGCGTTTCAACGGCGGCGGTCACGTCAGCCAGCTGTTGCTCGAGAAGCTGCGGCGGCGCGCGCTGGGCTACGACACACAGCGCTACGGCGGCCTGATGACCTACCCGGACATGGCCGTGCCGGGGCCGATCGTCTGCCTGACCAACGAGTTCGCCGGCTCGGATGGCGACATCTTCTCGCACGCGTTCAAGATGTACGAGCTTGGCCCGCTGGTCGGCACGCGCACGTGGGGCGGCGTGATCGGCATCTGGCCGCGGCACCGCCTGGCTGACGGCACGGTGACGACGCAGCCCGAGTTTTCCTTCTGGTTCCACGATGTCGGCTTCCGTGTCGAGAACTACGGCACCGATCCGCACCACGTGGTCGAGATCCTGCCGCAGGATCACGCGGCCGGGCGCGACCCGCAGATGGCGAAGGCGCTCGAACTCGTCGAGCAGATGCTGAAGGAGAAGCCACTCACGCCGCCGGACCTGGGCCCGCGGCCGAACCTGGCGCCGAAGCCGCTCGAACCTCGTGGGCCCCGGCAGTAGCGGACGATATCTGCGTCACGCCCGCGACGTCGTCGCCAGCAGTTCCGCGTACAACGCCAGCGTCGCGTCGATCATGTGACGTGGCAGGAATCCGCCGCGCACAATCCCGGGACCGCGCGCGGCTATCTGGTCGCGCACCTCACCAGCGGTCAGCAGCTTCACAATCGCCATGCCCAGCTGCGCGACGTCCTCGCGCGG
>JBFWQT010000343.1:0-7887 GCA_050249295.1 Planctomycetota bacterium
CGAGCTCACAACCGTACCGGCTGTACGTGCCCGACAACGTTGCCGACAAGGTCGCGGCCGCTTGGAGCCGCGGTGCCGATGCGAGTATCGCCGACTATCGAACCGAGAAGGATGTGCGGCCATCGATAATCGATGGCGAAGCAGTGCACTACCTCTTCCCGGTTCCGGCCAACGCCAACGAGGTCGACGCTCACGTCCAGACACTGATTTCCGCCGCCCGCTGCATCACGCACCTGGGGTGGGGGATCGACATGGTGGCGGGGGATGCGTCCCTGTTCACGGGAGAGCAGGCGGCGCAACTCGACGGAGTGAGCTGGCAGCCATCGACCGCAGGTCGGACGCTGCTGCGCGTTCCGCGGACCGGGACGCTGGAGGATCTGATGCGCAAGCACACCGACTTTCTCGGTCGTGTCTCCTCCGATGGTTTCCGCCCGGTGCCACCCCTGCGCGTGTTCGACGTAGTTGCATACCGCTCGCAACACGAACCCGGGCAACGCCCCTATCGTCTCTTCGAGCTGCGGGAGCTCGATGGCGGCCGTTCAAGGTACTCGCATCGTCGACTGGTTCACATCGCAGGCATGGTGCGACACCTGGCTATCGAGCGCATGGAGTTTGACCGGCCAGCGCGCGTCGCCGATGACTGGATCGACAGCTACATCGCCGGCCATGTCAATGATGGCACGGGCCATCACCGGCAGCTTTCATACGTGCCGTTGCCATCGGTGGGACACGAGCACACCGATCCGGGCGTGCGGCGCGTGATGCTGATCGCGCCCATCGGCGATGATGCATGGCTCGATCACGTCGCCCGTCGTCTGGCCGGCCAGCAACTCCGGCCGGTGGGTAACGAGTTCGGCGACCGTGAGCCGCCGCTGCTGGTGCCGCTGCCCCGCGTGGGTGACGGCGTGACGCGAATGTACACCGACGCGTCCAGCGAGTGGCACAGCTTCACTCCCGTGATTCTTCCTGGCCACGATGATCACAAGCCCGAGAAGACGTGCAAGCTCATCCTCAAAGCGCTGGCGCAGGCCGGCATCGAACAGCCGTGCGAGTTCGAGTGGTCCGCATTCTCACGCTTCCGGAAGTCGTACTCGGCCCACAAGTACGATCGCCACGGGCCGCAAGGCTATATCCGTCCAGGCCACCTGCTGAGCGAGACCGCGGTGCACCTGATGCTACGGTTCCACGATGGTTCGGCAGCCATGCACCCGGTCCGCGTTCCCGGCCCCCTCGTGATTGGAGCCGGGCGTCACTGTGGCTTCGGGTTGATGGCTGTTGCCCACTGAGGGCGCCGCCGGCGCAACCACTTCAATCGTCGTCACCGCAGTCGTCACCGTCCTCCTCGTCAGGCGCAGAACGGTCAACGTAGTCGAGCTTGTCGGCGGGCATGTATTGTAGCCGTGCGGAGCGGCTGCGGGATTCGCCGGGCCTGCCAGTACGCCAACGAGCCAGATACCAGCCCTTTGCATCGCCGGATTGGAGCGGCTCGCCCGGCGCGGCAACCTTGAAGTACGTCGCGAACCACTTGCGGAACCGGCCGGGGTCGTCCTTGAGAAACTGCGGTGCGTGAAAGTCCGGCTGGCAGTTGCTCCTGGTCCATGCTTCCAGGACGCGACAGACTGCGGCGCTTGCCTGTGCAACCTGCCAGCGGCCGTTGCCGACGCGGATGTGCACTATCGGGCGACCCAGGTCGTCAGTGCCCGGCGCGATCGCGCAGTCTGCAAAGGTGGCGGCGACGAGCGGGAAGGGACGATCCGGTGCTGGATCGTCGACGGCTGCGCCTGAGGCTTGGCTCGACCTCGGCCCCGGTGTCGGTAGTACTCCGACTGGCGATGAACTGCCGGAGTCGCCAACGGGGTCAGCCGCTGCTGCCCGGGTTGCGGTGGACACGTTGACGGCAGGCGGGATGTGGACGCCGTCCAGGAGCCCGTGTTGGAGGAACAGGTAGAGCTCGAGGTACCCGGTCGCGAGTTCCTCGTTGAGCGGCGTCCCATTGGCAATCCAGTCAGCGTGTTGCTTCTCCATCTGTGTCAGCCTCGCACCCGAGGCGGCGAGCAATGAAGCGACGGAATCGGGGAGCCCGGCCGGCGACAACTCCTCGGCCATGTCGAGGATGAGACCCAATGCAGTTCCGGCCCGCCGCTGCTTCTCACCCAGTAAGGTGGTCACCCGCTTCAGGCGTGTAGCCATCATGTGGCGAATCAGGACTGCCCGATACCAACGATTCTGTCGCATCGCCGAGCGCAGACAATCGGTACTCTGCAGAATCGCTCCGTCGATTGAGTCGAGGCAGGCGTCCCACATCAGACCTGCCGTTACAACGTAGCGAGTGTCAAACGCATGGCCGGCGCGACGGTCTGGATGCAGCGCCGCGTTGACCGGGTCGCTTCGCCAGAGGCCACGGCCGTTGTGGCGCGGGAACCGACATGGCCGGCCAACCACGTGTAGCAACGTCAGAGACGCCCACGGGCTGCTCGCGAAACGATCTGTCTTTTCAAGTTGCTGGCCGATCCACTGCTGTGTGACCTCCGCGATTGTCCGTAGCGTGTCCGGCCAGGTTCGCTCACCGGTCACCAAGCAACGATCCAACCACGCACCCTTCGTGGCGATTTCTCCAACGTGCTCCCGAATTCCCTGCAACCAACTGCGCACCTCGTCGCACACCTTCCGCGCCAGGTGGGACAGGTACTCTCGCTCGACGTCAAACAGAGCCATCAGCCTGGCGAGGTCGACGCGGCTCGCGTCAGCCCGATGCGATTCAAGAACTGCCAGCGCTGGAGTGGGCGATGCCTCGGAAGAGGGCGCGTTCATCTGATGGCCATTCGGCAAACCACTGCTTACATTGAAGGGTATATATGATGGCAGTTTGGTTCAACGCTTTCCCTTGCCGCTCAGATCGACTCACGCTTGTTCTCGGATTGCATGAAGCGTGCCGCCACCGCTGGCTTCGCGCGCGAGGAAGGGCTGCAATCCGAGCGCCTCTTCCACCGTCGAGCCCGGCAGTCGCCCCGGACGGTAGGCACGGTAGTGGGCTTCGGCGACGCGAACGCTGTGGCCGAGCCAGAAACCGGCAAGCCCGGCGGAAATGCCAATCATTGCCAGCATGCTCTCGAACGTGCGGCGCAGGCCCTGCGGGGTGAGGCGGACTCCGGTCGACTCGCACACCGCATCCCAAGCGTGCTTCGGAAAGCAGGGCGTGGCCGCTTCGGAGGGCAGGACGTGGCTGTCGTGCGGCCTTTGCTGACGCCACGCTTTCAGCACGTTCAGCATCCCGGGCGCTATGTCGCCCTGCGGGTCGCCGAGCAACGGCACGTATCGCGGTTCCCGGGTCTTGGTCGAGTAGACGTGCAGCACGCCATGCACGAGGTCGCAGTCGTTCCACCGCAACGCGGCGGCCTCGCTGCGCCGCACGCCCGTGCAGGCAAGCAGCAGCGCCCACTGCAGGACGGGCGCGGGGTCTGGTCCGATCTCCTGTGTGTAGTTTTCGACCTTGCCGGCCCTGCCTTTGCGACGCGTCACCATCACCACTCGATCCGGGTCCGCACGCCGCTCCGCCGCCTCCAGGAACGCCATGACCTCGGCGGCCGAGTAGGTGATGACGTGGCGCCGCCCTTCGGGCAGAGCTTCGACTTCCTCGGCGAACCACTCTTGTGGGTTGGACCTGAAGTAGCGTTTGCGGGCCGAGGGAGTGAATGCCGAGAACAAACCGCGCAGCGTGTCGCGGTACCGATTGGTGGTGACCGCTGACCAACCGTGTTCCGCCCGGGCATCGCTCAGAAAGCGACGCAGGAACTCGCCGCTCATACCGCCGGACGCAAGGCCGGAAGGCAGCGAGTTGCGAAACGCCTCCAGTGTACGCAGTGCCTGCCGCGTCGACACCGCGCTGCGCTCCCGGTTCGCGACGATGTGGCGCCAGCCGGGGTCGGGCGGCTTCACTTCGGGATCCTCACGCGGCAGCCCGGCCCGGTCGCGCAGCAAGTCGCAGTAGGCATCGATCAGTGCTGGCATCGGCGTTTCGTGGGCCGGCACCAGGCCGGTGGCTCGCGTTCGCGCGGCATCGCGGAGTTTCACCAGTTCCAGCGCCTCATAGGCCTTCAATAGTGCGGAGCGCTGGTCGGCCTTGCGCGCCCCGTTGGCCAGTGCCGCGCGTTCTGTCGGCGGCAGGCCAGCGGCATCCAGCGCTTCATCATGGTCGCCGCTGTCGCACCACGTCTCTCGGCGTCCTTCGCGCCCGGCGCCTTTCGTGGCGTCGTCCCACACAATCCGCCAGCGGTTGACTCCGCGTTTCCGTGTCTTGCTTACGAATGCCATGCCAATCCCTCCTTCCGGTACTGTTGGCGGCCGGACCTGGCACACCTTCGGGCACACCCGGCACACCCTCCGGCACACGGTTTCGTGATTATCACCGAGGGAGTGTTGGAAAGCAATGAACAGGCTGGAATGACTTTAGATACTTGGTTTGAAAGGCATCTGCTCGTCCGGACCGGACACTCCACAAGAGGCGCTGAAATCGCTGGCAGCGATGAGGTCAACGGTTCGATCCCGTTACGCTCCATCCGGAAAAATCACGCGGCCCGTCGCAAGACGGGCCGCGCGCAATTTGCAGCAGGCGCAGCTACGGCACCCGACCAACGCGGCGCTCAGAAATCCTCGCCGGAATCCTCGATGCCGTCGTCGTCGTCACTGGCGTCGCCACCGCCGCCGCCGAGGTCAATGTCGACATCCGCGTCGTCGTCGTCGTCGTCATCGTCGTCGTCATCCGGGTCCGGGCCGATCTCGCCCGGCAACCCGAACACAATCTCCTCGCCACTGTCGGTCAGGCCACCCGACGGAGGCGCTGGCGGCAGCGGGCCGGGCGGCTCCAGACCCACCACCGCGACCGACGCGTCGATGCGATCTTCGTGGTAGAGGCCGTCGCGGAAGTACGCCGCCTCGAGCGCCTCGTCGTGTTCGTACCCGCCGATGAAGTCGCGGATGTCGTCGCGCTCCTGCTTGTTCATGTGGCCGGTGCGGATCAGGTTGAACACGATCTCGCCCCAGTCGCGCGTGGTGCGGATGCCCCAGCTCTCGAACACCGTCTTCGCCAGGAAGCCGAACTGCCGCAGCGCGAGCCGGCGCACACCTTCGAGCAATTGCTGGCCGCTGACGTGCCGCTCCTCGCGCGTCGCGTCGTCGGGCAGCCGGTCGAGGCCGAGCATGCGCACGGTGTAACGCAGCGCGTCGAAGATGAAGGAATACGCCTCCGGCCGGTAGCGCGTGTCTTCGCGCAGTTGCTTCATCAGGGCGTCGTCAGCGTCACTCATCCGGCGGCTCGTCCGATGGCAGGCGATCGGCAACACCGCGAGTCTACAACGGTTCGCTGGCGCGGTCAGGATTCGACGAGCGGTTCCGACGATGTCGCGTCGGTCGGGTGGGCACCCAGCTGGTCCGGCCGGTGATGCTGCCACCACGCGTTCGCGTCGCTGCGCGTCCAGCGACCATGGTCGGCGCACCTCTCGAACGCCTCGCTCAGCTCGTCCATGCCGGACGGCCGGTCCGACGGATCGTGCGCGATGCAGCGCATGATCAGCCGGTCGAGGTCGGGCGCGACGGGCGCGATGCCGGGCTGCTGCGACGGCGGCACGGGCATGCGTCGCTGCATGTGCCACGAGATCACGTCCATCACGCCGCTGCCCTCGACCGCGGGCCTGCCGGTCAGCAGGTAGTAGCCGACGGCGCCGAGCGACCACACGTCGGCGCGCTCGTCGACGGCATCGGGCTGCAGCAGTTGCTGCGGCGACATGTAGTGCGGCGTGCCGATCAGGTAGTCGGCGCGCGACTGGTCCGGGTCGTCGCCGGCAGGGCTGATGCCGGCGCCGGGCATGAGCTTCACGAGGCCGAAGTCGAGCACCTTGACGAAGTCGCGCACGCCGCCGCGGTTGCAGAGCATCAGGTTGCCCGGCTTCACGTCGCGGTGGATCAGCCGGACGCTGTGCGCCTCGGCGAGCGATCCGCAGACCTGCACGAGGATGTGGATCACGCGCGCGGCCGGCTGCGGGCCGTACTGCGTGACCAGCTGCTGCAGCGAGAGGCCGGGCAGCAGCTCCATTGCGTAGTAGAAGACGCCGTCGGGCGTGCGACCGTAGTCGAAGACGGCGATCGTGTTGGGGTGCGCGAGCCGGCTGGTCATCTGCACCTCGCGCTCGAAGCGCACCAGACTCTCGTGCGTGGCGTGCTCGGCCCGCACCAGCTTCACGGCGGTGGGCCGGCGCAGCATCGCGTGGCTCGCGCGATACACCGAGCCCATGCCGCCCTCGCCGATCAGCTGTTCGAGCCTGTACTGGCCGAGCTGGCGCGCCTCCTCCTTCACCTCGCTGATCTTGTCGCGCAGGCGACGATTGATGCGCGTGCCAACCAGGCTGGCGATCACGAACAGCAGCACCAGGCCGAACACCACCCACAGCGCGCGCATCGGCAGCAGCAGGCGGTCCCACGCCTCGTCGACATCCTGCTCGTAGATGGCGCCGATGTTGCGGTCCGGCAGCCAGCGCCACGATCCGACCACACGCACGCCGCGGTAGTCGCGGTAGCCGTCGACGTTGGCGCCGCGCCAGTTTGGCTCGCCCGAGATCGCATTGGCCACCGGCAGGGTCAGTGCGCGCGCCGCGATCGGCACGCGCGATTGCTGGCCCTGCGTCAGGTTCACCTGCGGGTCGCGCAGGTCGATGTTCAGCGCCGACGACTGGCCCGGCTTGATCAGCCCGGCCGCGCGCAGCTGATCCTCGAAGCGGCTGCGCGAGAGCATCACGCCGTTGCGATCGAACAGGTAGAGCTCGCCGGTGGAGCCGGGCCGCGCGACCGAGACGATGCGGGCGAGCACGTCGTCGGGATTCATGCGCAGCGCGAAGCCGGCGATCACGCGATCGCTGTCTGGCTCGCGGATCGGCGTCACGGCGAACATCACCGGGTCGCCAGCCTTTACGCCGTCGGCATACGTGAAGCTCGACTTGAACGGTGGCGTGATCAGCGTCTTGCCGGCCGAGAACGCCGCCACGACGCTGGACAGGGATTCCTTGAGGATTGTGCCGACAGAGCCGTCGATCTCGCTGGCGATCACCTGGTGGTGGATGTCGACGATGGTGAAGCCGCGGAAGCCGTTGGATTCGACGATCGGCTTCATGTACGCGCGCAGGGCGGCCTGCTCGGGGCGCGCACGCAGTGCCTCGGCGTCGAAGGTGCCGGTGTGGTTGGCGTGGTAGAGCGAGCCCACCAGGTCGCGCAGGGCCTTGCTGTCGGCGATGGAGCGGACCGCGTCGTCGCGCGAGGTGAGCCAGATGTCGAGCGCCGTGACGTCGGCGTCGATGATGGTGTTGAGGTCGGCGCGCAGCTTCGCCTTGAGCGAGGCCAGGACTTCCATGTGGGTGACGCCGAGCACGAGCGCGATGGTCAGCATCACGGCGGGCGCGAACCATGTGTGGCCGCTGAGTTTGCCGATCAGTCCGCCGCGTGCGAGTTGCGCGGTGGATCCGCTGCCGGAGTCGCCGGGCAGTAGTGGGCGGATCTGGTCCGGGTGTCCGGCGGGGAGGCGGTGGGAGTGCGTTGTCCCGGCGGCCTTGCCGTCAGCGTGTGGCGCGGCCGCGTGGTGCTGGTGATCGTGGCTTCCCGCGGGGCGGGTGGGGGCTGCCATGGTCGCAGGCGTCGGTCGTGGCGGTGTGTGTGTGGGGCATTGTGTCAGGTGGACCAGTTGCCGTGAAGCGGGATGGCCCCTTGCCCTTGCCCTTGCCCTTGCCCTTGCCCTTGCCCTTGCCCTTGCCCGCTTCGATACATGCAGGATTGACCACGGAGGACACGGAGGACACGGAGATGAACCGAGGATGTTGTCTTCCCTGTCCCATTCCGCGAAATCCA
>JBFWQT010000344.1:0-7881 GCA_050249295.1 Planctomycetota bacterium
TCGTTTGCTCGGTGCCGGGGGGCCCTCGCGGCCCGAGCGCTGGCGCCCGCGGCTCTTGTCTTGGCGCCAATCGGGCTTACACCCCGGCTCGCCCGGAGGGCTGCTTTGATGGGACGAGGACTTGTGATTCGCTGTAGCAAGAGTCAAACGGCTCCTCTCCGGTCGTCGCGGAACCGCCGCCCCTTGCCCTTGCCGCGGGCACATCCGATATGATTCCCGCCACCGCCACGCCACCGCCACGCCACCGCCGGAGTCCGCCATGCGCTCGCGCTTCATTGCCGTCTTCGGTTCGTCCAGCTGCCGGCCCGGCGACGAGCAATACGAAGAGGCTGTGGCGTGGGGCCGCTGCATTGCCACGGCCGGCTTCGGCGTGATCAACGGCGGGTACATGGGCGCGATGGAAGCCGTATCGAAGGGTGCCGCGGAGGCCGGCGCGCAGGTCATCGGCGTCACCGTGCCGGCACTGTTCCCCGACCGCGACGGCGCCAACCCGTGGGTCAGCGTCGAACTGCCGGCGCCGTCGCTGTTGCAGCGCATCGCCATGCTCTGCGACCTCTCCGTCGCGTCGGTCACGCTGCGCGGCAGCATCGGCACCCTGGCCGAGGTCATGGCCGCGTGGAACATCGCGTACATCGATGACCTGCGCAAACAGCCCACCAAGCCCGTTGGCGTGCATGCCAGCTGGATGCCGATGCTCACCACCGGCCACGTGATGCGCGACAGCCAGGTCCGGCTGATCACGCCGATCGCGTCGCTCGACGACCTCGCCGCGTTCTGCAAGCGGCTCGGCTGACCGTTTGACCGGCGGTTCGCACGGTTTTCCAGGGGCTCGGCCGCGCCCGGCTGTTTTCCAACTGCGGCGCCACACCCTGGCCGGTCGGACGACTGGCGCAATGGCGTGGCGACGGACGGGGCAGGGTGGTGTCCGGCCCGGCCGGAAGCTAGGCTGCGCGGACCTGACTTGCCAGTTGCAGGCAGCCGCACTCCGCCACGTCACTGCCGGCTGCCGGCGCGTCGGCGCGGCTGCGCGACCGATACCGATACCGATACCGATACCGAACGAACGAACGAACCGACACTCTCACCGGAACTACGTCATGCGATTCAACTGTTCTCTTCCCCTCGGCGGCATCGGCGTGCTGCTGGCGATTGTCGTGCTGATGCTGGTGGCCACCGCGGCCCCCGCGCTTGCCCAGGATCCCGGCGCCGATGAGCAGCAGGCGATTGCCGCGGCCGTCGAGAAGCTCGGGTCGGACGACGTGATGGCGCGCCGCGACGCCGCCAACAAGCTGGCCGCAATGGGCGCCAAGGCGGCACCGGCTGCGCTCTCGCTCGGCAAGTGCTGCAACGACTTCCTCGACAACATGACCCCCGTGCGCGTGGCCTGCCTCCGTGCCATCGCCGCGATCGGCCCCGCCGGCGTGGCCGCCGTGCCCGAGATCGTCAAGGTGCTCGAGCGCGACAACGAGTACGGCCAGGACGTGTCGGTGCATGCCTGCGCGCTCGAGGCCCTCGGCCGCATCGGTCCGGCCGCGGTTGATGCCGTGCCGGCCGTGGTCGCCGCCATCAAGAAGGGCGCCGTCGCGTCGCATACCGCCGCGATCATCTGCGCCGGCGAGATCGGCGAAGCGGCTGCCCCCGCGGTGCCCGCGCTGCGCGAGATCGCCGAGAACCCGATCAACATCGAGCACCTGCGCATCAACGCGATCAACTCGCTCGGCAAGATCGGCAAGGCGTCGGGTCCGGTCGTGCCCGGCCTGGTCAAGATCGTGACCGACATCAACGCGTCGAGCACGCTGCGTCGCCCCGCTGCCAGCGCCATCGGCCAGATCGGTGGCAGCGCGGAGGCCGTCGTGGCCGGCCTGTCGACGGTGCTCGGTGATCACGACCTGATCCTCGTCTTCTATGTGCTGCGCACGCTCGGCAAGTATGGCGAGGAAGCCGGCAAGGCGACGGACGCGATCGCGAAAACGCTGAAGCATCCCAACGCCCGCTTGCGCGAGGTCGCCGCCGAGACGCTCGGCCAGATCGGCAAGGCCGCGGCCGGTGCGACCGCGGCGCTGAAGGAAGCGCTGGATGACACCGAGCCGAAGGTCAAGGCCGCGGCGCAGGCCGCGCTCTCGAAGATCGGCGGCTGATCGCGTCGCATCGCATCGCGCTGCAGATACGGCGAACCTCGCGAACCTCGATGGCGGCCCGTCCGCCGTCGAGGTTCGCGCATTACGGGGAGTCGACAACGAGCCGTGACAAGTGGCCGTCAGCGTAATCGTGTCCAGGCGAGCCGGAGGATGGAAGTCTTCTGGCGCCAAGTTGGCGCCTGGACGGCTGGAGCGAGGCGATTCGCGGACTTCGCCCGGCATTCATCCGCCGGCCATCGCGCGGGCCAGGTCGAGCGCGGCGTACGTCAGCACACCACTGCAACCGGCGCGGCGGAACGACACCATCGCCTCGAGCATCACGCGGTCGCCGTCGATCCAGCCGTTCGCGGCGGCCGCGCGGATCATCGCGTACTCGCCGCTCACGTGGTACGCGAACAATGGCACCGCAAAGCGCTCGCGGATCCGGCGCACGATGTCGAGGTAGAACGTGCCCGGCTTGACCATCACCATGTCGGCACCCTCGCGGATGTCCATCTCCACCTCGCGCAGCGCCTCGTCGGTGTTGGCCGGGTCCTGCTGGTAGCTGTGCTTGCCGGCCGCGCCCAGGTTGCTCTTGCTGCCGACGGCGTCGCGGTACGGGCCGTAGAGCGCCGAGGCGTACTTGGCCGCGTAGCTCATGATCTTCGTCAGGTGGCGGCCGTCGGCCTCGAGCATCCGGCGGATCGCGCCCACGCGGCCGTCCATCATGTCGCTCGGCCCGAGGATGTCGCACCCGGCCGCGGCCTGCACGCGCGCCTGCTCGACCAGCACCGCAATCGTCGCGTCGTTGTCCACGCGGTGGTCGCGCAGCACGCCGTCGTGGCCGTGCGTGGTGTAGAGGTCGAGCGCGACGTCGGTCATCACGCCGATCTGCGGCACCTGCGCCTTCAGCTCGCGCACCGCCCGGCAGACCAGGTTGTCGCCGTTGCACGCCTCCTCGCCGCCGGGCGTCTTCAGCGACGGGTCGACCACCGGGAACACCGCCAGGCACGGGATGCCGAGGTCGGCCGCCTCGCGCGCCGCGGCCACGAGCAGGTCGATGCTCAGGCGGTGCACGCCGGGCAGCGACGGCACGGCTTCGCGCTGGTTGGTGCCTTCGCGCACGAACACCGGCCAGATCAGGTTGTCGGCCGAGACGGTGGTTTCGCGGACCATCCGGCGGGCCCAGTCGTCGGAGCGCATCCGGCGCAGCCGCGTGGTCGGAAAGTCACCGGTGGAGTCGGGCATGGTGGGACGAGGGTGCGTGGGTGCGACCTCGGGCGGCGCTACTGCGATACAACTCCATGCCGGACATTCAAGCCCGCGGGCTGCCGCCCGGGGGTCCGGGTTCCACGGTCCCGCGGTCCGAAGCAATCCACGGACAGTTCCGGCTCGCCAGGGTACGCTCCGCGTCCACAGGTCTGACCCAACCCCGGCCCCGCCCCGTCGTTTCCTCTACATCGGGGGCGGCCCGCCTCCACCACACTCGCTGCACCATCGCCGTCGTGAGCCCGAGCGCAACCATGTTGTCGACCACCGGTACGCCCACCCGAACGCCTGTTGCCGTCCACGCCGTCGGCCTGGTCGCCATGATGCTCGCCGCGCTGGGCTGCGCCGTCGGGTGCTCGGGCCGGCAGCGCACGGCCGAAGGCGAATCGCGCTTCGCCGAACGGCTGCAGCGCGAGAAGTCGGTCGACGACATCACGCCGGAGTACATCGCCGAGCTCGACTCGATGATCGCGGCCTACCGCGTGCTGAGCAACAACCCGGCCGAGATGCGCAAGGCGCACGCCGCGCGGACCCGGGTGGTCAGCCGGGTGAAGCCCTACCTGCCGGCGATGGAGTTCGTGCTGATGCACGGCGGCAGCCATGAGCGCCGTCGCACCTCGGCAATCGGCCTCGGCTTCGTCGACAACTCCACGCTGGCCGTCGAGGCGGTCCGCTTGCTGGTCAACCGCGTGCTGGCGCCCGACCGCAACGAACGGCCGCACACCCGCTACTGCGCGCTGATCGGCCTGGCCGAGCTCGGCCGGCTGGAGTTCACGCGGGAGTACGCCGGTGGGAAGCCGGCGCCCGATCCGCTGCCGAAGAACTGGAACCCGTACCCGACCCGCGACGACCTGCTGCTCGCGATGGCCACGTACATCACCGACGAGTACCCCGAGGTGCGCGCGGCGGCTGCCGAGGCGCTGGGCCGCGGGCTGCGCCAGGGTGAGCATCCCGAGCTGCTCGACGACATGATCCAGCGGCTCGCGGCCGAGCCCGAGCCCGACATCCGCCTGCTGCTCGTCGAGGCGCTGGCCTACATCGGCGACCCGCGCGGCCTGCAGCAGATCGAGGCCCAGGCGCTGGTCGATCCGGATCCGTGGGTTCGCGAGGACGCTGTGATCGCGCTCGGTCGGTCGGGCCGTCCGGAGTACGTGGAGCCGCTCGTGGCGATGCTCGAGGACCCGGATCCGAGTGTGCGCACGCAGACCGTGGAGATGCTGCGCGAGAGCTGCCAGCGCCGGATGAGCCAGGGCGGCCCGGTCTCGGCCAACGGCGTGAGCAACGACCAGCTCATCGCGGCGATCAGCGAGAAGCTGCGCGACAACGATGCGCATGTGCGCGAGCGCGCGATCCTCGCGCTGGGCCACATCGGCGACGAGTCGGTGGTGATGGACCTGGTGTCGAAGCTCGGCGACAGCCGGCGCGATGTGCGAAAGGCGGCGATCTACTCGCTGGGCCTGTTGCGCGCGAAGGCTGACCGCGCGGTGCTGCAGCTGATCAAGATGCTGAGCAACCGCGAGGAGGATATCCGCAGCGTCAGTCGGCTCGCGCTGGTCGGCATCACCGGCCAGGACCTCGGCGATGACGCGACCGACTGGCAGAAGTGGTACGACGCGGGTCGTCCCGGTGTGCGCACCGTGCGGCCGCGCGACCCCGGCCCCGCGCCGCAGGACGTGAACGGCGGTGGTGGTGGCACGACGATGCCGGAGAAGGCGCCGGAGGGTGCTGGCAATGGTGGCAATGGTGATGGTGGTGGCACGCCGCCGGAAGACAGCGGCCGGCCCGGCAGCGGCACCGGCAGCGGCAGCGAAGCGGTCACCGGCAGCGAGAACTGATCGCGCCCCGCCATTGGGCCGCTGTGAGCATGCCGCAGCGATCCAGCGGTGGTCTGCTCCCGTGGCCGCTTGCTTCGTGGCGCGGCTCTGACTCCTCGGCAACGCCTCACACCTTCACGCGGTCGTCCTTGCGGCCGAACATCGCGAACACCTTCTTCAGCAGCCACGCGATCGGGTCGTAGTAACGATCCACCACGCGCTCCTTGAGCGGGATGATGCCGTTGTCGGTGATCTGGATGTGCTCCGGGCAGACCTCGGTGCAGCACTTGGTGATGTTGCACATGCCGCTGCCGTAGTCGTTGCGGATCTTCTCGATGCGATCGGACGTCGGCGCGCTGGCACCGACTGCGGCCGGGATGTACGGGTTGTTGGCGGTGATCGCCGTGATGCCATTCTGCAGATAGGTCTGCGCGTCGCGCGCGGGCGTCAGCGGAACCCGGATCGGAAGCGGTCGTATGGAAGCGGCCAATCCGGCGTTACAGTGTTCAGCCAGCTTGAAGCGTCAATGCTACTCGGTCTCCGGAGTCGCCCGCGCCAGGCACTCGTCGATCATGGCGGTCATACCAGGGACCATTGCCCGATTGAGTGGGGGCGCATCAGGTTGTTCCCGCCACGGAACTGGGCCCACATAACCATGTACGTTGCGCAAGTACGCGGAGATCGCCGTGTGCAAGGACGAGTGATACTCCTGGTCAACCAACTTCGGCAGTTCACTGCGCGCAGCGGCCGCGATCAGTTTGCGCAATGGCATGGCTGACGCCAAGAAAAGGCAATATGCAGCTTCCTCTGGATCGAGGTCCCGGATTCCCTCAGCAACGCGTGCAACATCTACTGCCCTGGCTTCCCGGAGGCGCGCGCGAAGAGCTGCTGACATCTCCACGCGACCGTAGTTGTCGATCGGGCCAGGTTCGACGAAGGCAACGGGGCAGGAAGCGGGCTCAAGCCTGGTTGGCAGACTGCTGCAGCCAATCAATGCCGCCGCTATCGGCATCGCCAGAAGGCAGCCGGAAACAGATAATCTCATTGCCGTCGAGCTCCCCAATTCGGCGGGTTGCCATTGAACTTGAAGGCGCCGCCTTCACCGCCAAACATCTGTTTGAAGGCGTGTGTCGGTCCGTCGCCGTATGACGGCGGCGTCCCGCTAACTGATGTCGTAACTGTGGCATCACGTCGGGTGATGTTGAATTTGCACATAAACGACACGCTCTGCACCACCGAATTGTCATCAACGCAGATGAGAAATGCTTCAAAAAACCAATAAAAGTCCAACTCTACGTTGGCGACCGGAAAGCCGGCCGGATAGCCAAAATAACTGGCCAGATCAGGGGTGTTTTGTGGCACCCAGATACCCGGCGCATCGCCCTTCGAAGCGCTGGACTGATCGCCAATGAAACCGTGTTGGTACTCGGGGTTGTCGCGGGCTCTTGGTGTATCGACCCTGTAGTCATCTTTGAAGTTTCTGGAATTCGGAGGCTCCAGCGGGCCTGTTTTGTCCGGCTTGCCGTTCAGGAAGAACTCCCGACGGACGATTTCAATCCACCTATAGGCCACGCAACCACTCGCTGCTCACACCTTCACGCGGTCGTCGCCTTTGCGACCGAACGCGGCCATCACCATGCGCAGCAGCCACGCGATCGGGTCGTAGTAACGATCCACCACGCGCTCCTTGAGCGGGATGATGCCGTTGTCGGTGATCTGGATGTGCTCGGGGCAGACCTCGGTGCAGCACTTCGTGATGTTGCACATGCCGCTGCCGTAGTCGTTGCGGATCTTCTCGATGCGATCGACGCCGTCCTCGGGGTGCATGTCGAGGCTGGCCAGACGGATCATGAAGCGCGGGCCGACGAAGGCGTCCTTGCGGCCGTGGTCACGCAGCACGTGGCACACGTTCTGGCACAGGTAGCACTCGATGCACTTGCGGAACTCCTGCACGCGATCGACGTCCGCCTGGCTCATCTTCAGCGGCTGGCCGTCCTTGCGCTTCGGCGTGAACGGGTGGATCCGCTTGTTCTGCTCGTAGTTCCACGAGACGTCGGTCACCAGGTCCTTGATGATCGGGAAGGTGCGCATCGGCTGCACCGTCACCGGCCCCTCGGCCGGCAGCGTGCTCATGCGCGTCATGCAACTCAGCTTCGGCCGGCCGTTGATCTCGCACGAGCACGACCCGCACTTGCCGGCCTTGCAGTTCCAGCGCACCGCCAGGTCGTTGGCCTGCTGCGCCTGGATGCGGTGGATCACGTCGAGAACGACCATGCCCTCCTCGACCTCGACCTGGTACTCCTTGAACTCGCCGCCGTCCTTGTTGCCGCGCCAGACCTTGAAGGTGCGCTGGACCATGATGGGAATCTCCGGGACCTGGCTGAATTGAAGGATGGGGTCGCGCGCCTGCGTGCGGTGAGAGCGGTAGCGGCCGACCCGGGTGGCTGCATGGTATTTGGCCGGAGGCGTCGCGTCCAGGGGCATGCCGTTCCGTTCGCCGGGCGGCGCGCTACACTCGTGGACTTCCCGGCCGACCGACCGACCGCCGCACCGCGCTTCGCGATGAACACCTACCAGCGGGCACTCCGACAGTTGCTGCACGACCTGGCCGCCGTGGCCGACGACGCCGAGGAGCTGTGCGACACCGCCTGCCAGCAGAAGCTCAGCGAGGCCGTGTGGTC
>JBFWQT010000345.1:0-7876 GCA_050249295.1 Planctomycetota bacterium
AACGTGTCGTCACGCCACGGTACTATCCGCCGGCTTCGCGCCACGCGACCGCCAGGTCGGTGAGCAGGTCCTCGGACGTCATCGCCATCGGCCCGAGTCGCGATGCGCACAACTCGCCGGCGCGACCGTGCACGAACACGCCGATGCGCGCCGCGTCGAGCGGCGGATACCCCTGCGCGAGCAATGCGCCGATCATCCCCGTGAGCACGTCGCCGCTGCCGCCGGTGGCCAGGCCGACGTGGCCGCTGCGATTGACGTGCACGGTCGGGTCGTCGCCGCCGATGATGCGCGTGCGGGGCAGCTTGAGCACGAGCGTCACGCCCGGGTGCGACTCGGCGAACTGCGCCACGGCGGCGTCCGGGTCGGCCACGATTGCGGCCACCGGCTGGCCGATGAGGCGCGCGAACTCGCCGGGGTGCGGCGTGAGCACGAGCCGCGCCCACGCGTCGGCGGGCACGTCGTCGAGGTGCCGGACCAGCGCGTTGAGCGCGTCGGCATCGACCACGGCCGGTCGCAGGCCGAGGTCTTCGCGGAGCAGGGCGCGCACGAAGGTGGCGGTCTCGGCGTCGGTGGTCAGGCCGGGGCCGATCGCAACGGCGTTGGCGCGTGCAATGAACGGACTGACCGTGGCGCGGGCGCCGTCGGACACGCTGCCGTCGGCGGTCTCGGGCAACGGCACGGTCATCGCCGAGATGCACCGCCCGGCCGCGACGGGCTGCACGCCGGCCGCGGTTGCAAGCGTGACCAGGCCGACACCGGAGCGCAGCGCAGCCAGCGTGGAGAGGCAGGCAGCGCCGACCATGCCACGCGACCCGGCCACAACGAGGAGGTGTCCGAAAGTGCCCTTGTGGCCATCGGCCTTGCGGGGCCGCAAGCGAAGGTCTGACTGGGGCATCAGAGTGTTCACTTTCTGGACAGTTGCCTGGAATTATGAACAATTGTCATAACAAGCTCAAATATAGATGCTTGCGACAATAATGTTGTGCTGGACGGGTCATGACGGTCTGATACGCCCAACTCGTCGGACATATCTGCCACTTCACAAGAATACTGCAAACCAAACCGATGAAAACACTTACAGAAATTCTCACGGGTGGCACATCGATTGCGCTTCAGTCATCCGGCTTTGCAGTACTGACGCGCACCGGGTCCGCGCCGGGCGCAACCAGACCGACCGACGATAGCACATCCGGGACACGCAACCAGCCGTGCAACTCGACGGACACAACCGGGACAGGACACCGACGCTGCTCGCTCTGCATCCTCGCTTCACAACTCGTCTCGCGAGCAGCACGCAACTCGACTGACACCATCGCCTGCCCTTCTGGCTCGGACCCACGGACAGCCCGCCCCAACCGGCGGGCTGTTCCAATGGCGAGTCTGGCGGGTCTGGCGGGTGTGGCGGCGAGTCCGGGTTCGTTTGGCTCGCGCTCATACATTCTGAACAGCGGGAACGACAATCCCGGCCGACTCAACACCCGAGCCGGCCACGGAGCCGCCCGTGCAACGCTACATCTACGAACTGGTCGGCACGTTCTTCCTGGTGCTGATCATCGGCCTGGCCGTGCACCTCGCGCCGCCGGGCCTGGCTCCTGCCGCAGTGGGCATCGGGCTGATGGCGCTGGTGTACGCTTGCGGGCCGGTCTCGGCGGCACACTTCAATCCGGCCGTGACGATCGCGTTCTGGCTGCGCGGCACGTTCGCGCGGAAGGACATCGGGCCGTACATCGGTGCGCAAGTCGTCGGCGCGATCGGTGCCGCGCTGTGTGTGATCGTGCTGCTCGACGCGCAGCAGGTGGCGATCAAGGCGGGCGGCGACATGGCCATCGCTGGCGCGCTGCTGGCCGAGGTGCTGTTCACGTTCGCGCTGGTCTGGGTGATTCTCAACGTCGCGGCGCTACCGGCGGCGTCCGGCAATCCGTGGTACGGCGCAGCCATCGGAGCCGTGGTGATGGCCGGTGCGTGGTCGGTCGGGCCGATCTCCGGCGCGGTGTTCAACCCGGCGGTGGCGGTGGGTCTGGTGGTGGCCGGCATGGCCTCGCCGGGCGCGCTGTGGATCTACCTCGCAGCGGACTTTGGCGGCGCGGTGTTGGCCACACTGTTGTTCCGCTACGGGTTGCGCGTGGCGGCCGGGGCAGCGTGATCGTGGGCAGGCGGGGGCAAGGGGTGAAGGGGGCAAGGGCAAGGGGAGAGGGAATTCGTTGCGTGATCTGCTCACGCCTGCTGTTTACAAGGCCAACGGTGCCAAACGCTTTGCGCGTTTTCGGCCTTGTCCGTTTCCGGCGGGCAGCTATACTTGAACTTTCCGATCACGCGCCGGCTTGCGTGGTTGGCTGCTCTGCAGCGCAGGCGTGGAGGCCGTATGGCCAGTTGGCGTAGACAACTTCGAATCCTCTTGGGGTTTCTGGCCATCGCCACTGTTGCGCTGGCCATGTCGCCTGCGTCGGCCCGGGCCGACGAGACGCTCGCCACCCTCAAGTCGGCTGTGCTGGCCCCGCCGTCGGCCGACGACCAGTTCGAGCGCTACGAAAAGATGCAGCAACTGCTGCGCATGGCCGCCACTGATACGGCCGCCCGCAAGGTGGTAGCCGAGGAGATCTTCGACCCGCACCTCGCACCCGAGGTTCGCGAGCTGCTGCTCACGATGTGCGAACGGCTCGTCCGCAACGCCGACTTCCGCGACCTGTTCCTGCCCGAGTACGTGCCCGGCCTGCTGCTGCTCCGCGAGGTGCGCTTTGCCAACGGCCTGAAGTCGCGGCCGGAAAGCGTGCTCAGGGGCTACCCGCCGGAGCGCATCGTCGCCACGCTGGCCGCGCTGATCCAGCCGCTGCCTGCCGACGTCGGGCCGGACGACCGGCGCAGCCTGGTGCAGCGCGCCGCCGTGCGCGCGATGGCCGACAGCGACCTGTTCCGCCTGCCGTTCCAGCTCGAGAACTTCGTGTTGCCACTGATCGGCGTGCTTGAGGCGATGGCCGGGCGCAACGACACCGACGCCGGCCGCCTGGTGGTCCAGGCGCTGCAGACCATCACCGAGAAGCGCAGCGGCATCGAGCCGGCCGACAGCGGCGCGCGCTGGCGCGAGTGGTGGGACACCAACATGAAGGACAAGCCGGAGATGGAGCGCGTGCTGCTCGTCTTCCGCAACCTGCGCGCAAACCGCGCCGAGCTCGAGAACGAACTGCGCGGCCTGCGCCTGGCCGAGCAGCTGCGCGCGGTCGACGCGGCGCGCGACAACTACGAAGCGCTGATCGGTTTCGTCGACACCGGCCGCGACCCCGCGGTGCTGACGCGCGCGCTGCGCTACGTGGCCGCCCGCCTGCCCAACGCGCCGCTGCCCGACGCGCAGCGCGACCGCCTGCTGCCGCAGTTGCGCAGTTGCTACACGCTGCTCGGCGACCAGGACGCGGTCGTCTCCGAAATCACCGACGCCGCGCTGCTGATCCATCCGCAAGGCGAGGAGCTGGTGCGCACCCGCGTCGGCCTGCTGCGCAAACCCGAGACCCGCGCGGCCGTGCTGCTCAAGCTCGCGCGCGGCGGTCAGGACAAGGAATCGCTCGGCGTGCTGCTGCATGTGCTCGACGACTGGCGCGACCCCGAGGTGCGCGTCGACCTGCGCGTGGTCAAGGCGGCGCTCAGCGGCGCGGCCGAGTGGAAGCAGTTCGACGACGCGTCGGCCGCGCAGGTGGTCGAGGCGCTGGTGCTGGTCGTGCAGTCGCTCGCGAAGTCGGCCGACGGCGGCGAGCTCGCGGTCGATGTGCACAACGCGATCAACTCGCTCGCGCCGCGCATCGACACCACGCCGATCGTGCGCGAGGTGCTGAAGGCGGACCGCAGCGTGTTCAGCCTCAAGCTGCAGCTCGTCACGGCGCGCGTCGCGCTGGGCGGCAAGGCCGCGCCCGCGCTGTCGAAGTGGCTGCGCGAGAACGAACGCAAGGAGCACCTGTTCCGCAGCATGCTGGCGGTGCGCGACGGCAACCGCTTCGAGCTGATGACCGTGCTCGACATCATGGCGGCGCTCGGCGATCCGTTCCTCGATCCGCCGGACCGCCAGCTCTACCAGTACATCGTCGCGTTGTGGCGCGACCCCGGTGCCGCCAACGGGGAGATGAAGCAGCGCGTGGCGAAGTGCCTCGCGGCGTTCGCCATCGCCGAGGCCGCAGCCGTGCCGGCAGGGCCCGAGGCGTCGGCGCCGGCGTTCGCGGTGTTCGACGGGCTGATGGATCTCGGCGCATCGAACCTCGCGCTCGACGAGAAGCTGGTCGACAAGCTGCCCGAGGCCACGCGCAACCGCTGGCCCGATGCCGTGCGGCTGCTGCGCGCGCGCCTGTCGCTGCGCACCCCGCAGTTCGAGGTGGCGATCGTCAACTACGGCGAACTCATCAAGGCGAAGAAGGTGCCGGAGGCGACGCAGCTGTCCGACCTGCAGTGGGCGCTGGCCCGCGGCGCCTCCGAGGAACGCCAGATGCGCCTGGCCGTGCTGCAACGGCTGGTCGCCGCGCTGCACGCCGAAGGGCCGGAGAACGTACCCGCGCACGTCTGGAAGGCGCTGACCACCGACGCGCGCAACCGCCTGCGCGACGCCGATCAGCCGGCCGCAGCGATGCACGTGCTGCGCATCGCGCATGCGCTGTCTGCGTGGGAGCCGCTGCGTCCGGTGATGCTGCTCGAAGCCAACCAGAACCTGACCGATTGGCGCGCGGCCGTGGCCGAGGCTCGCGGCGTGGTCAGCAGCTGGCAGGCCAACCGCTGGCGCGAACTCGCCGTCAGCATCGAGCCCGGCCTCAAGGAGATGCCCGAGGAGGTTCGCGCGTTCGCGACCGACCAGACCACGTGGCGTCTGCCGGCCGTGCCCGAGGCGCGCTTCGCCGCGGTGCCCGGCAACGACACGGTCGCGGTGCCCGGCCTGGCGCAGCGCCTGCAGGGCCTTGCGCACGCCGACCCCGCGGCCCGCCTTGTCTGGAACCTGATCGTCGAGGCCGCGGCTGCCGCCGGCAAGGCGGTGGGCAACAACACCATGCCGGCTGCGGCCGCCGACTATGAGACGGTGCGCCAGGCGCTGCTCAACGAGTTGCGCACCACGCACGGCTACAAGTAGGGCAACCCGCGCTGATGCTGCGGCCACCGACAATTCCGGACTCGCTGCCGCGTCGCCCCGCTCCGGTTGCGGTGTACGCCTTCCGCTGTCGTCACTGCGAGGCGCCCAACCCGCGCGGTGGTCGCTGTCGGAAGTGTCACCTCCCGCTCGGCTCGATCTTCCGTGCCGCGGCCCTGGGCGCGATCACGATGCTCGCGCTGATCGTCGCGCAGGTGGTGCTGACCGCGCTGGTCGGCTGGCGCATGACCGCCATCGCCGCCCTGTACGGCGTCGCGATCAGCGGCGTGATCGCGGTCTTCGACGGCGGTCGCGGCTGGCTGTTCCAGATTCTCGCGACGCTGCTTACGTGTGCCGGCATCCTGCTCGGCAACATGCTCTGCTTGCTGGTGGTGTGGTCGTCGATGGACGCGCCGCTGGACTGGATGATCTGGGTGTCGTACGTGCTGACGGTGCGCTACGACGCGGTTGCGCTGTGCTTCGCGGTGTTCGGTGTGGTGGGCGGATTCTGGTTGTGGATGCTGCCCGCGGGCTCGCAGGGTCCGCGCTGAGCCAGCTGCTGCCGTGGGTTGCCGATGTCACGACCGCCGGCGCAACCAGCCGGTGAGGCTGTGGCGCTCGCGGCGCGACGGCAACACCTCGTGCCAGATCAGGTCGCTGCGGAAGATCACCACGGTGCCGGCGTGCGGCCACACATCGACGAACGGCGCATCGGCCGACGGCTCGTCAGGCGGCATGGTGGTCTCGCCCCCGCGCGGCAGGTAGAGGCGCAACTGGCCGCCGTCGGCGTCGGTGCCGTCGTGCCAGTCGTCGTTGAGGTACAGCGACACCGTGACCAGCCGGTGCGGCGTGTCGCGGAAGCGATCGAGATGGCGACGGTAGAAGGAGCCGGGCGGGTAGACCGCGAGCATGCCCTCGTACTCGAACGCGCCGAGGAACATCGCCGCGTTGATCTGCAGCCGCAGTTGTTCGATCAGCGCGAGCCAGCCGGCCTGCGGGGCCGTCGGGTTGGCCGGGTCGATCCAGTGCACGAAGTCGGTGCGGATCTCGGGGCGCACTTCCCACGTGCGGCCCCGACCGACGCCGGCCTTGCGGAACTGGCCTTCCGACCACATCGCGCGCGACTCGGCCATCAGCCCGGCCAGCGTGTCGGCGTCGGCAAGCGAGCGGGTGATCGAGTAGCCGTGCGCGAGCACGTCGGCCACCGCGGCGGCGATGGCATCGTCACGCGTCTGCGGCGTGAGCGCGAGTTGTGGGGTGGACACCGTCGATTGTCGGAGACGACTCCGCGCAGGAGACGCCAGCGTCGTCCGGAGCATGTCGCTGGCGTCGGCATGCCGGAGGCCGACCGTGGTCCGGATACCGGATGCCGCGGTCGCGTAGCGAGACGATACCTCGACGCGGCAGCGCGCACCATCCGGCGAGCTTCCGACAGTGACCGGATTCCGGGGCGCGGTCAGCGGCTGACCGTGAACGTGATCGGCGGAGCGATGCCGGCGCCGTCCGGGTTGTAGTACTCGTACGCCTGGCTGGCGGGCGCGGTGACGGTGCCGGGGTTCTGCGCGAACAACTGCAACTCGCCACGGAAACCGTCGCGCGCCAGGCCGTGGAGGTAGATGCGCACCTCGCGGCCGCTGATCTCGTAGCGCGCGATGTCGCCGACGCGCTTCCACGACTCGAGCGAGTCCTCCAGCACCCGCAGCGTGTCGGGCACGCCGATCACCAGCATCACCGGTCCGGCGTTCTGCAGGCTCGCGGGTGGCGGCGTGCAGGCGGCACCGGGCCACCACATGTTGCGCACCACCACCGACGGGCTCTGCGACGGCGTCCAGTCGGCGTTGCGCGTCACGCGGATCGCCAGCGTGGTGGTCTCACCCTGGCGCAGCGTCTGCGTGGCCGGCGTCACGCGCAGGTCGAACGCTTGCCACTGCGCGGGCCACGTGGACGCATCGGGGAACCACATGTGCTGCACGACCTCCACGTCGGTCACGCCCTGCGCATGCAACTCCAGCGAGTTGATCTGCGCCGCGACGAACCGCTGCGTCAGCGGCCGTGCCTGATTGGCGTCGCCGACCCGGGTCGGGCCGAACGGTTGCGAATTGAAGCGGCCCGAGATGCCGGTCGTCGGTGGCGCGGCGTGTTCCAGCTGCGCCAGTGCGCGGCACGCCACGGCCGACGAGAACGTCGTCGCCCACAGCCCGTCGGCCGCGCGGCGCGCCAACAGGGCCTTCGCGAGGCGGTCGGTGACGGGTGCTTCGATCTGCTTCGCCGAGGTCAGCGCGAGCAGCAGCAGGGCGCAAATCTCCTCGTCGGCGCCGTGCCCGCGCGCCATGGTCAGCGTCCAGCCGCCGTCGGTGATCATCGCGACCGGCTGCCCGGCCTCGGTCGTGGCGCCGCTGTCCAGGTCGATGCGGTCGAGCAAGCCATCGTAGAACTGCTGGAAGCGGTCGGTGTCGCCGGCCGCGGCCATCGCGTTGATCAACAACGAGAGCTCGTACGTGGTGAAGAACGTGGCGCGACTGCTGCCGTAGCGCGCGAGCTGCGCGTCCACTTCCGGCCACTTCGTGTGCGCGTGGCCGCCGCCTTCCAGCAGTGCCCACATGGCGATCGCACACGTCGGGCCGTCCATGCTCTCCAGCGACTGTGCCAGGCCGGCCGCAAGGCGGTCCACGAATTCCGGATCGACCACCACGCCGACAGCCTGCATGCCGCGGATCGCCAGCAGCGCCCACGCATCCAGCCAGCGATCGCTGCTGCGAGCGTCATCGCCTGGCCACATCGAGA
>JBFWQT010000346.1:0-7864 GCA_050249295.1 Planctomycetota bacterium
GTGTTGCGCACGCTGCAGGCCCGGCCCGACATCCACACCAGCGTCGAGACGCTGTTCCAGCAGGCGGCGCTCGGCTACGCGTCGTACGTCAAGCGCAACCGCAAGACGAAGGAAGACGAGACGCACGCGATTGATGACGCGGCGCGCGAGGCCGAGTGCCAGCGCTTCGTGGCGTACTTCAACGATCGGATGCGCAACTACTGCCTCGACCTCGGCTACCGCCACGACGTGATCGACGCGACGCTGGCCGCGGACTGGCCGGCCGGGCGGATCGGCGACTTCTTCGCGCGACTGGCCGCGGTGAAGGAACTGGTCGACGCCGGCGACATCGAGCCGTTGCGTGAGCTGGCCGAGCGCACGTTCAATGTGCTGCGCAGCAAGGAAGTCAGCGACGCGGAGCGCGACGGCCTGCCCGACGCGGCCGACGAGAAGGCGCTGGTGGCGGCCGAGGAGAAGGCGCTGTTCAAGGCATTCAATGCGACGCGCGGCACGGTCGAGACGCACCTCGCGGCGGGCGAGTTTGTGGCGGCCGCAAACGCCTGCCGCAAGGGGCTGGCCGAGCCGGTGCATGTGTTTTTCGAGAAGGTGGATGTGCTGAAGGATCGCGACGGCAAGGACGTGCCGGCGGCGCAACGGCGCAATCGCCTGGCGATGTTGCGCGCGATCTACCGCCTGCTCGGTGATCGGTTTGCCGGCCTCAACCGGCTGGTTCGCAGCGGCACGGAAGGTAGCTGATATGACGAACGACGACACGAGCACGACCAATCCGGCACCCCTGGCTGCCGCTGACGACCCGGTGCATCGGCCCGACGTGGCGCCGGCGCCGCCCGCTCCCGACCTCAACGTGGCTGGCGGTGACATCCAGAGCGCGGTGCTGATCCGCTTCTTCATGCCGCTGATCATCGGCATCCTGCTGGTGATGCTGTTCGCGTTCTTCACGCTGATGATGAACGCCAACTGATCGCGGCCCGGACCGGAGCCGGGCCAGGCCGGGCGAGGTCAGGTCAGGTCGGCCGGAGCAGGGGCACTGTGCTACGATCGCCGACATCCGGACTGTCGCCTGCGGACCCCGCCACCGCACTGTCGTGAGCGATCATTCGTCGTCACTGAACTCGTTGATGCGCCAGCTGCCGGCCGTCGGCACGTTCCTCGATTCGGCCGAAGGGGCTCTGCTGAGCAGCGAGTTCGGCGCGGGCGCGGCCCGGTTCGCCGTGCGACTGCTGCTCGACGAGTTGCGCGACGGCGTGAAGAGCGGCGACATCCGCGAGGTGCCCGACCGCCCCGCGCTCGCTGCCGAGGCCGCGCGACGACTGGCGATGATTGCCCGCCCGGCCGCGCGCCGCGTGATCAACGCCACCGGCGTGATGCTGCACACCAACCTCGGCCGGGCGCCGCTCGCCGACGACGCGATCGCCGCGATGGTCGGCGCGCAGCACTACACGCCGCTCGAGGCCGACGTCGAAACCGGCAAGCGCAGCCTGCGCGGCCAGACCGCCGTGGCGATGCTGCGCGAGCTGACCGGCTGCGAGGCGGCGCACGTCGTCAATAACAATGCCGCCGCCACGCTGATCGTGCTCAACACGATTGCGGGGGCGGCCGGCAAAGAGGTGATCATCAGCCGCGGCCAGCTCGTCGAGATCGGCGGCGCGTTCCGCATGCCCGACGTGATGGAGCGCAGCGGCTGCATCCTGCGCGAGGTGGGCACCACCAACCGCACGCACCTGCGCGACTACGAAGCCGCGATCGGCTCGTCGACCGGCGCGCTGATGCACGTGCACACCAGCAACTACCGCGTCCGCGGCTTCAGCGGCACGCCCGACATCGCCGAGCTCACCGCGCTCGGCAAGCAGCACGGCCTGCCGGTGATCGACGACATCGGCAGTGGTGCGCTCGCCCCGTTGCAGCAGTTCGGCAGCTTCTCGGAGCCGCTGGTGGCCGATTCGGTGGCGGCCGGGTCCGACCTGATCTGCTTCAGCGGCGACAAGCTGATCGGCGGGCCGCAGTGCGGGCTGATCATCGGCAAGCGCGAGTGGATCGCGAAGCTCGAGAAGAATCCGTTCGCGCGGATGTTCCGTGTCGACAAGCTGACGCTGGCCGCGCTGGAGGCCACGCTGATGCACTTCATCAATGGCACGTACGCGTCGGCGATCCCGTTCTGGCGGATGCTCGCGATGCCGCTGGCCGAGGTGGCGGCGCGGGCCGACGCGCTGGTGCGGGCGATCGGCCAGCTGCCGGCGGGCTACTCGATGAGCGTGGTGGACGACATCAGCCGGATCGGCAGCGGGTCGATTCCGGATGAGGGCGTGCCGACGCGCGTGCTGCGAATTGCGGTGGCCAACGAGGCGGCGCTGGAGCCGTTTGCGAAGCGGCTGCGGATGCACCAGCCGGGCGTGTTCGGCCGCATCCAGGACGGCGCGCTGCTGCTCGATGCGCGGACGCTGCTGCCGGGCGACGAAGCAGACCTGGCGGCGATCGTGAAGGCGATGGCGGCCAGCGAGTAGTTTCAGTGTGCGTTCAAGGGCCAGGGCAAGTGAGAAGATTGGACACAGAGAACACAGAGCCGGAGTCGAATAGAGGTTCGAACCGGTTTCTCCGAGTCTTCGACTGTCATCTCTGTCCGATCAGCAAAGAGGGGGCAGGGCAGGAGCAAGAGCCGCGACCGCAAGGGAGCGGGCCCCCGGGGGGGGTCGCGATCACGAATCCGCCGATCGGCGTTTGACCCGGGTCGCAGTCCAAACAAGAGGATTGGACACAGAGGGCACAGAGGACACGGAGGATACCGGAGACGCGGTGGTTGCTGGCCCCTCCGACAGTCGAGAGACGCGGAGAATCCGGTTCGAGCCCTCTCGCTCGACTCCTGCTCTGTGCTCTCTGTGTTCTCTGTGTTCAATCTTCTTCCTTCCCGTTGATGCCGCGCGATCGCGGGCAAGGGCAAGGGCAAGGGCAAGGGCAAGGGCAAGGGCAAGGGCAAGGGCAAGGCAAGGGCAAGGGCAAGGGCAAGGGCAAGGGCAAGGGCAAGGGCAAGGGCAAGGGCAAGGGCAAGGGCAAGGGGCAGGCCGGCAGGCGATGTCGACCCCTCAGAAACCTTCCTCCGCATCCAGCGGCCGCTTGCGGAACAGGCCCCACAGCCCGCGAGTCAGCAGGCCGGGGTTGAACCGGATCCGGTTGCTGTTGGCGGCGCGCCACTCGGGGCCGTACCACTCCTCCATCGCATACAACGGCCGACCCAGCTGGCCGGGCTGCATCGCGGGCACGAGAATCGACGACTCGCGGTTCTCGACCACAATCTCCACCGTGCCGTGCTCGCGCGACGGCTGCCAGTGCATCGGCGCCAGATCGACCCAGCGCACGCGCGCACGGCAGATCGACACCGGCGGGTCCGCGTCGTCTTCATCCACGTACGGCGGGAAGATGCGCAACGGCGGCGCGTCCGGATGCCCGACAAACGCCAGCTCGCGGCCGGTGACGAACGACTCGGCGTGCAGGCACACGTCGGCATGCGTGAACCACGCGTCCTTGTAGCGGTCCTGCGAATACAGCTCGCGCAGCTGGTCGTCGTAGTGCGGCGAGAGCCGTTGCTCGGACGCGCCGAACGGCACCACACTCCACGCGCGCGGCTTGCCGTCGGCGCCGAACACCACCGTCTGCGTGAAGCTCGACCCGAACAGGCAGTCCTGTCGCGGCCCCGGCGAACGCCCGGCGCGGATCGTCTCGTGCAGCTCGGTCGCGCCCGACAGGCCGAACCACTGCTTGCCGCGATGGATGCCGTGCAGCTCGCCCCACGGCACGTTCAGCTGGCCGTTGCCGAAGCGCGTCGGGAACTCGCGCAGGTGCGCGACGAAGTGCGCGGCCAGCTTCGCGTCGCTGGTCAGCTCGGTCTCCAGCCGGCCCCGCGCGAAGCGCAGCCAGGTGAGGAAGTGGCAGGCCGGGACCGACGACGCGCGCGCCTGGCCGTCCCATTCGGCGAGGTGCATCACCGCGTCGAGCTCGTCCGACGAGAGGTCGAGGCCGAGCGCGCCGTTGCTGATCCGCGGCACCAGCTGGCGCGCGTCCTCCACGAGGCAGTCCTGGCCGAACGCGAGGAACGTGTCGGGGTGGATCGGCGCGTGCGCCGCCGCGTTGCGCAGCAGCTCGGTGGCGCGCACACTGCGTGTCGTCTCGCGCACGGGGCAGAGGTACGTCGGCGCAGAGATCGGCAGGTCGCCGTCGGTGACGTGGTTGGGGTTGCAGTTGCAGTTCATCATCCAGCCGCTGGCCGGGTTGAGGATCTGCGGCAGCTCATCGAACGCGAAGAACCCCTGCCACTCGGCCTCGTTGGTGTCGCCGGGCAGCGGGCGCGTGTAGTCGAACGCCGGCGCGCCATCCGGCCCGCCCTCGAGGTGGGGCCGCTTCGGGCACCAGCAGTTGAAGACGTACCAGATGTCGCCCTGCACGCTGCCGGCCATGATGTTCCAGAGCGGAATCTGCTGCAGGCCGACCGCCTTGCGGAACTGCGTCATGTCCTTCGCGCGCGCCATCTGCAGCAGCTGGCCGACGAAGCCGCCGCGCTCGGGCTTCTCGCACTCCAGCAGCGACGAGCGCGCGGCGTACACGCCACCCTTGCCGGCCGTCATGCTCAGCATCGGCGGCAACACCGGCCCGTGCCGCGTCGTTGCAATCGTCAGCGGCTCGGCCTTCAGGCTGCCGTCGGGTTGCAGCACGTTGATCGCCACCTGGCGCAGGCCGAACGGCACGAACGCGCCCCCGCCGGGCGCATCGGGGTTCCAGTACTCGGCCGGGTTCGCCGGGTTGACCTTCTCGCGGTAGATGTCGACCACGTCGGGCCGGTTGCGCGTCATCGACCACACGAGCTCGTCGGTGAAGCCCATCACCAGCAGCGGCATCCCGAAGAACGTCGCGCCACGCATGTGGAACTCCGGGCAGACCAGTTGCGCCTCGTACCACTGCGAGAGGCCGGTGTAGTCGAGGTGCGGATCCATGTGGAACATCACGTGGCCGGTGGACGAGAGCGCCGGCGCGATCACCCACTGGTTGCTGCCACGGCCCTCCTGCGGCATGCCGCGCGGCTCCGACGAGATGAACTCGAGCGTGCGCGAGAAGCTGACGAACGTGCCGAGGCGGGTGATGTCGAGGCTCGTCACGTCGCGCGCCCACGTCGGCCGGATCCCGCCGAGCTCGTTGAGCTGCCAGTTCACGCCGGCCGCGAAGGCGTCCATCAGTCGCACGAGGTCGGCCGGCAGCCGCTGGTGGCGCTCGGCCGCGATGCCCGGCAGGTTGAACTGCTGCGCGAGCTGGTCGGCCACCTTGTTGGTCAGCATCGCGGCGGCCATCGGGCCGGATTCGCGCTCCACGCTCACGGCCAGCGGGCTGCGCAGGTCGCCGAAGTGCTCGGCCATCGTGCCCTCGGCCATGAAGTAGTTGACCAGCATCTCGCGCCAGTGGTCCTCGGCCTGGGCGACGCCAAAGGCGAACAGGCAGGCCGCGGTGGTGTCGCCGATGCAGGTCGGCACGCCCCAGTTGTCGCGGATGATGCTCGCGCCCTGCCACAACACGGCGGGCCGCAAACCCGCGTCGCCGCCACCACCGCGTTCCGGTCCGGGCTGCGCGGGCGTCACGGCCGGGGTGGCGGCCAGCGCCAGCCACATGGCCACCAGCAGGACGACAACGCGGGTTGCAGCGAATCGGGTCATGAATCAGATCCGGGCGGCCGATACGAAGGAGTTTGATAATCCGTTCTAACAGATGTGGTCCGGAGGCCGGCCGTGCCGATCTCCGGTTCTGGTATGATATCGTCAGTCTGATGATTGACGCTGCACTGCAGGTGCCATTCTATGCCGCTGGATGCGCGCATTTCCGATGTTCCGGGCCTCGAGAACGCCGCGTATGTCACGCTCGGCGGCTCGTTCGACCTGCGGTCGGCCGACAACTTCGACCGGTTCGCGCGGAAGATGCTGCACGAGGAGCGCAAGCGCTTCTTCATCCTCGATGTCGAGGGCATCTCGGACTGCGTGCCGGTGGCGATCCAGGTGCTGCGCGACTTCTCCGACAGCGCGGCCGGTGAGGGCGGCGCGGTCGCGGTGGTCAACCCGTCCGAGCCGATGATGGACTCGATCGCCGAGCTTGACCTGGCCGAGGCGTTCACGTTCTTCAACGACTACAAGGCGGCGTTCGAGCACCTGCGCCACGTGAAGGCACAGAACCGCACCACCGGCACCTCGAAGGAAATCCCGATGCCGCAGCTTGGCGCGCCCGGCCCGGGTGCGCCGGCCGGCGAGCAGACGCGCTACTACGCCGGGCTCGGGCCGCCGCAGGGTGGCGCGCCGGTTTCGCTCAACCGCTCGACCGGCCTGAACCTGCCGCCGCCGCCCCCGCCGGGCGCGGGCGGACTGCAGTTCGAGATGGACGCCGACGAATCGGGCACGGTTCGCACGCGTCGCGTCACGCCGGGCGGCACGCCGATGCCGGGGATCAATGCCACTCCGCCGGGCGGCCCGTCGGGCGGCCACACTGGCGGCTGGCGCCTGCGCGCGTACGACCACAGCGGCACGCTGCACACCTCGGAGAGCGGCCCGCCGACAACCATCACGCGGGTGATGGTTCTCACGCCGCCGGAGAACGAGCACGTGCTGCGCGTGTTCTGCGATGCGGTGGAGAACGCCGGGTTCGAGCCCGAGGCACTCTACCCGCTGCGCGAGGATCAGGGCTGGGAGCACGTCGTGCAGATGATCGCCGGCGCGTCGATGGTGCTGTGCGACTTTGCGCCGTGCCGGGCGCGCGTGCCCGATCCGAACTCGTCGGTGCTGACCGCCGCCACGCTGGCGCGCGCGATGCACGGCTCGCAGCGGCTGTTCATCATGACGTCCGACCGCCGGCCACCGCCGTTGTGGCGCGACGTGGCGTACGAGGTCTACAACGACAGCCGCGCGCAATTGCGGCAGATGATCCCGGTGCTGGTTGACCGCCTCAAGCGCCAGGCGCGGCTGATCGCCGGTGGCGCGAGCTGATCGAGCGAACGCGATTCCCGGCGAGCGGGGGCGGAAGGCTTTGCACCCGGACAAGAGCCGCGACCGCAAGGGAGCGGGCCCCCGGAGCTGACCACCGCTGTATTGCCGCAGCACGGGCGCTCAGCTCACGGGGGGCCGCTTGCTTCGCGCGCGGCGCTGATCGCGCGGCTCTGATTCGCACGGCGGCTCTTGATTCGCAGGCCCGCTCCCCGGTGAGCCTGTCAACGCCTCGTCCGGGGCGACCGGACCATGCAACCCTTCAAAACCGCTTCCACGCGGGCTCTGCGCTCACTACCATGTCTCCGCTTCCTGTCGCGTCGCGCCTCCCGCCGTCCCGCAATGGATCACCTGCTGGCTGCTGCCCACGATCGGCGATTGATCCTGCTGCTCGGGCCCGGATTGCCCAACGGCATTCCCACCAGCGTGCCGTCGCTGTGGCTGGTGAATGAGGCGATCATCGACGCCGTCGCGCGCGGACTCGGCGATCTCGTCGGCGACGACATCGAGGAACTCGCGGCGCTCGTACTCAACTACCAGCTGACCGGGCGACTGCCGGCCGA
The DNA here is from genome assembly GCA_050249295.1 of Planctomycetota bacterium. Classification (GTDB taxonomy): domain Bacteria; phylum Planctomycetota; class UBA8742; order SKZP01; family SKZP01; genus JBFWQT01. The sequence continues at coordinate 7,565 of JBFWQT010000346.1, forward strand.
GGTGCCGTGCGCGTCGGCGACGCGGCGCGACACCAGCTTCGCGCGCGTGCTGGCCGCGCTCGACGGCGATCAGCCGGTGCCGCTGCACCATGTGATCGCGGCGCTGGTCAAGGCCGGGCGGCTGCAGGCGATCATCACGCCGAACGTCGATCGCGCGCTGGAAGCCGCCTGCGAGGCGATCGGCGCGACGCTCGAGGTGGTCAGCGGAGACGAGGCGTTTGCCGCGATGGCCAGCCAGGTGCGCGAGACCGGCGGTGCGCCGGCCGCGGGGTGCCGGCTGCTGCGCATCTATGGTTGCGC
>JBFWQT010000347.1:0-7842 GCA_050249295.1 Planctomycetota bacterium
TGTCACCTTGCCACTCGCACCAGCAACCTCCTCGGCTTCCGGCCGGCCGTCTCCGTCTGGTAGTTCGCAACCAGGATCTCACCGATGCCCGAGTTCAATCCGGACCGACCCCTGATCGTCTGCGTGGACGACAATCTCGACCAGCTGGATGGCTACGAGGCCCTGCTCGAAACGCGCGGCAAGATCATTACTTTCAGCTCGCCGAAGGAAGCGCTGGCCAAGCTGCCACTGCTCAGCCCGCGCATGTTCGTGTTCGACGTCGAGATGCCCGGCATGACCGGCTTCGATCTGGCCACGCGCGTGCGCATCGACATGCCGCGGCACGATGGCGCGCCGATCCTGTTCGTCTCCGGCCTCGACCGCAAGCTGAACCTCGAAAACGCGATTCGCGCGGGCGGCGATGACTTCCTCAGCAAGCCCGTGCCCACTCCGTCGCTGCGCGCAACCGTCGACGCGCTGCTCTCGCTGTCCGGCATCGCTGACCCGTACGAACGGCATCAGCGCTACCTCAAGATCCGCCCGGCCTGAGGCCGCACGCACGAGAGGAACCCACGGTGGGCGAGACCAGCCGGCTGTCACCGTTCGCGATCATCGGCCCCGGCCTGCTGGTGGCCGCGACCGGCGTAGGAGCGGGCGATCTGGCCACTGGTGCGCTGGTCGGCGGCGCACTCGGAGTGGCCGTGATCTGGGCGGTGGTGCTCGGCGCCGGGCTGAAGTTCGTGCTCAACGAAGGGCTGGCACGCTACCAGCTGGCCACCGGACGTACCCTGATTGAAGGCGCGGTGCGCCACGGCGGCATGCCGCTGGTGGTGCTGTTTGTGCCGTACTTCCTGCTGTGGTGCGTGCTCGTTGGTGGCGCGCTCATTTCCGCGTGCGGCGTGACGACCCACGCGCTCATTCCGGTGTTTGCCGATGCGGCAACGGGCAAGGTCGTGTGGGGCTACATCTGCAGTGGCGTCGCGCTGGCCCTGGTGTTGCTCGGGGGCTACCGCTTCATCGAGCGCTTCATGGGCGCGTGCGTCGGCGTGATGTTCGTCACGGTGCTGATCACCGCCACGCAACTGCCGGTCGACTGGGCGAACGTACTCGCCGGCACGTTCATCCCGCGCATCCCCGACGCGGCCAATGCGGTCTACCAGACCGTCTCGTTGATGGGCGGCGTCGGCGGCACGCTCACCGTGCTCTGCTACGGCTACTGGATCCGCGAGGAAGGCCGCGGCCGGCGGGTCGGCGAGACCGGCGACGAGGTGGAGGCAAAGGCACGGCGCGATCTGCGCATCTGCCGGATCGACCTCGGCGTGGCGTACGCCGTCACCGGCCTGTTCGGCATCGCAATGGTGATGATTGGCAGCAACGTGGCCGGCATCGGCAGCGGCGGCGGGTCAGCGCTGATCGTCAAGCTGGCGGCGCGGCTGCGCGAGATGCTCGGCGATGTGGCGTACTGGATCTTCCTGGTTGGCGCATTCGGCGCCGTGTTCTCCAGCCTCATCGGCGTGCTGCAGGCTGTGCCGTACCTGGCGGTGGATCTTGCCGCGTTGCTGCGCCGGCGCATGCAGCATGCCGACGACGACTCGCCGATCGAGGTGCGCACGCAATCGTGGACCTACCGCGGCTTCGCCATCGGCCTTGCGATCGTGCCGTCGGTGCTGCTGTTCACGGGGTTCGCGCGGATCCAGAAGCTATACGCGTTCGTCGGCGCCCTGTTCATTCCCGTACTGGCGCTGGGTCTGCTGATCATCAACTCGCGCAGCGCGTGGGTTGGTGCCTCGTGGCGCAACCGGCCGCTGACCATCAGCGTGCTGGTCGCGACGCTGGCGTTCTTCGCGGCGCTGCTGATGGTGGACATGCTCGCCTGACGGGTGGCGTCAGCGCGCAGCGGCATCGACTTCGACGCCCACACCGTGTTCGTCCGGTGTGCGCCGCATCGCCCATCCCGGTCGGTTGGTCCACAACGACACCGGTCCGGCCGAATCGACGTGAAATCGCAGCGTGGTGGCAGCGCGCAACATGCAGAGCGACACCTCGATTGTGGCCGCACCGAGCGCGATGACCTCGCCGCCGTCGGTTGGCGTGCCCGGTTCGCGAAGCTGTCCGCGCGCCGCAAGGTTGGCCAGGCAGGCGCGCGCATCATCAAGGCTGGTCGAGCGCGTGCGGTGTTGACTGCGGCGTTGACGGAGCCCCGCTGGCTCCAGCAGGCGGATCGCGACCGGCTGATCGGTCGGGCTGCCGGCGCTGATCACAAGACCGGGGCCGGGAAATGCAATCGCGCGCCGATCGGGAATCGTGAACACAGCCGGTTCACCGCCGGGTTTGACGAACCACTCGCTGGCCGGGAGCTCCGGCGCGACGACCGTCACCCAGTCGCCTGATGCGGGCATGCCATCGAGCGACCAGGTGCCGGCATCGCTCACGCTGGTTTCCACAAGCCCGCCGGGCCAGGTGATGCGCGCGCCGGGAACGTTGCAGGTGCCGGATACCGTGGCCGTGTGGCCATGCTGCGCGAGGCGCAACATCTCGCGCGTCGCCGCCCGCAGGTCGCTGATCGCGGCAGCAGCGTTGATCGCGTCAGCCGGGGCACCCGCGGCGAGCGCCGCGCGACCCGCGGCAAGCAGTCGGCTGCGCAAGCTGGCTGGACGCAGGTCGAGTGTGCGCGCAAAACCGTCGACCTCGCCCGCGCTTGCGGGGGCCGACCACGTCCACACCACGCGGCAGTCGGCATCGACCTCGACAATCCGGCCACCGTCGATCGCGCTGGTCGTGGAGAAGCGTGTGTGGCCGTTCGGCAGGCGGTCGGCATCGTAGACCATCGGCGCGTTGCGGTACTGCCAGACGATCTCGCCGTGCGCGTTGACTTCGATGATGCGCGCGTGGCCCGTGTCGGCGATCAGCGTGTGGCCGTTCGGCAGGCGGTCGGCGTCGCGCGGCCACGCGAGGCCCGCGCTGCACTGCCACACGATCCGGCCGGTCGCGTCAATCTCCTCGACGCGGTTCTCGCGCGAGTTGCAGACCAGTGTGCGCCCGGTGTCCGCAATGCGGTCGGCGTTGTGCGGGCCGGTCACGCCGCGATGCGACCACACGATCTTGCCGGCACGATCCACCTCGATGAGCAGGTTGGCGTCACGAACGGTGATCAGCGTGTGGCCGCTGGCGAGGCGCCCGGCATCGTTGGGATAGTCGAGGCCGGGCTGCGCGAATGACCACACGACCTGGCCGGCGCGATCGACTTCGATCACCCGGTTGTGCCGCGTGTCGGCGATCAGGAAGGTGTCGGAGGCGGCGAGATACTGCGCGCTGTGGGCCCATGCGAGCGTGCCGCCGGCGCCGTAGCGCCAGACAATGTTGCCTTCGGCATCGAGCTCCAGGACTTCCGCGTTGTCGAGCGAGTAGCTGACGGCGACCACGATGTGATCGTTTGCGATGGCCTGCGTCGTGAAGACGACTGTGGTGTCGAGTGGTGCCGGCGTGCTGCCGGGCGGCGAGGAGGCGTCCTGCGCGCGGCCGGAAGTGGCAAGCAGCGCGACGACGAGCACGAGGCAGAGCGTGGCCGTGCGGGTCCGGTCCGGATTGCAGTCCACACGCATCATCGCCGCCTCAGTCGTTGCGCACGCTGCGCAGATCGTACACCACCAGCGCATCGGCCACCGTGGCGGCCAGCAAGCGGCCGCTCGGCGCCCACGCCACGCTCTGCACGCGGCCCTCCACGTCGGAGAGCGCCAGCAACTCCTGGCGAGCGCCGGTGTGCCACAGGCGAATCGTGCCGTCGTCGGAGGCCGTGGCCGCGATCGGGCCGCCGGGCGAAATCGAGAGGCTGCGGATCGCGCCGCGATGCACGCGCGACGTCCAGTCGGGCGTCGCGCTGCTGGCCGACCACTCCGCGATGCCCACCGCCTGGCTGGCCGACGCGATCAACAGCTGGCGGTTGGTCGGTACCGCAGCGAGTTGCACGATCATCTCGGGCCACTCGCGCACCGCCCGCGCATCGGGTTCGCTCGGCTGCCAGCGCATCAGACGTTCCACGCCGAAGTGGTCACCCGCAAGGATCAGCCCGCCATCCGGGTCGCTGGCGATCGCGTGCAGCTCGCCCTCGCGGAACGTCCCCGGCACATCCAGGTCGACCGTCGGCACCTTCGCAATCTCGCCGGTAACAAATGAGAGCAGCGCAGGCAGATTCCAGACGCGCAGATGATCCGGCAGCGCCACGGCCAGCTCGTCAGCGTCAAAGATCGTCATGCCGACGGGCCGGTAGCCGCTCGCACCGCCGGCCGGTGTTGCGCCGACGGCGCCGGGCGGCAACACCACACGCGCAGCCACCGTCGGCAGATCGGACAGGTCCCCATCGAGCAGCAACAGTTGCAGCCGCGCAGTGGAGTCCAGCGCGATCAGCAACGAGCGGTCTGCATCGAACAGCAGCGACTCGATCGCCGTGTCGGCGTCGCCGCTGTCGTCGCTCGACGGCCGCACCACCACCGCGCTGGTCGCCACGCCGGCGCCTTCGCTGTCGCGCGGCACACGCCACACACGCACGCGGCCGCGCCGGTCGCCGGTGGCCAGCACCACGCCGCGCAGGTCGTCGGCCAGCACGCAGCACGCGGTCAGCGGGTCGCCGTCGGCGCGACTCACCGACATCGACGTGCGGTCGGCCGTGTCCCAGGTCTGCACACGGCCTTCCGCGCCGAGCACCACGAGCCGCTGCACGCTGGCGCTGTACTCGATGTGGCGCACCGGATCGTTGCCGCGGTCGAGGCTCGACACCATCCGGCCGGTGTCGATGTCCCAGATGTTCACGCGGTGGTCGGTGCCCGACGAGACGAGGCGCATCATGCGGCCGTGCGGCACCAGTAGCAGGCGGCGCACGCCATCGGTGTGCCCGGCCATCTCGCGGCGGATCTGCCCGTTGGCGCTGCGCAGCTGGATCGCGCCTTCGCTGTCGGCCGACGCGATCTGCTGGATCGAGCCGTCGGACGCGGCGAGCATCACAGTCGGGCCGGGCATCATGCGCGGTCGCCACGCGATCTGCCGGCGGCCCACGCTGTCGGTCCACAGGTAGCTGGTGCGGCCGAGCATGTCGGTCTGGCGACGCAGGATCCACACCGCGCCCAGCGTGTCGGTATCAAAGCGCAGCACGTCGTTGCCCGGCAGCCCCGACGGATCCGGCATCAGCGCGAGGTCGTTGATCGTGCGCACCTGCAACCCGTTGCCCGTGATCAGCAGCAGGCGCGTGCCGTCGAGCGCGAGCGAGAGCGGCGCACCGGGCACGACGTTGGCGGTGGTCGGCACCTCGGCCACGCGTTCGCCGAGCGTCAGGTCGAACTTGAGCAGCAGCGTCGGCGACGCGGCGTAGAGGTTGAGGCTGTCCGGCGAGAACGTCAGCGTGGTGACGTCGGGCTCGCCGGCCAGCACCTGCGACGTCGTACAGGTCGCCACGTTGACGCACACGATCGTGCCGTCGGGATGCGCGCACGCGGCCGTCGCGCCGTCGGACGAAAGCGTGAACGCCGCGATTTTCTGCTCGCGGAATTCGCCGGCAATCGCGAAGCGGCGGCGGTGGATGTCCCATTCGAGCCAGCCGGTTTCGGGGCGCGCCGCCAGCAGGCGCGCATCGCTGAGCGCTTCGAGCGCGCGCTGCAGGTCGCCGGCGGCCAGCAGGTGGCGGGCGCGCGCAATCACCAGGTCGGCCTGGCGCACCTTCACCTCGTCCTCCAGCTCGCGGATCCGCTCGGCGTCAGCGTCGGTCGCGTCCGTCGCGGCGGCGAGTTCGTTGCGCATGCGGGCCGCTTCGGCTGCGGCGGCGTTGGCGCGCTTCGCCTCGGTCTGGATCCGCGCGTCGGCATCGAGCAACTGCCGCTTCGCGTCGTCGGCCGCCTCGCCGGCCAATCGTTCACGCAGGGCCAGCAGTTCCAGCTGGTCGCGCAGCTGTTGCTCCTCGACCGCGCGCTGCTGCACCTCGGCGCGCGTGTCATCCAGGCTCGAGAATGCCCACACGAACACCGCGACGAGCGCCACCACCGCGACCGCCGCCAACGCCACCACGGCGGTGTTGCGACGCACGAACTTGCCGGCCAGCTGCAGCGTGCTGTAGCGCACGGTTTTCAGTGCGCGCCCCGCCAGCCACGCTTCGATGTCGTTCTTCAGCGCGTTCACGTCCTGGTGGCGATCGCGCGGCTGCAGCGCCATCGCCTTCATCACCACCGCCTCCAGCTCGTGCGGCACCGGCCAGGCCGTGAACCGGCTGGACGGCGGATCGATGCGGCCCGCGCGCACGCGCACCAGCGCCTGCTGCGCTTCCTTCTCTTCCACCGGCGGCTGGAACGTCAGGATCTCGTAGAGAATGCAGCCGAGTCCGTAGATGTCGGAGCGCTCGTCGAGCTTGTCGATCTCGCCGCGCGCCTGCTCGGGCGACATGTACGCGGGCGTTCCGGCGATCGTGCCGCTGACGGTGATGTGCGCGCCCGACAGCAGCCGGTCGGTCACCACGCTGCGCATCGTGTTCGGCCGCGGCGGTGCACCGATGCGCCGGCTGCCCGACCCCGGCGGAAGAATGTCGCTGCGCACGTCCGACGCGATGCTGCTGGCCGGCGCAATCATCGTGGACGTCGGCCGGCCGCGGATGATGCGCGCGAGGCCCCAGTCCATCAACTGCACCTCGCCGAACGAGCCGACCATCACGTTCTCGGGCTTGATGTCGCGATGGATCACGCCCTTGGCATGCGCGAACGCCACCGCGTCGCACACCTTGAGGAAGATGATCAGCAGCCGGTTGAGCGCCTGCTCGGGCCGCACCGAGCGATCGACGTCGCCGTCATCGCCCGCCAGGTCGGCACTCTTGCGCGCCTCGGCGCCGCCTTCGAACAGCTCGGGCGGCAGTTGCTGCTCCTCGGCGTCGTTCACGTTCTGGCCGGTGCGCGAGCGAATGCGCGAACCGACCAGCAGCCGGCGCGTCTCGCCGAGAATCGCCTCCAGCGAACGGCCGCGCACCAGCTTCATCGTGAAGTACACGCAGCCGTCGGCATCCACGCCGATGTCGTGGACCGGCACAATATTGGGATGCTCGAGTTGGCCGGTCAGCTGCGCCTCCTCGACGAAGCGCTGCAGATCATCGGAGTCGGCGTCGAGCCCGGCGATGATGCGTTTGATCGCGACGCGCCGCCGCAGGTACTGGTCCTCGGCGACGTGCACCGCGCCCATGCCGCCCTCGCCGATCAGGCGCATGTAGCGGTAGCGCTCGTCCGGGTCGTCCACCGGCAGGATCGCGGACGCCGGCGACTTGCGCGGCGAGCGGCTGCCGCGCAGGATCTTCAGCCGGCGCGACGCCGCGGGCGAGTTGCGACCGGCCAGCGTGTTGCCCTCGTCGTCGATGACGATGCGCGTCTCGAACAGCGGCGAGCCGGGGGGCGGGTCGGCCACGCGCGGCAAGAGGGCGCGCAGGCGCTCGGGGTCGAGCGTGCCGGCGTCGATCAGGTGCTGCAGCGGATGCGGGCCGGTATCGGAGGCATCGGCGTCGTCGTCGCCGGTGTCGTCATTCTCACGACCGGCCTCGATGGCCGAGATGGTCGACGGTTCCGGCAAGGTGGCCATCGCCTCGGCCTGCTCCTCCAGCTCGCGAAGCAGGTCGTGCAGCCGCTCGGCCGAGAGCAGGCGCTCTTGCACGGCCAGCTGCAACAACTGCATTTCGCGAGGGTCGAACTGCATGACGCGAGGGGCGATGCGGCGACGGGAGGTGGGCGGGGAGCGGCGTGATGCTAACCCGAAGATGCGGGTGGAGGCGAGGGCCGCGCGGCTGTGACCCTGATCTGGTTGGCCCTGCATCGTCAGCCACAAAGGCACGAAGGACACGAAGGACCA
>JBFWQT010000348.1:0-7821 GCA_050249295.1 Planctomycetota bacterium
TCATCTGGTACCTCCGCGAGCGTCGTCGAGTCGATCGAGTTGTGCCAACTCACGGTTGAAGCCCACGGGCTGCCGCCCGTGGGCAACCTTGCGAATCACGGACGAGTGCTCGCTCTTGTCGCGATCCTTCCACACCCAGAGCCAGGCCCCGCGCTCGGCGTGGTCCTTGATGTAGAGATACGTGCGCACCTGATGATCCCGCGTGCGCAGCGGAATCACCTTTGATCCGCGACCCCACAGATCACCCGTGAACCCGGTCTTCGTGTTGAGCTCGTGCCAGGCATGGCGCTTGGCGAACCCGACGACACGCTTCCAGTTGCCTTGAGGGCACCCGACCATCGCGTGCAGGTGCATTGACGCAACGCACAACGCGGCGACGGTGCAACCCAGCGACTCGAACCGCTCGCGAATGGCGGTTCCGACGATCTCGCGCTGCGAAGCGGTGAGGCGTACGGGAGGACGCGAGAGTGCACGTCGCGAGTTCGCGGCGCGCTTCTCGTACTTCCCGGGTGCCGGACGGTTCTTGTAGTGACCCTCAACGTGCTCGCGATGGTCGCGCGTACGGAACCCGCGAGCATCACCAAGGAGCCAGGCTCCGTATGTGGTGATCACGATGTGGGTCCAGTAGAGATGCGAGCGCATGGCAGGGATGAGAGGTTGTTGCTTTCGCGCGCTTGCCCACGGGCGGCAGCCCGTGGGCTTCAATGGGGATGGAATGACGAGAGTGAGGTCACCCCGTGGGCTTGAATTACGGCAACCTCGGGAACTTGCTGAAATCGGGCTTCCGCTTCTCCTTGAAAGCGTTGCGCCCCTCCTGCGCTTCCTCGGTCATGTAGAACAACATCGTCGCGTCACCGGCCAACACCTGCAGGCCCGTTTGCCCATCCATGTCGGCGTTGAGGCTCGCCTTGAGCATGCGCAACGCAAGCGGACTCATCTGCAGCATCTCGCGACACCACTTCACGGTCTCCAGCTCGAGCTGCGCGACCGGCACCACCGTGTTCACCAGGCCCATCTCCAGAGCCTCGGAGGCGGTGTACTGACGACACAGGAACCAGATTTCGCGCGCCTTCTTCTGGCCCACAATGCGAGCCAGCGTGCTCGACCCGTAACCACCGTCGAAGCTGCCGACCTTCGGCCCGGTCTGGCCGAAGATGGCGTTGTCAGCGGCGATCGAAAGATCGCACACGACGTGCAACACGTGGCCGCCACCGATCGCGTAGCCGGCCACCATCGCGACGACGGGCTTGGGGCAGGTGCGGATCAGGCGCTGCAGCTCGAGCACGTTGAGGCGCGGCACACCGGTCGGGTCGATGTAGCCGGCGTCGCCACGGATCTTCTGGTCGCCGCCGGAGCAGAAGGCGCGGTCGCCCTTGCCGGTGAGGATGATCACGCCGACCTTCGGATCCTCATGCGCGTTGGCGAAGGCGTGCATCAGGTCGAACAGCGTCTGCGGGCGGAACGCGTTGTGCACCTGCGGACGGTTGATCGTCAGCTTCGCGATGCCGTCGGGCGACTTGTGGTACTCGATATCCTCGTACTCGCCGGCGACCTGCCACTCGACGGGCGCATCGAGTGCAGTTGCCGGTGCGGCGGCCTTGCCGTTGCCAGAGCTGTTGCTCATGTGAGTCGCTCCTTGTTGAGTGATTCCAGGCGTTGCGAGTCGGTGCGCGCGATGCGGTCGGCCGGCGTGGGCAGCAGCGTCAGGCGGGCCGTGAGGTCTTCGCGCAGTTGTTGATGCCGCTTGAGATTCGTTGCGCGATCGACCGGCACGACAATCACGTCGAGGCCTTCGCGCGGGATCGCCGCGTTGAGCAGTCGGCGCAGCCCGGCCAGCGACGAGGCCAGCGCGAAGCGACCGCCGACCGACTGCACCAGCGGCTCGATCGCCACGTTCTGCGGCGTGAGGAACAGTCGCTCGAACGCCGGGTGCGCGGCGATCGGCAGGAAGCCGAAGATGCCGCCACCGCCGTTGTCGATGCACACCACGGTGAGGCGCGCGCGCGATTGCCCGGCCGCGATCAGGCCGCCGGTGTCGTGCAGCAGCGCGAGCTCGCCGGCAAGCAGCACGACCGGCCGCTCGGGGTCGCCGATCGCTTCGCCGAACGCGGTGGAGATCGTGCCGTCGATGCCGTTCGCGCCACGATTGAAGTACACGCGCTGGCCGCGCGTCTTCGGCACTCCGATCGTGTCGAACTCGCGGATCGGCATGCTGCTGGCCACGTGTAGCGCAACGGTCTCGTTGACGGCCTCGAGCACGGCCGCCGCCACGGCCGCTTCCCACGGCCTGGTGTCGCTCTCGGGGTCGAGCGTGTGATCGGCGATCGCGCGACGACCGAGGCGCTCGGCCTCGCGCCACGCGGCCGTCCAGTGCGGGTCCACCTCGGGGCCGATGCGACGCACCTCGCGCGCAAGCCCGCCGGCCAGCTCCTCGGGGTCGGCCACCATCAGCAGGTCGGCGGTGTGCGTCGGGTCGTGCCACTCGCCGCTGGCATCCACCAGGATCGTGCGCTCGCGACCGACACGGCCGAGCCACTCACCCAGCGCGCGCGTCGTCGGCGCGTGACCGAAGCGCAACACCACGCCCGGCGCGAACGCCGATCCGAAGCCGGGCGCAGCCAGCATCAGGTTGTAGCTGGTGATGATCGGCGCGCTGCCCTCGGCCTCGGTGTCGCTCGGCATGTAGCGCAGGCCCGACCCGAACTCGGCGATCAGCGGCCACTGCAGGGCCTTCGCCAGCGCTTCGATGCGACTGCCGCCGGTGTTGGTGAACTGCCCGTCGGCGCCGATGCGCGAGACGTGATCGATCGAGCCGGCGACGATCAGCCCGTGCGGCGAGCTCGCCAGTCGCCCGGCCAGCCAGCGGATCTGCGGCGAACTGCGATCACGCAGGCCGGTGGTCAGCACGCGGCGCGCATTCTCGGCGTTCTCCGAATCGGCCAGCTCGGCCAGCGCACGGTCCGTCCAGAACTCCAGGTCGTCCTGCGACACGCTCGCGTCACTCGCGCGACGGCCAACGCGGATGCGCGCCGGATACTCCTCGTCGGCCGGCACGTCGTAGCGCGTGCCCTGCTCCCACAGCGGCTCGCGGAACGGCGCGTTGATGTGCACCGGCCCGCTCGGCGTGCCGCGCGCGATGATCAGTGCTCGCGCCGCGGCCGTGCGCAGCCAGCGGCGGTCGACGTCGCGCGTCGGCTCGGCCAGCGGAATGCTCTCGCGCACGAACTGGCCGAAGATGCCGGGCTGGCGGATCGTCTGGCCGCTGCCGCAATCCTGCGCCTCGGCGGGCCGGTCAGCCGAGATCGCAATCAGCGGGATGTGACTGTGATACGCCTCGATGCAGGCCGGCAGGTAGTGCGCGCACGCGCTGCCGCTGGTGCACACGAGCACCGCCGGGAAGCCCGTCACGCGGCCGAGGCCTACCGCCATGAACGCGGCCGCGCGCTCGTCGAGCACGACGTGCAGCCGCAGGCCGGCGTAGCGGCCGCTCTGCTCCAGCGCGTGGAACGCCAGCACCAGCGGCGTGCTGCGCGAGCCGGGCGAGACGATCACGTGGCGCACGCCGCCCGCGACGAGCGCACGGCACAGCGACAGTGCGTGGTTGGCGTTGGTCTGCGCGATGACCGGATTCGTTCCGGTGTTCATCTGGCTCATGACTGACGCTCCGCTGACGGGCGCCCGGCCAGCACTCCCGGCGGAGCTTCTGGCTGTCGGTGATGGGGATGTCGGTGATCGAACAGGACAGCGGCAACGGCATGCGCGGCCGCCGAGAGTTTCCAGGTGGTCTCGTCCCACTCGGCCGCGGGGTCGGAGTCGGCCACGATGCCACCGCCCGCAAAGGCCGTGGCAGAGCCGGGGCGCAGCACGACAGAGCGCAGCGCGACCACGAAACAACCGTCGAGTTCGCTGCTGATCCAGCCGACCGGCCCGGCATACCAGCCGCGGTCGAGCCCCTCGTTCGCGTCGATCCAGGCCTGCGCGGCCTCGCGTGGGGCCCCGCCCACGGCCGGGGTGGGGTGCAGTCGCGCGACGAGTTGCAGCACGCCGAGCGGTTCGCGCAGCGTGGCGACGAGCGGCGTTTCGATGTGCTGCACGTTGGCGAAGCGCGCGATGCGGCGCGTGGTGTGGCCGATGTGCTCGCACAACGGGCGCAGCGTATCGACAATGGTGTCCACGACGACGGCCTGCTCGGTGCTGTCCTTGGTGCTGTGCAGCAGCGAGTCGTCGATCGCGCGCGTCTGGCCGTTGCTGCCACGACGGCGCGTGCCGGCGAGCGCCGTGGTGGTCAACTCGCGGCCGCGCAGGTCGAGCAGCACTTCGGGCGTCGCGCCAACGAACGAGGCGTGCCCGTGCGGCAGATCAAACCGGAACGTCGTGCAGTGCGGCTGCGACTGGCGGAACGCGTGCATCACGGCCGATGCGTCGAGCGGGTCGCTTGCGGTGCTGTCCAGGCGCAGTCGGCACGAACGCGCCGTGACCAGCTTGGCGAACTCGCCGGCGCGCACGGCGGCTCTCGCGCGCTCGACCAGGCGCTGGTAGCGCTCACGCTCGCCGGGCGCCGGTTCGATCAATTGCTCGATGACGTGCGCGTCCGGATCGGCGGCGGGTTGCGTCCGCTCGCCCACGCGCAGGTCAGTCGCGAATTCCACCAGACGTGTGATGTCGTCGCGCACCGTGTCTGGATGCAGCGGCAGGTGGAACACCGCCTCCAGCCGCTCGCCGCGGCGCACCACCATCCAGCGCGGCACCACCATCCGGCTCGTCCACCCGGCCCATGCGCCGCCGTCGCTGTTTTTGCTTGCGCCGTTCCGTGGCGACTGCGAGTCTCCCGGGCGTCGCTCGCCGAAGGCAAAACCGCCCAGCGCGAACGGCAACCTGGCGGGATCTTTGACACCCACGTCGATCAACGCGTCACGCCAGCGCCGCACGTCCGCCTCGGTCGCGGCCATCCGTCCCGGCCCGTCGTGCGCCGACACGCAGTCGTCGCAGACGCCGAACGCGATGCAGGTCAGACCGCCGGGCGCATCGCGATGCCAGGCGACAACCGGCTCGCCACGGTCGCCGTCGCTCATCACCTGCCACGGATCCGTCCCGGCCGGCAGATGATCGAGCTCCACTGCAACGCGCAGGATGCGCAGCAACGTGCCGGTGGAGCGGGTGAACGACGCGCCATCCGCCGGAGCCGCCAGCTGCGGCGCCAGAAGTTCAAGCAGTTGTGAACTGCGACAGAGGACGTGTTCGTCAGGCATATCAGCGGCTTTCCGGTTGGCCCGACCACGTTGTTCACTATTGACTGAACAACTCCTGGCTTATAGGATTCCGCCAGTTCCGGCGCAAGCACCTTTCCTCACTTTCTGCATCTGTCATGGCCACCGCACGCCGCCGCAAACCGGAATCGGACGCGACCGCGCCGCCCGCCCCACTCGCTGTGCCAGAGGGCAGCGCCGGTACGCACGCGCTGTCGCGCCCGGCCGGGGCCGATGCGCTGACGCAACGCGTGCTCGACGTGTGCGACCGCGTCGGCGCGTTCGTCGAGTACTGGGGCTTCAAGGCGATCCACGGCCGGATCTGGACGTTGCTCGCGCTGCATCGCGGGCCGCTGCACCAGGGCGCGATCACCGAGTTGCTCGGCGTGAGCAAGTCGCTGGTCAGCACGGCCGTGTCGGAGCTGGTGAACTACGGCCTGATCCGCCAGGTGGAGGATCATCGCAACGCGCCGTACGAGGCGAGCATGGATATCTGGCCGGTGGTGTCGGATGTGCTGCGCTCGCGCGAATGGATGATGCTGGAGTCCACCCGCATGGCGCTCGAAGCCGCGATGGAGCAGGCCGAGGTCGACGAGAAGCGCCCGGCCACGGCCGACGACGGCGACGCGGCCGGCACGGTCGACGGCAAGCCGCGCTTCGATCCGAAGCGCATGCAACTGCTGTTGAGCATGACCGAGTCGGCCCAGGCGATGCTGAAGATGCTGATCGGCATCCGGGTGCCGCGCGCCCTGGCGGGGCTGGCCGGGTGGGTGGGCCGCCTGTCGAGCCTGATCGGCCGGATGCGCACAGCGGAGTGACGGGGCGGGCAGGCGGGCGCTAGAACATGGGAGCCGCGAGCGCCCTTCTGGGCTGGACAGGAGTTTGTACCAGCGGGCATGATTTCTACTTGACGTGATGGTTCAAGTGCGGTATATTTGATGGTGGTGGTGAGCTGCCGGCGGCCAGACTGTGCCGAGCCGGGCCACCACGTGTTTGTCGGTGTTGAGCGTGCCGGGTGCCGCGCCGATTGGCGCCACCATGACCGCCGTCGCGAGGTCGTGTTGTTTACGATTCTTGCGGCCGCAGTTCCTTGCACCACGCGTGCCGCCACCGCTGTGGAGAGATTGCAAATCCAGCCCGGAAGCCGGGGCCGCTGACGGTCCGTCTCGCGCCTGCGCGAGCAGTGTGATCGTGATTCGCGATCATCAGTGGATCGGGCTCGCCTGGACCTCGCACCACACTTCACGACCACCCGGTTTCGAGCTTGAAGGCGCCCATACGAGCCTTCTCTCAACTTCACTCACGTTCATAAACGCACAGAAACGCACAGCAATGACCACCGTCGACCCCAATAACACCAAGACCTCGAATGCGCGAATCGAAGCCAACCGTCGCAACGCGCAACGCTCTACCGGCCCCCGCACGGCCGCCGGCAAGGAACGCTCCAGCCGCAACGGCTGGCGCCACGGCCTGACCGCCACCAATGTTGTAGCGCTTGGCGAAGACGCCGCCGCGTTCGACCACTACCGGCTCGACATGCGCCTCTCGCTCCAGCCGGCCAACTCGATGGAGGAGGACCTCGTCGAGCGCATCGTCGTCACCGGCTGGAAGCGCCGCCGCCTCGAAGCCTGGGAGCAGCGCGTGTTCAACGGCGACGAGTTCAACCAGCGCGAGTTCGACAATCTTCTCCGCTACCGCCGCACGATCGATCGCGAGTACCACGCGAGTGTGGCCGACCTCGACCGCATGCAGAAGAACCGTGATCGTGCCAATCGCATCGAGAGCGAGGGGAAGATGGTGGAGTGGTCGGAAGGCAAGGAGTCCACGCCGTTCTCGCTGAAGCAGTCGGTGGCCTTCATGATGATGCTGTTCGCCAAGGTGCGCCGCGACCGACTCAAGAAGGACCGCGACGCCCACGGCCCGCAACCCGCGCAACCCGCCGCCGCCGCCCCCACCCCTGCGCCCGCCGAACCGGCCCCGGTGGCCGATCCGAAGCCAGAGGAGGAGGTTGACGAAACGAACCCATTCAACCGCATGGTGCTCGACATGCCCGGCGTCCGTCGTGAGGATTGCCTCGTGGCGCCAGGCGGATTGCTCATTCCGCCGATGCCCGCGTGACGTGAAACAAGCGAGTGGTTCGACGTGTGATGCAGGCTTCCCGCCGGCTGTGGTGCAGGCTTCCAGCCTGCTCCCGGCTGTGGTGCAGGCTTCCAGCCTGCTCCGGGTGTGGTGCAGGCTTCCAGCCTGCATCCGGCTGTGGTGCAGGCTTCCAGCCTGCTCCGGCTGTGGTGCAGGCTTCCAGCCTGCTCGGGGGTGTGGTGCAGGCTTCCAGCCTGCTCCGGTTGTGGTGCAGGCTTCCAGCCTGCTCCGTGCTCACCGCGTTGCGCGAGGATCACACCCGGGGATGTGAGTCCCCGGAGGGGAGTGCGGTCGCCCCTCGCGCAATCGTCGAGCGCTTCGTCGGTGTACCCCTCCGGGGCTTACCACAGCGAATCGCAAGTCCGCGTCCCATCAATGCAGCCCTCCGGGCGAGCCGGGGGTGTAAACCCCCGGAGTCTGGTTCTGGGACCAGCAC
>JBFWQT010000349.1:0-7757 GCA_050249295.1 Planctomycetota bacterium
TGGCGCCCTACGATGCGACGGTTACGATCGGCGAGGACATGGCCACGCAGGACATCACGCTGCAGGCCGGGCTGACGATCAGCGGCGTGGTGCGCCAGGCTGGCGGCGGCATCCCGCAGGCCTACGTGCAGGTCACGCCGGAGAGTGGCATCGACTCGGACGGCACGTCGGCGCGCGTCGACCCGCAGACCGGCGTGTTCGCGGTGAAGGGGCTGACGGCCGGCTCGTGGCGCCTGCGCGTGCTCGACCTGTCGACGCGCGTGCCGATGCACGAACAACTGGTGTCGTTGCGCGCCAGCATGGACGGCCTCGACATCGTGGCGAATCCGCCGGCGGTGTTCGAGGTAGTCGGCCGCGTGGTGCAGGCCGACGGTTCGCCGGCCGTGTCGTACATGGTGTCGCTCAACGGCGACGCGTCGCAGACGTACGTCCCGCGCGCGCGCACCGACGGCAACGGCCGCTTCACGTTGCCGCGCGTGATCAACGGCGAGTACCAGCTGGTGATCAGCACGCCGCGCGGCACAGCGGCCGACCCGGTGCTGCGCGTGTCGATCAACGGTCACGGCATCGACAACCTGGAGGTGCAGCTTGTGCGCGACGTGCCCGGCGTGCGGATCACGAATGTGGACGACGACAGCGCGGCGGCGCGTGCCGGGTTGCGCCCGTTCGACGTGATCACCGCGTACGACGGCAAGGCGGTGCGCAGCCAGGTGGAGCTCAACGGCGCGATCGGTGTTGCCGCGGCCCGCGAGGATGGCCAGCTGGTGCGGCTCGACTACGAACGCGAAGGCGGCGCCGGCACGGTGTATGTCGAGCCCGGCCCGCTCGGCGCGAGCATGCGCTGAGGCGGTCCCCCCGGCAGTCCGGCCGGGTTGTGAAACCAGCGGGCCGGCCGGGTAGGCTGCGGCGCTCGGCTGTGTGCGGACATTTACGATGCGCGCGAATCGTGGCCGGATCGTGTTGCTGGCGGCGACGATGCTCGCCATGTGGGTCGGCCTGTCGGGGGCGCAGCCAGGGCCGCCGCCGCCCGCCGCCGACGACGATGAGTGGGTCACGTGGCAGGTCGACCTGTCGTTCGTGTTTGATGCGCCGGCCGACGCGCCGCCGATGAGCCTGCGGCTTGTCCGCCCGGCCGACGAGCTCACATTCGAGGACGACCCGTCGGCACCGTTGACGATTGAAGATGTCGGCATGCTGCTCGACGCGGCGGTCGGTCCCGACTGCCGCTGCGTGCCGATCGGTGATCGCGGGCTCGCGGTCTCGGCACCGCGCAAGCAGCAATCGACGATCACGGCCATGCTCGATCAGTTGACGGCGATGGCAGCTCGCGCGCACGTCGGCATCACGTTGATGCGCATGTCCGCTCCCGCATGGCGTAGCCTGCGCAACCGGTTTTCCGATAGCTCTGCAACGGTGGCCGAACTCGACGCCTGGATCGACGAGGCCGGCGACGAGGTGTCGGCGGTCGTGCGCAGCGACTGCTCGGCCGCGTTCAGGCAGCGCACGCGTGTCTCGCACACGACGTCGCGGCGATACGTCCGCAATGCAGTGCCCGAGACGCCGCTGCGCGACCAGCCGTTCGTCGCGCTGGATCCGGTGGTGGATGCCTGGCGCACCGGCTGGAGCGTGGAGTTACGCCCGCTGGCGGCGATCGGCGGCGACGGGGTGCTGGTCGACGTATGCGCACAGGTCGCGCAGCCCGACGGCGATTTGCGCACCATCACGATGGCGAGCGGGCTGAGCATCGAACTGCCGCAACAGCGCTGGATCGGCCTGAACGCCACGGTGTTGTGCCGTCCCGGTGGTCTGCGCCTGCTTGCGGCCGGGCCAGATCCGATCGATGCGACTTCGGCCGTGACCGTGTTCGCGCTCGGCCTGGCATCGCCGATGACGGCACGCCCCGCCTCCGTGCAGGTCGGAACCTTGTTCCGGCATGGCACCCGGCTGGACGACGTCAGCGCCCTCACGTGCGCCACACGCAGCACCCCTCCGCTTTGCGTGAGTCGTTCGATCGACGCCTGGCGGCGCGACGAGCCGGCGGCGAGCGGGACGATCGCGACACCGCCAGACCGGTTGCCGGCATTGCTCGAGGTACTGCTCGACGGCGTCGAGCTCGGCGAGTTGCAGATCGCGCCGTTCGGGCCCGACTACCTGTGGTGCGAAGTCGCCGATGATGATGCGCCACTGGTCACGCGAGCGCTGGCCGGGCTTCGCGAGTCTGCGCCGCGACCGCTGGTCACCGACGTAGCGGGCTTCGTGCTGGATCGCGTCGGCCAGCGCGCGCTGCGCCCGCTCGAACGTGCCGGCAACACATTCGGCCCGGCCGCAGTCGCCGCTGTGCTGGCGCGCGCTCCGGATGTCGACACCACGATCTGGCACGTCGAGCAACAAACCGTCGCTGCGTCGCAACTGCACGAGCGTGCAGTCCTGGCCGATCACAACATGTCGACCCGGCATGGCATGCCGGCGTCGCCCGTCGTGGATGTCGTTGCCGGCGGGATCAGCCTCGCGGTGCGCGCGCGTCGTTGCACCGGCGGCGCGTTCGTGCTGCAGCTCACCGGCGACATCGGCCGGATCAGCGAGATGCGCGAGGGTGTGTTCCACACGTTGAAGGATGGCGCCGTGGAGCCGATCGAGTTGCCAACGGTGGCCGGATCGACGTTCGCCTTCGAGCATCGCGTGGCCGCTGGCGAGTGGGCTGCGCATCGCGTAGCAGCCGACAGCGACGGCCGAACGCTGTTGCTGCTGACCCGCACCCGCCCGGCCGACTGAACGGCATCCTGAGCTTGTGCGCGACGTGCGCGGCGTGCGGATCACCTTGCGCCAACAGACTTGCGTCCCCGGCTCGCCGCCTGGCGGGCAGTCGACGACTCGCGCCAGGCCGCGCGATTTCGCCGCTCCCTTCCGCTCGCGGTCGACCGCTCAGGTGCCGATGCCGAGGATGGCGAACAGCAGGCCGATCTCGATGAAGCTCAACAGGTACGCGCCGATCAGCACGAACCAGAACAGCTTCGCGTGGCCCATCCGCTCGACCAGCGACGGGCGGTTCTTCGCCAGCCACTCGTACACGCCGGCCACGCCCCATTTCAGCTGCGCGGCAATGAACATGCCGAGGCCGAACAGCGGCTGGTTCATCGGCGCGCCCTTGGGCTTGAGCACCAGCGAGAGGCCGATCAGCACCATGCCGAGCGCCCACGACCCGCCCATCAGCTTCTGCTGCAACGGCGTGATCGCGTCCTTCCAGTTCTTGCCGAGCTGCTCGCGGCGCGTCTCGTCGGCCCAGGCAATCGCGCCGCCGATGGTGCGCACCTTTTCCTCGCGGTCGGAGAGGAACAGGCTGCCGCCGGTGCGCGACTCGAGTGCGTCGTAGAACGCATCGACGGCGTCCTCGTCGCCGAGCGTGGCAATCGCGGTGTCGTCGGCCTCGCGGGCGTCGCTGTCGGCGTCTGCAAAATGTTCGTCAACGAGTTCGCGCACCAGCTGGCGCGGCCCGTTCGCGGCGGGGGAGTCGCTCATGAAAAAATGTATCGCGGAGGAGGTGGATCAGCCCCAGGTGCTGAAATCGTGGATCACGCCCATCGAGCACAGGCGCACGTAGAGGTCGGTGAAGCCGACCCAGATCAGGCTGCACCACGCGAACAACTGGTGGCGCTTGTTGAACCACGACGCCTTCTTCCAGGACGCGAGCGCCAGCGGGCCGCCCACGCACGAGAAGCAGTTCTTGCGGCCACCGATCAGGTGGCGGAACGAATGGCAGCCGAAGGTGTACGACGAGAGCAGGCAGACGTTGACGGTCAGCACGAGGCTGCCGACACCGACGCCGAACCGGCCGTCGCGCCAGAAGCCCTGGTACGCGTCGTACGCGAGAATCACGAGGAAGGCCAGCGCCGCATACATCGCGTAGCGGTGCAGGTTCTGGAAGATCAGCAGCTTCGTCTCGCCGTTGAACTTCTTCTGCGGCAGCGGACCAACGGCACAGCCGGGAGGCGTCGCGAAGAACGCGCGGTAGTACGCCTTGCGGTAGTAGTAGCAGGTCGCGCGGAACGACAACGGGAAGATCAGGATCAGCACGGCCGGCGTGAACGGCGCGATCCACTCCGGCCAGAACGACGGCCATTCGTTGGTGTTGAACCACGAGTGGCTGACCGGCGCGACGCCCTTGTAGTGCGGGCCCTTGCCGGCGTTCGAGATCAGGATCGGCGAGTACATCGGCGAAAGGTAGCCGCCGTAGCCCTGGTGCTGCATGCCGTCGTTGTCGACGGTGCCATCGAACCAGTAGTAGTTGCCGATCGCGCCGGCGAAGGTCGAGTAGATGACGAACGCGCCGAGGCCGAGGGCGGTGGCAAGCGGCCCGACCCACCACTTGTCGGTGCGGTTGGTCTTCGCCAGACCCGCCAGATGCCCGCCATGGGTGGCCGTCGCGCTTGCCATGCTCGCCTCGTCTCGGTGACAGATCGGGTTGACGGGGGCAGTTTACCTCTCCGCGCAACCGGAACAAGCACCGGCCGCGAGTGCGCCGGGCAGGCTATACTCGGGCGGAGCGGGCACAGAACACGGACGTCGCGGAGTGATCTGACATGCAAAGCAGCTACGGCCAGATCGGCCGGATACCCGCCAGCGGCCTCCTCGCGTGGGCCATGGCGGCGATGCTGATTGTCGGCTGCGGTGCCACCGGCCCGAAGAACCAGCCGGCCGGCGAGCTCCTGCCACCGGCCGATCCGCCGCCGGCGATCGACACCGACCTTGCAGGCCTTTCGGGCGGCCACGCCGACCCGTCGAGTGATCCCGGCGATCCCACGGCGACTGGCGATCCCGGCGAAACGCCGTCGCGCATCCGCGTCCGCACCTTCGACGACCTGATGAAGCTCAAGCCGGAGTGGATCGACCCCGCGCTGGGCAACCTGCTGATGGCCTACGAGGCCGGCTACGCCACACGCGAGGACGTCATCGAGGCGCGCGCCGGCATCAAGCGACTCGTCGACGCGGCTCGCCAGCTGGTCAACCTGCGCGACTACCACCTGCTGCCACCGCAGGAGCGTCGCCGGCGCGACCGCGCCAACGCCGTGAAGATTGTCGAAACGATCGTCTCGATGGGGTTCGGCTTCGACAAGGAAGACCCCGACGGCCACCGCCCCGAAAACCTGTTCCTGCATCACGTGCTCAAGCGGCGGCGCGGCTACTGCGTTTCGCTCTCGCTGCTCACGCTGTCGGTCGCGTACTACCTCAATGTGCCGATGCACGGCGTGCGCGCGCCGGGCCACCTGTTCGTGCGCTTCGGCTCGTACTCCGACGTCGAGAACGACCAGCGCAACTTCGAGATGACCGACAACGGCAGCGAGCGCGACAACCGCCACTACATGCAGCGCTACTCGATCCATCCGCAGGCCATCGTCAACAACGCGTTCCTCACCAACCTCGACGGCCGCTGCGTGTTCTCCGACGTGACGAGCAACCTCGGCTCGCTGTGCATGCTGAAGGACGACGTGCCGAAGGCGATCGAGTGGTACCGCCGGGCGGTTGCGCTCGACCCGGCCAACCCGCAGGCGCAGTACAACCTTGGCACCGCGCTGGCCCGCCACAACGACCCCGGCGGCGCGATTGCCGCCTACCGCGAGGCGATCCGGCTCAACCCCGGCGACTACTTCTCGCTCTGCGCGCGCGGCCAGCTCTACTTCGAGAACGGCGACCCGACCGTCGGCTTCGAGGATGTCGCCGCGGCGATCTCGCTGCGCCCGCGCGACCCGCACGGCCTGGTGCTGCGCGGCGTGCTCTACGCGAAGTCGGACAAGCCGGAGCAGGCCGAGAAGGACTTCCGCCAGGCGCTGCAGAACGCGCCCGACGACGTGGCGGCCAACCGCAACCTGGCGCTGCTGTTCGCCCGCCAGAACCGTGCCGACGAGGCGCGCGCGCAGATCACCCGCTTCCTCGAGCTGGCGCCGGCCGACCCTGACGCCGCGCGCCTCAAGGCCTACCTCGACCACATCAACAGTGGTGATGGTGGCGGCAACACCCCTCCGCCCGGCAGTCGCTGACCCCGTTGACCCCGCTGGCGCCGACGCCTCCGGCGGGTGGTACACTCCGCGGCCTCCGCCGCCTCGCGACTCCGAACTCCGCCCGGCGCGCCCGCGCCGATCACACCATGGGTCTGCAGCAAATGATGATGCGGCTCGCGCCGCGGTTTGTCGCCCGCTGGTTTGCCTCTCCCTACATTGCCGGTGAGCAGCCCGCCGACGCGCTGGCCGAGGTCGACCGCCTGCACACCACGCACGGCATCTGCAGCACGATCGACCTGCTCGGCGAGTACATCAAGACGCGCGCCGAGGTCGACGCCGAGATGAAGCTCTACCGCGAGTTGCTGCCGCAACTGGCCGCGCGGCCGTGGAGCTACCCGTCGGTCAAGCTCTCGGCGCTGGGCCAGAGCGTGGACGAGTCGCTTTGCCGGCAGAACGCCGAGGAGCTGGTCCGCACGGCGCGCGACATCAACCAGTTCATCGCGTTCGACATGGAGGACCACACGACGGTGGACTCCACGCTCGGCATCTACCGCCACCTGCGCGACGCGGGCTATGACAACATCGGCATCGTCCTGCAGGCGCGACTGCTGCGCACACCGGCCGACATCGACGCGCTGAAGGACTACAAGCCGGTCGTGCGGCTGTGCATCGGCATCTACCAGGAACCGCCGCGGGTGGCGGTAACGAAGAAGCCCGAGATGAAGGCGCGGATGATCGAGCAGTTGCAGCAGATGATCGAGCACGGCATGCATCCCTGCGTGGCCACGCACGACGAGGCGGTGATCGCGAAGGCGCGCCAGCTGCTGATCGACAAGGCGGTGCCGAAGGATCGCTGCGAGTTCCAGATGTTGCTCGGCGTGCCGCGCGCGCCGTTGCAGACACAGCTGGTGGCCGAGGGCTGGACGGTGCGGCTGTACGTGCCGTACGGCGAGAACTGGTACCCGTACAGCATGCGCCGGCTGGCGGAGAGCCCGGACATTTTCGGTCACGTGTTGCGCAACACGTTCTCGCGCAAGGGCCGGCTGTAGTTGCTGCGGCGTTGCAGGACAAAGCCGCGACTGCAAGTGAGCGGGCCCGGAGAACCGCGCGACCACGAATCCGCCTGTCACGAATCCTGCACTCGCTGAATGCTGGTCAATGAGTGGATTCGCAGGCGTGCGGCCCCGGGGCCCGCTCCCTTGCGGTCGCGGCTCTTGCGCTCTATCTCACTCAGCGGCCAGCCTTGCCGGTGCCGGTCCAGAATTGCTGCACCTGCGCCGCCCACGTCGGGAACGGTTCGATCCCGGCGACAATCAGCCCGGCGACGCCACCGCCCGCCAACACCAGCAACACGAACAGCGCCAATGCCAGGCGGCCGCGGCGCGGCTTCCTGTCGCTGCCCGCGGGTGTCACGGTCTGCACCGTGACGACGTCGGAGTCCTCATTCATCGGCTCGCCGCAGTACTTGCAGACGTCGACCTTCTTCTTGTTGGCCTTGCCGCAGGCGGGACACTGCATGGTGGTGACTCTCCGTGATGCGATCCGGAATGAAGAAGCAGCGCGCGAACCACTGCGGGTGGCCGTTTCGCGATGAGTGGCGGGTCCGCGGATTGTACGATGTCGGGCCGCGGCCTGCCATGTGGGCGCCGCGCAAGTCCGGGCTGCGCACGTTGGCAGCATCGCCATCGCCGGCTACCATTGCGCCCGCAATCCACACCGCGCGGCGCACTGCCATGACCACCCCGCGACACCGATTCGAGGCGG
>JBFWQT010000350.1:0-7738 GCA_050249295.1 Planctomycetota bacterium
ACCACAACTACGACGCGGCGATTGCGCACCTCACCGAAGCCGCGCGCGTCGGCCGTGGCCACCCGCTGGTGCACAACGCGCTCGGCGTCGCGCTGGGCCAACGGCAGACGCTGCGGCACGCCGTCGAGGAGTGGCCCGAGTACCGCGCATTCAAGGCCGCACTGCCCGACGACGTGGACGTGCCGCAGGTGCAAAAGCTGATTCCGCGGTACCCGTCGCTGCCGCTGGATGTGCAGGCTACGGTGCGCCGCGCGCTCGCCCCGTTCCGGCGGTTCGTGCCGGCGGTGGTGCGCAACGACGCGCGGCACGACATCCTCACGCTGAGCGAGTCGATCATCCACTCGCCGGTGCGCCGCTGGCTGAAGGACCGCCGGACGATGGACAAGCGCCGCTACGACGACGTGCGCGGCGTGGGTGGCAAGATCGCGGCGACCAGCATCGAGGATGTGGAGCAGGCGGCGAACTCGTCGTTCAACACGCTGGCGCACGAATTCGCGCACCAGGTTCACCAGTTCGCGCTCAGCGACGATCAGAAGGCGAAGGTCGAAGCGCTCTACCAGGCGGCGGTGAAGAACGACCTGTGCCTCGACTACTACGCCGCGCACAACGAGTTCGAGTATTTTGCGCAGGGCTACGAGGCGTACGTCTCCTTCTACAAACGGCCCGGCTCGAGCCTCACCGGCCGGCACTGCCGCTTCGAGTTGCAGGCGAAGGATCCGGCGTTGTTCGTGTTCATCGACTCGATTGCCGACCGCAGCGTGCTGGAGGGCGCCGACTGGGATGCGGCCCTGGCGGCCGCGACAGCGTGCCTGCGCCGGTCGAGCCAGACCGACGACGCGGCGCGCGCGATGGAGTGGAATGTGCAACGGTTGGCGCGGCGCTGAAGCGAGTGATCCGGCAGGAGTCGCGACCGAAGGCGCCGTCCAGGAATGCAGATTCCAGGCGAGCCGGGGTGTAAGCCATTGGCGCCAACTCAAGCGGATGCCCCTGGATGGGGCGAGCCGGAGACGGAAGTCCCCGGAGATGCGCATGAAAAGCAAACCGCCCGCCCGGGAAGCCGGGCGGGCGGTTCATGGACTGCGTCAGCGTCGTCGCTCAGCGCGGGACGTTGACCGTGACCGAGTTGGTGTACACCAGGCCGCGGTCGCGATCGCCGGCCGCGCTGTTCACACCGAACGCGGCGTTGATCACCACCTTCGCGTTGTGCACCACGGTGCCGTTGACGGTGATCACGATCGCCTGGTCCTGGTCGAACATGCCGGCCGGCAGCAGCACGGTCAGCTTCTCGACGCCACGCGACTTGATGTTGATGTGGTTGCCCTCGGCGGTGGCCGACAGGCTGCTCATCACGCGGTCACGCGGGAACGCCACGCGCGCCGGCGGGAACTCGACGATCAGCTCGACCTCCTCGACCTCGGCCGCACCGGCGACGTCGCGGATCACCCACACGTGGCTCAGCGTGCCGGGCTGCAGGCTGTTCACGATCTGCTCGAGCTGGGCGGCGCTCGTGACCTTGTCGGTGTTGAAGCGGTCGATCGTGTCGCCGACCATCACGCCGGCGATCGCCGCGGCGCTGCCTTCGGTGACGTGCGTGACCTTCAGCTTGCCGACGACGTTGGCGTCGTAGTCACAGCCCAGCGCGGCGCGGCCGATGTAGGTGTTCGGGTCGGCCATCTCCGGCTCGCCCGTCACCGCCTCGCGCACCTGGTCGATCTTCAGCCAGTCCACGCGGTTCAGGGCCGGCGTGCCGTCCCACTGCAGCTGCACCGCGGCGCGCTGCGAGTTGCGCTCGTTCGACTTGATGAACGCTTCCATGTCGCCCAGCGCCTCGGCGATCATCGCCGTGGTATGGCCGGCCTCCGCGTAGACCTTGCTGGTGACCTTCACGCCGGCCGCCGTCATGTCGTCGATGAACGGCTGGATGCGGCTCGGCGGGTAGAGGCGGTCCTTGCCGCCGAGGCAGACCAGCAGCGGGCGCTGCGCGAGGTTGACGTAGCTGAACTGGCCGTAGGCCTGCTCGGCACCGGCCACCGACGGGTGACCACTGATGCACACGCCGCCGGCGAAGTACGTGCCGAAGTGGTCGAGGAACCAGTACACCCCCGACCCGCCGTCCGAGAACCCGGCGACGAACGTCTTGTTCTCGTCGATGTTGTAGATGCCCTTGGTCAGCTTCATGCTGCGCAGCACGTTGTACGCGCCGTCAAACTCCCACCACGCGGCGCCGCTGTAGGCGCTCGGCGCGAGCAGGATGATCCCGGCCTTCTCGCACCAGTCCTTGAGGATCTCGACCTGCGCGGTGCCGCGGTCGCGGCGTTCGCCGGTGGCGCCGCCATGCAGCCAGACGAGCATCGGCATCTTCTTCGACGCGTCGTAGGTGGTCGGAATGTAGCGGCCGCTGATCTGCGCCTGGCCGTCGCGACCCTTGAACGAGAACTGGTCGACGCCGCGCGTGACCTCGTTGTTGAACTTCGGGCCGGCCTTCAGCGCCATCAGCACCGACTTCACGTCGCCGGCCGCGGCGTTGAGCATGTCGGTGCGCACCTTCTCGCGGTTGGCCGACGAGTCGTCGTCCCACAGCGAGCGGGCGGCGTTGGTCAGCGCCTCGGGGTCCTGCGCGGCGGCCGGAGCGGCCGGAACGGTCAGAACGGCGGTGAAGATCGCGGGGGCCAGCAGCGCCAGCAGGGTGCACGAATGAGTTCGGATCATGGTGGTCGGTCTCCTCCGCGGCGGGTCCGCCAGCGAGGCTGCAGTGGGTTCGGTGGTCGGTTGCCGAGCGGCCCACGGGGTGGCGGGCCAGGAAGGCGCGGCAGTGTAGCAAACGCCCGCCGGCCCGGAAGAGGTCGAAGAGTGGAAGCGCCGGCGGCCGACCGGGTTGCCGCCGAGTTCCCTGTCACAGGACAGGAACACCGCCGGCCGGCCAATCCCCACCTGAATCCCGGCTGCCCCGTAGTGGGCAGGAATCCCTGTGTATGGACTCGATTCGCATCCAGTTAGAGTTACGTGGCGGCGGCGTTGGTACTATTCAATTGAGTGTTGCCCGTCAGGGACCAGCCGTGAGCATCAGTGATCCCCCCGCCCGTGTTCGCATCCTGTTTGCCGGATATGCTCCGGTGCACTTTGTTTGCGCGTATTCGGCCTGGCGCGAACTGGCCCGCGACCCGCGCATCGAACTGTGGCTGAGCGGCGGCTTCAAACGGGGTGAAAACGATGCCGTGCACTATGTGCTCGACGGTTTCTATGACCGTTTCGACGTCGACCACTCGCGCGTGATTCCGCTCGAGGATGCGATGGCGCGCGAGTTCGACGTCTGCATCTGCGCGCACCTCTCCGACGCCATGGTGCCGGCCGGCGCGAAGAAGACCGTGCAGGTCTTCCACGGCGTGTCGTTCAAGAACTTTGCGGTGCGCGAGAAGGCGCTCAACTTCAACTTCCTGTGCCTGCCCGGCCGCTACCACGCCGAGCAGTACCAGCGCACCGGCCTCGTGCGCGACGGCGGGCCGCCGCTGCTGATCACCGGTTTCCCGAAGGTCGACATCCTCGCGCCGTCGCGCGTCGGCTCGGTCGATCGCGACGCAATGCTGCGCGGCATCGGCCTCGACCCCGGCCGCAAGACCGTGCTCTACGCGCCGACCGGCGGCAAGGACAACTCGCTCGAGCTGCGCGGCGAGGAGATCATCGAGCGCTTCGCCGACGACGGCCGCTACAACCTGCTGGTCAAGCCGCACGACCATCCGAAGCGCGGCATCAACTGGATGCAGCGGCTCGCCGGGTACGAGTCCGACCGCATGAAGCTGGTGCGCGACTGGGACGTCGTGCCGTGGCTCGCCGTCGCCGACCAGTTGATCACCGACGCGTCGTCGGTCGCCACCGAGTACACGCTGCTCGACCGGCCGATCGTGTTCATGGACGTGCCGCGGCTGCTCGCCAAGGTGGTGGCCAAGGGCGCGCCGCTCGACCTTGGCACGTACGGCCGGCACATCGGCCGGCTCGTGCCCGACAAGGCGAACCCGATGGACGCCGTCGACGCTGGCTTTGCCGACCCGCCCGGCCAGGGCGCGCACAGCGAGAAGCGCCGGCAGATGGCCGCGCACGTGTTCCACCAGCCGGGCACCGCCGCGGGTCGCGTGGCGCATGTGGTGCGCTACGCGGCCGGACTCGAGTCCGACCTGCCGGCCGATGCGATCCGCGTGCAGCCCGGCGTGCCGATTCCGGCGGTTGCAGCCACCAGCCCCACTGCCTGAGATGTTCACCCGCCTTGCCGCCAACTGGCGCACGCTGCGCGCGATCGGGCCCTGGGCTCGACCACATCGCCGGGTGCTGGCATGGACGATGCTGGCAACGGTGGGCGTCGTGCTGCTGCGGCTGGCCTTCCCGTGGCCGTTGCGCGGCGTGCTCGAGATCGCGTCCGGCACCGCCGGAACAGCCGGCCACCACGATCGCTCCATCGCCCAACTCGTGCCGGCTGGCATCGATGGCGTGCTCGCATTCGGCGTCGCGTACCTTGTGGTCTCGATCTGCGTCGGCATCGCCGAGTTGGTCCAGCGCGTGCGCGCGAAACGCTACACCACGCGCGTCGTCAACGACCTGCGCGGCTCGGCACTGATTGGCGCCGTGCGCAGCCAACGGCCGCAACGCACCGGCGAGCTGATCGCGCGCATCATCGGCGACGCCGCGCGCATCCGCGAAGGCCTCTCCGGCGTGCTCGTGCACCTCACGCAGAACAGCCTGCTGTTCGCCGGCATGGCGGTGCTGCTGCTGATCGTCTCGCCGAGCCTCGGCGTGCTGCTGATTGGCGCTGGCCTGCTGGCCGTGCTGATCGGCATCTTCGCGTCGTCGCTGACCACCGACGTCGCCACGCGCCACCGCGAGAAAGAAGGCAGCTTCGCGCACCAGATCCAGCATTCGATCGACCACGGCGAGGTGCATCACAAGAGCGAGCGCACCAACGCCCAGTCCGGCAAGAACGACGTCGAAGCGACACGCCTGATCGGCGCGACGTGCCTGCTGATCCACATCGTGATGGGCGCGACGGTTGCCATCGGCCTGAGCATCGGCGCGAGCGAGGTGCAGAGCGGCAGCCTCGCGCCAGGCGAGCTGTTCCTGTTCGTCGCGTACTGCCTGACGATGCACTACCGATCGGTGCACATGGGCCGGCAACTCGCACGCATGGGCAAGGTGTTTGCCTGTATGCAGCGGCTCATCGAGGTGGCGCGCGAGGGTCGCACCGACGCGGCCGACCGGCTGGGCGACCTCGCGAGCGGTCTGCACCTGCGACACATCGAGGTCGAGTCCGACCGCGACGATCGCCTGCGGCTCGACATCGCGTCGCTCGACATCGCGCCGGGCAGTCACGTGGCGATCGTCGGCGCGGCGGGTGCCGGCAAGTCCACGCTGCTGCATGTGCTGGCCGGGTCGGAGGCGTTCACGCGGGGCGAACTGCTCTGGAACGACACGCCGCTCGCGCCGCTTGATCCGCGCCTCGTGCCGATGGTCATGGCGCTGGCGCACCAGCCGCAGTTCCCGGCGCGACGCGTCTGGCAGTTGCTGCACATGGCCGACCGCGACGCGCGGCCCGACGGCGCGTCGAAGAAGTGGCTCAAGCGGACCGGCGCGCTTGCTCTCGTGCGCGGTCTGCAACGCAAGTATCGCGCGCGTGTGTCGTCCGCGTCGCTGTCGGCCGGCGAGGCGCGCTGCCTCGGCGTTGCGTCTGCCGGGCTCGATTCGCGGCCGGTGCTGATGTTGGACGATCCGTGGCCGGGCGAGCGCAAGCGCGACGTGCGCCGCCGGCTGAAGGCGCTGCGGCCGCTGCTCGGCGGGCGCACGTTGCTGGTGGCCATGCGCCAGCCGGTCGCGCTCGAGCAGTTCGATCGCGTGATCGAGTTGCTCGACGGTCGCGTGATTTCAGATGGCCCGCCTGCCGGCGCCGGTGGCGCCGAGGCCGTGGCCGCAAGTGGTGCAGCAACCGATGCGATGGTTGCTGCCGCAGGAGAAGCCCCATGAAAGCACTGATCCTTGCAGCCGGGCGCGGAAGCCGCCTCGGCTCATGCAGCGCGGATACCTCGAAGTGCCTGCTCGATGTCGGTGGCAAGCCGCTGATCGAGCACCAGCTGCAATTGCTTGCCGACGCCGGCGTCGGGCCGGTCGGCATGGTTGTGGGTTTTGCGGCCGACGAGGTGCGCAAGGTGGTCGGCATCCGCGCCGAGTACATCGAGAACCGCGACTGGGCGACGACGAACAGCGCGTGGTCGTTCCTCTGCGCGCGCGAGTGGATCGGCGAGGGGCCGCTGCTGGTGCTCAACTGCGACCTGCTGCTGCACCCGCAGATCCTCGATCGCCTGCTGGTGGCCGGCGAGGACACGATCGCGTGTGACCTGTCGTCGGGCCACGGGCGCGAGCACATGAAGGTGGAACTCGACGAGAACGGCCGCGTGCTCGACATGGCGAAGAGCCTGCCGCCCGAGCGCACCCACGGCGAGAACGTCGGCCTGCTGCATCTCGGTGCCGGCACGGTGCAGCGCATGCTCGAGCGCGCCGCCGAGCGCATGGCCGACGGTAACCGCAACGATTGGCTGGCCGGCGTGCTGCGCGAGGTGACGGCCGAGCGGACGTTGCGCGCGGTGGACATCGCCGGCCTGCAGTGGGCCGAGATCGACTTCGCGTTCGACCTGGATCGTGCGCGCCGCGAAGTCTGGCCGGTGCTACGCGCGGCTGCGACGCTGCCGGCCCCGGCGAATAAGCCCGGCCAGCGGATGGCGTCGGCATCGAGCACCCGGCCGATTCACCGCCGCGCAATGCGCTGGGTGGCCGCGGCATTGCTCGCCGTGCTGATCAGCGGCGCGGTGGTGTCCGATGCGCTGCAGCCGCCGCCGTCGACGCAAGCGCCGACGACGCAGTTCGTGCCGGGCCTGAACCCGCCGCCGTCGACCGCGGATGCTGGCCACGCCGTGGGCGCGGCGACGATCAATGAGAGCCGCGATTCGTCGATCGGTGGTCTGCTGGACGATGGTGACACCGGCCTGCTCGGCACGATCCGTCTGGTCGATCGCCGCGGCCGGTCGCGCAACTGGCTGCAGATCATGCCCGGCAGCAGTGCCACGTTCGATGTCGACGATGGTGGCACCCCGATCGACCTGCGCGTCCGGGCGATGATCGTCAACGGCCCCGATCGCAAGCATCCCCGCCCCTTCGGCGAGCACAGTGTCGAGGTGCTGGTGGATGATCGGCCGGTGGCGATGTTGCGCACGAGCAAGGACGTGAGCAACGACTGGTCGAACGACGACTTCAGTGTGTCGCGCACGCAGCGGCTGGAACTGGCCCCCGGGGAGGGCTCGCGCCGGATCATGATCCGCGTGCCGGACGCGCCGCATGGTCAGCCGCCGGTCGGCTGGGTGTTGCTGCAGTTGCGAAGCGAGTTGCCCGGCAATGTGACACAGCGCCCGACGCGCTGACGTGAATGCGCAAGAAGGGTCTTGTTGTGACCAGGGCGCAAGGGACGTCAGTCCCCGGCTCGCAGGCCGCAAAAGGGTTCACCACAGAGAACACAGAGAACACAGAGAAGAGGAATGGAGGCGCGTCTCACCTCTGTCCGCTTCTTCTCTGTGTTCTCTGTGCTCTCTGTGGTGAATCTCGTTTCACGTCCTGCTCAACACAGGCTGTCCCCGGCACATTTCAGGGAGTGGTCGTGGGTCACTCCTCCGGGGCCGACATCCCCGGCTCGCCTGGTGGATTGGCTGTG
>JBFWQT010000351.1:0-7724 GCA_050249295.1 Planctomycetota bacterium
GTTCGCGCGGAGTGCTGATGTTGGAAGCCATTGGTCGTGGGAGTCTCGAGGGCGCTCGAGATCTCATCGGCACCTGGCGAACCGACCTTGAGGCGAATCACGAAATAATCCGATGTCGGCTCCTAAGTACAGCGAATCACAAGTCCTTGTCCCATCAAAGCAGCCCTCCGGGCGAGCCGGGGGTGTAAACCCCCGGAGTCTGGTACTGAGGCGAGCGCTCGGCGCCACCGAGGTCCGCGCCACCAACTGAGTCTTGTGCTGGTCCCGGTACCAGACTCCGGGGGCTTACACCGGGCTTACACCCCCGGCTCGCCCGGAGGGCTCCTCGATGGGACGCGGACTTGTGATTCGCTGTAGTAAGAGTCGACGGCGAGCTGCTTCAGCCTGCGAAGCAGGCGGCTCATTCGTTGGCCGCGGGTGAAGCCGCAGAGCGGCGAGAACCCGGGTACCGCGGCAGGCCCTCGCCCATGGCGTAGCCCGGATCACGACTCGCCCGGAATCGGTCGCTGCGTCGCGACATCCTGCCGGCCGCCGCTCCACTCGACGCCCTCCATACGGTAGAATGCGGCGTCGAGGCCGGCCCCCCGCGGCCCGACACGTCCCCGGCTTCCGCAGTCCGTATCGTCCGCGCACTCGACAATGGCCCACCTGACCATCCAGCAGGACGGCAAGACCACCGTCATCGAAATCGCCGAACCGGTGACAACGATCGGCCGGCATCAGTCTTGCACCATCCAGTTGCTGGACACCAAGGCCAGCCGCCAGCACTGCCAGATCGAGGAGTGCGACGCCGGCAGCGGCTACAAACTCGTCGACCTCAAGTCGGCCAACGGCACGATCGTCAACGGCGAGGCCTGCACGCACCGCATTCTCGAGGCTGGCGACATCATCGAGATCGGCGCCGCGATCATCAAATACGAGATCGAAGGCAAGGACATCCTCAAGCAGCGCCGCAAGCTGGGCCTGCGCGGCAAGAGCCGGGGTGGTCGTCGCGGCACCGCACGACGCCGTCCGCGCCCGCTGCAGCGCCCGCCGAGCCGCGACAACCGGCCGTCGTCGATCGCGTCGGGCGACTATGCCGACGCGTACTACGGCGACGACGAGGACGAGAGCGGCGACGGGTACGAGACGTCACGCGAGTCCGATCCTGGCAGCGAGACGCAGCGTCTCGGTGTGACCCCGTCGGAGACCGCGCTGCAGCCGGTCTCGGGCGACGCGATCATGTCGGACGTCAATCCGAAGGATCGCGCCGAGGTGGCGATCACGATCCGCCGCCTGATGAACACGCTGATCACGCAGCACGACGAGGACGGGCTTGTCGAGGTCGAGCGGATCTTCGAGGAGTTCATGGATGAGGGCGCGGTCGAGCCGCACATCCAGGCGCTGATCGAGGACCGCGAGCTGATGGCCTCGGTGCTGGAGATCAACAAGGCGATCAACTCCGAGCTGCAGCTCGACGGCCTGCTCGACAAGATTCTCGACGAGACGATCAACTTCACCAACGCCGAGCGCGGCTTCCTGATCCTCGTCGAGGCGCTGCACAGCGACCCCGTGACGCTGGCCGCCGCTGCCGCCGCCGCGGTGACGGCCAGCCAGGCCGCTGGACAGAACGGCAAGGATGCGCCGGCAGTCGACAAGGCCCGCGTCGAGCGCGCGCGCAACTTCGACCGCGAGGACATCCCCAAGGCTGACGACAAGTTCTCGCGTGGCATCGTCAACGAGGTGATCACGCACGGCCGGCCGCTGCTCTCCACCAACGCGCACGAGGAAGAACGGTTCAACGAGTCGGACAGCGTGCTGCAGCAGCGGCTGCTCTCGGTGCTCTGCGTGCCGCTGCGCGTGAAGGACCGCATCATCGGCGTGCTCTACATCGACAACCGCTTCGAGACCGGCGTGTTCTCCGAGCGCGACCTGCTCTGGCTGGAGAGCATCGGCGACCAGGCCGCGATCGCGATCGAGAACGCGCGCACCAACCATCGTCTGGCCGCCGCGCTGGAAGAAGTGAGCGCCGCGCACGAACGGCTCAACGAGCTGAACGAACTGCTCGAGCACAAGCTGGAAGCGCGCGAGATCGAGCTGGCCAACCTGGCTGTGCGTCCGCCCGCCGCGAAGGGCGACCGCAGCGGCTACAAGCCCAAGTACAACTACGACGAGATCATCGGCCGCAGCCCGCCGATGCGCCGCGTCTTCGAGATTCTCGACAAGGCCACCGACGCCAGCGAGCCGGTGGTGATTCTCGGCGGCAACGGCACCGGCAAGGAGCTGATTGCCCGCGCGCTGCACCGCAACGGGCCGCGCAAGGACAAGCCGTTTGTCGCCGAGAACTGCGGCGCGATTCCGGAGAACCTGGTCGAGACGACGTTCTTCGGATCGGTGAAGGGCGCGTACACCGGCGCCACCGACAAGGCCGGCCACTTCGAGGTCGCGCACAACGGCACGCTGTTCATGGACGAGATCGGCGAATTGCCGCTCGACCTGCAGGCCTCGCTGTTGCGCGTGCTGGCCGACGGCGAGGTGCGCCGCGTCGGTGACAGCAAGACGCGCAAGGTCAACGTGCGCATCGTGTGTGCCACCAACCGCGACCTGCAGGCGATGGTCAAGGCGGGCCAGTTCCGCGAAGACCTCTACTACCGCCTGAACGTACTCACGATTCCGCTGCCCGACCTGAAGGACCGCCGCGACGACATCCCCGAGATGGCGGCCGCGTTCTTCAAGCAGGCCTTCGAGAAGAACGGCATCGAGCCCAAGCCGATTGCCGCCGAGGTCTACGATGAGCTGGCGCGGCACAACTGGCCCGGCAACGTGCGCGAGCTGCTCAACATCGTGAGCCGCATCGTCAGCTTCAACCGCGACCGCGCGGCCATCACGGCCGACTGCGTGCCCGACGACCTGCGTCAGGGCCGCGACGACGAGCAGGTCTCGAGCGGCATGCCCGACGTGCCGCAGGGCACCCCGCTGAAAGACGCCGTCAAGCAGATCACCGAATCGTTCGAGGGCGACTACATCTACCGCGAGTGGAAGGCCAACCGCTTCAAGAAGGTGGACACCGCGCAGGCGCTCGGCATCTCGCGGCCCACCCTCGACGCGAAGATCGAGGTCTACAAGCTGCAGGACCGTCGCAAGGCTGAAGAAGGCGACAGCTGAGGGGTCGACAGCGATCGATTGATTCCGGGTTCCGGGCAAGAGCCGCGCCGCGACCGCGAGGGAGCGGGCCAGAGGGCCTCACGAACACGAATCTGCCCTCGCTTGATCGTATAGTCCACGAGTCGATTCGCAGGCGCGAGCACCTCCGGGGCCCGCCCTTGCGGTCGCGGCTCTTGCCCGGAGCAATCCACGGACAGTTCCCGAGGCTCATGGTTTCGCTGCTGGACTTCATCGGTCGCCCGCTCACGGCATGGCTCAACGTCGTGGTGCGCTTTCCGCGCATCACCCTCGGCATTGCGCTGGGCACCGCGATGATCGCCGCGGTGCTGGCGCTCACCGGCCTGAAGTTCATCAGCGGCCTCAACTCGGTCCTCGGGGGCGGCCATCGCTTCAACGAGATCTACGAGGAGTACCTCGCGCGATTCGGCCAGAACTCGCCGTTCGTGGTGGTGGTTGACGACGGCCAGAGCGTGCGCTCGCAGGCGCTGGCGCGCGAACTTGCCGACGCGCTGACCGCCAGCGGCCACTTCCAGTCGGCCTTCCCGGTGTTGCCGCCACCGAATGCCTGGTGGCTTTCCAGCAAGCTGCCGCCGGGCGCGATGGCCGACACGTTGTGGCGGCTCGAGCCGTTGCGCGATGCGCTGGCGCGCACCAACCCGGTGGAGCGCGAGCTGATGGCGCTGCGCGCCAACCCGCAACCCGACGAGGGCACCCTCGCTCGCATCACCGCGCTCGAGAGCATGATCGCCGTGGTGCCGGTTGATTCGCACCTGCCCACGCCGCTGCTCTGGTCGGCGCTGCTCGACGGCATGCGCGACGACCTCCAGTCCGGCGATCCGCGCCGCATCGCGCGTGCGGCTGCCCAGGTGCAACTGATCGACACGGCCAGGCGCGGCGCACCGGTGGTTCCGCTCACGTCGGGCAGCCCGATCCGGCCGGCTCCAGCGTGGGAGGTCAACGACTTCTACGCCTGGGCCACCGACGATACGCGCCTCACGCGGCCGAGCGGGCGCGTGGCGCTGGTGGTGGTTACGCCGTGGCCCGACACGACCGACATCCGCCCCGACCTGATCGACGAGTCGGTTGCTGCCGACTTCGCCGGGCGCCCGACGATGGCCGAGGCGCTGCAGCTGTTCGGCGACATTGTCTCGCGCGTGCGCGCCGAGTATCCCGACGTGGTCGCCGGCGTGACCGGCCGCCCGCTGCTGGACCGCCAGGAGAAGCAGGCGCAGAACCAGTCGTCCACCACCGCCGGGCTGCTGTCGTTCGTGCTGGTGCTCGTGGTGGTGGTTGTGCTCGTCCGCCGCATGCTGCTGAGCATCGCCATCGGCGTGTCGCTGGCCTGCGCGCTGGCGTGGAGCATGGGCTTTGTCGTCATCACCATCGGCGCGCTGAACGTGCTCTCCAGCGCGTTCGCGGTGGTGCTCTGCGCCACCGGCGTGGACTTCGGCATTCACCTCGGCAGCGCGTACGAGCATCGCCGCTCGTTGGGCTGGACGCGCGAGGACGCGGTACTCGGCGGCTTCGCGTCGGTCGGTCGCGGCGTGATTTCCGGCACGCTGACCACTGCCGCCGCGTTTCTTGCAAGCATCGTGGCCGACTTCCAGGCGATCGTCGAACTCGGCCAGATTGCCGCGGCCGGCATGGTGTTCTGCGCGATCGCGATGTTCACTGTGCTGCCCGCGCTGCTGCTGATCTTCGAGCCGCGCGAATCACTGCGCCAGCGCATCAGCGACCCCGGCATCGTCTCGCCGACGCGCCTCTCGCGTGGCGCCGCCTCGATGACCCTGCTGCTCGTCACCGTCGTCTGCGTGCTCGCCGTGGTCGGCGGATCGAACGTGCGCTTCAATCCGAGCCGGCTCGACCTGCTCGATCCGTCGATGTCGGCGATGCCGTGGATCCACCGCATGGAGGCGCGCTCCGACCGCTCGTCGCGCTTCGGCGTGGTGGTCGCCGAGAGCCCCAGCGAGGCGGTCGAGCTGGTGCGCCGCTTCCGCGCGCGGCCCGACCTGGTGAAGGACGCCGAGTGCCTGCTCGACTACCTGCCCGACCACGCGACCGACCGGCACGAACTGCTCGGGGCGTTTTTCCGCGGCCAGCCGACGCTGATCGAACGGCGCGGCGAGGTGTTCCGTCCGGACCGCGAGCTCGAGTCGATGCGCTACCCGGCGGTGCGCGTGAAGCTGCCGCGCGGCGGTGCGTCGCTGCCGATTGACGGCGCCGAGACGGTGGTGGTCGATCCGCACGGCCGCGAGCTGTCGCAACTCGAACACCAGGCGATGACCGAGCAACTCACGCTGTTGCTGCACGAGCTGGAACGCCATGTCGGCGCCGACGCGCTGCGCCCGGCCCTGCAGCACCTGCGCGACACCGCCGCCATCGCCGCCGCGCGCACCGGTCCGACCAACGACCCGCACGTCGCCGAGGCGATCGCCCGGGTCGCGTCGTTCACCGCCGGCTGGCTCGACGACCTCGCGGTGATCATTCCCGACGAGATGCCGGTATCGCGCGTGGCGCGCCTGAAGACGGCCAATCTGGCCGGCCCGGAATGGCAGATGCTGGTCCGCGGTGAGCTTGCCACGCTCGAAGGCATTGCCGCGCGCTTCCCCACCTCGCTTGACGAACTCGACCCGGCCGTGCGCCGCCAGTTTGTCTCGCGCGACGGCAAGTGGCTGGTGCAGGTCTATGCAGCGAAGGACGTGTGGGAGGAGCGCGCGCGCGCCGAATTCGTGGCGTTCGGCGAGCACGTGCATCGCGACTTCACCGGCGGCCCGGCCCAGTACCAGCGCGGCCTGGACGTGCTGCGCGAAGGGTTCGTCAACGCGGGCGTGCTGGCGTTCGTGCTCATATTCGTGCTGCTCGTGATCGACTTCGTTCGCCCGCTGGTCGCCGCGGGGCCGATCGCGCTGCTGCTCGTCACCTCGCTGATCCTCTCGGCCGGGCTGGACATGCCGGTGTTCCTCGCGATGATGCTCGCGCTGGTGTTCACGATGATGACGTTCGGTCGCGTGCTGCAGGAGGTGCTGCTGGCGATGGCGCCGCTGCTGGTGGCCGTCTGCATGACGCTCGGCACCATGTGCGTACTGCGCGTGGACTTCAACCCGGCCAACATCATCATCCTGCCGGCGCTGCTCGGCGTGGGCATCGACATCGGCATTCACCTCGTGCATGCCGCGCGCCGCGGCGACGGCCACGTGCGCGTGCTGGTGCCCGAGGGTGTCCGCCTGCTCGTCGCGCGCCTGCGCTCGCTGATCGGCATCGGCGAGCCCGGCCGGCGTCGCCTGCCGCTGTTCACGCCGACCGCCACGGCCGTGCTGATCACCAGCATGACCACCATCTTCGGCTTCGGATCGCTGATGCTGGCTGGTCACACCGGCATGCGCACGCTCGGCCTGCTGTTCGCCACCGGCATTTTCTGGTGCACCCTCGCCGGCTTCGTGCTGCTGCCGGCCATCACGCGACTGTATCCGATGCGCCGCCACAGCGAGGCCGTCGGGTTCGACGAACGCAACCGGAGAGACGCATGAGCCTGTCACTGATTGTCCGCCGCAGCCTCAACCAGCACCGGCTCTCCACCATCGTCACCGTGATGTCGGTCGCGCTCGGCACCGGCCTTGTCATGGCGGTGTTCTCGCTGCAGCAGCAGGCGCACGACACGTTCGTCAACACGCCGACCGGCTTTGACGCCGTGCTCGGCGGCCGCGGCAGCAGGCTGCAACTCGTCATGAACTCCGTGTTCCACCTCGACGAGGCGCCCGGCAAGATCCGCTACTCGCTGCTGGAGACCATGCGCAAGCAGCCCGGCGTCGAGGCCGCGCTGCCGATGATGGTCGGCGACAACTACTACGGGTTCCGCATCGTCGGCTCCACCTCCGACATCTTCACGTACTGCGAGACGCCCGTTGGGCGTGGCGCGCAGGTGCAGCCCGGCGGCCGGCTGTTCGACGACACGCGCGCCGAGGCCGTCGTCGGGTGCACGGTCGCCCAACGCACCGGCCTGCATGTCGGCTCGGTGTTCCAGCCGTACCACGGCCTCAGCTTCGATCCGTCGTCCACGCCGCACAACGTGGACTACCTGGTGACCGGCGTGCTGCAGCCCACGTACACGCCGCTCGACCGCGTGATCCTGATCCCGATTGAAGGCCTGTGGCGCATGCCCGGCCACTTCCTGGCCGACGGCAGCGCCGCGGCGCCGAGCCACGAGATCGCTGACGAGAACAAGGAGATCTCGGCGGTGCTGATCCGCTACTCGCGCACCAGCGGCCGCTCGCTGGAGCAGTTGCACCGCCAGTACGACTACTTCTTCAACAAGCAGGGCAGCGTCGCGACGTACGCCTCGGTGCCGCAGGTGATGAGCGAGTTCCTCGGCTCGTTCGGCTGGGTCGTGTGGATTCTCGGCATGGTCGCGTGGCTTGTGGTGGTCGTCGCGGCCGGGTCGATCATGGCGATCCTCTACAACACGATGAACGAGCGCCGGCGCGAGTTCGCGATCCTGCGTGCGCTCGGCGCGCGCCGCCGCACGGTGGTCAGCGCGATTGTGGCCGAGGCCGCGACGATCTCGCTGCTCGGCACGCTGGTCG
>JBFWQT010000352.1:0-7722 GCA_050249295.1 Planctomycetota bacterium
GACCCGGGGCCCTCGAGGCCCGCCCGCTTGCGCTCGCGGCTCTTGTTTTATCGCCAATGGGTGTACACCCCCGGCTCGCCCGGAGGGCTGCTTTGATGGGACGAGGACTTGTGATTCGCTGTGGTAAGTCCCCGGAGGGGAGTGCGATCGCGTTCGCGCAATCGTCGCGCGCTTCGTCGGTGTACCCCTCCGGGGACTTACGTCCCCGGCTCGCCTCGGATCGGCATTTCGTTGTCTGCAGGCTCCGGAGCCGCAATCCACCTTTCGCCGAATGCACGATCAAGGAGTGGATTCGCAGGCGAGAGGCCTCCAGGCCGCTCTCTTGCGGTCGCGGCTCTTGACCGAACCCGCTCTTGACCGGTGCAGCGACGCGAATCGCGCGCTTGTCAGTTCTCGTTCTCGTCGCCGGCGTCGCTGTTGTCGTTGTCACCGCCGTTCTCCGGCGGAATGCCGAAGCCATGCAGGTCCAGCCGGCCGGGCGGCGGCTTCGATCCGTGGCTCGCGTCCTCGTCGAGCAGCACGAACACCGAGAACCGGCTGCCCTCGTAGATCAGCTTCCAGCGCGTGGACGCACGCAGCCGATTGAGCAGCGCACCGCGATCGGCCTCGCAACACATCACCGTCGAACCGAACACGCTCGTGACGATGTCGATCCAGTGGCGGTTCGCGTTGGTCTGGCCGGCACGGCGCAGGGCCGGGTCCTCGATCTGCTCGCGACCCTGGCGGATGTCCTCCCACATGCGCCAGACCTCGCCCGGCTTGCGCGCCTCGCCGCCTTCCACCTCGGGGCAGTAGTAGTAGAGGAAGTTGGGGTCGAGCGAGACGAGGTAGCGATCGACCGTGTTGTAGTGCAGCAGGCCGACAAAATCGTGCCAGTCGGTGCAGAACACCTGCGCGCCATCCGGGTAGCCCTGCTCGCGCAACAACGACCGCATCGCCAGCGCCACCTCGCGCTGGTCCGGCGGGTTGTCGTTGCCGTGCACCACGTTGTAGGCCGAGCCGGCACCCATGATCACCACGGCAATGCCCAGCGCGCAGGCGGGCAGCACAATCAGGTTGGCGCGCCACGGCTGCTCGTCGAAGAACTGGCGGAACGGCGTGGTGCTCCACAGGTCGGACGCGGCGAACCCGTAGAACACCGCAGCCATCGGCCCGGCGTACTCCATGAAGCGCTGGCTCGTGAAGAACAACCAGCCGAAGCCGACGCAGGTCGCCATCGTCAGCAGTGTGGTGGTGCGCGGCCGCACGCCACGCGCCATGAAGCCGAAGACCAGCGCAAGGCCGGGCAGCCAGTACGGCACCAGCTGCGTGGCAATGCGGCGTGCCTCGACCGAGTTCAGCTCGTTGCCCATGCGCAGGAAGTCGTGCGGCGTGACCACCTCGCGCAGGTACTCGCTCCATGCGCCGAGGTTGATGTAGTTGCGCAGCTGCTCGGCGATCGGCTTGAAGAACGACGAGAGGTAGACGGCGCCGTTCTGGATCAGCCAGACGTGCAGCGTGTTGAATGCGTTGGGATGCAGCAGCAGGCCGGTGACTACGCCGAGGGCCGCGCAGATCCAGACGGGCGGCTTCCAGCGCGCGTCGGTGAAGTCGGTCGAGCCGAACTGGAAGACGCGGCCCGACACCGGCCCGATGCGGCGCAGCGGATCGGCGCCGGGACGCAGCGCGTCGACCGGCCCGGGCCGGGTATCCCACAGCAGCAGGCGCACGATGGCGACGACCGCGGCGAGGACGATCAGCGCGTGCGACGCGGTGTACGCCAGCGCGTAGACCACGCCGAGGAGGAACACGGCGGTGCGCCGCCGGTTGAGCACGAAGTGCAGGCCGAGCAGCATGATCGCCACCGACAGCACGTGCGGCCGCGTCATGAACAGGCGCCACCACAAGGTGTCGCCGCCGACGAACAGCAGGCTGAGGAACAGCCACGGCCAGCGCACGCCGTTCTCGCGGAACAGGAACAGCAGAACGGTGCATAGCAGGCCGACCATGCAGGCCGCGGCCAGCTTGCCGCGCTTGACCAGCGTGTCCTCGCCGCTGAACGGGCCGCGGCCGGGGATGAACACGCTGCCGGCGAGCTGCGGCGCGTAGTGGTCGTTCTCGCGGAGCAGCGTGTCGCGCAACTCGTCCACGTCCTCGAGCGTCGGGTCGACGTACGCGCGACGATCCTCGAACGTGAGGCGGCGCAGGATGTCATCGGTGCGCGCATCGATCGGCCAGGCGGCGCTGCGCTGCATGTGCCACACGAGGAACGGGAAGCGCGCCGAGCCGATCGCCGTGTCGGCCTCGCTCATCGGCAGCGGGTCGCCGAGCAGCGCGGTGCCGGCGTGCTTGCCGCCGGTGAGCATCGCGAGCTTCGTGTCGGGCCCGACGGGTCGCGGCCAGTTGGCGTTGGTGGCGGTGGTCGGGATGCGCACCACGCCCGACGCCGGCGCGACGAGCCAGCCGCGGGTGCCAGTAGACTTGTGCACCAGCACGAAGCCGCCATGCAGCGGGAACTCGCGCCGCGTCCAGTCGATCCGCCCCGTCACCGGCTTGCCGGAGAGGCCGCACGGGATGCGCGCGAGCATCTCCTTCGAGAGCTGCGGCAGTTGCGGCGCGAACGTGTCCTCGACGATGAACTCGCCGATCGGCGTGCACAGCGTGTTCTCCCACGCGAGAATCTCGAAGCGGTCTTCCGGCTTGATGCCGTCGGGTTGCTCGAATACCGCGATGGCCGGGCCGATCTGCGGGTCGGCGGTGCGCGCCATCCACGGTTCAGGTTCGGTCCAGCCGAGCGTGAACGGAATCAGCGCGCAGTGGTAGAGCCACTCCTTGTCCGACCAGTGGTCGGTGAACAGCGACGTGCGCGTCCACGGGTACTTGCCGTTGGAGAACGCGAACGGGCCGCGCTCGCGATACACCTCGCCCATGCGGATGTGATACGCGGCGTCGACGCCGGGCAGGTTGTCGGACCAGCCGAAGTGCAGCAGCGTCATGATCACGCAGAAGAGGATCAGCGTGAGGCCGTATCCGACGATGCGCGAGCGGAACAGGATGCGGTCGAGCACACTGAAGACCGTGACGACCTGGCCGATGACCTGCTCGGTGAAGCCGGGGCTGGGCTGGTGCAGCATCGCGTGGCCGCCGGCCTGGCGCTGCGGCATGTCCTCGGTCTCGTCGAGGTACTCGTCGCTCGGTGGTGTGCCGCCGTCGGTGCTTGCCGGGTGCGGGTCGTGCGGGTCGTGCTCGTCGCCGCTGCGGCCGCGTTCCCACGGCATGGCGAAGCTGGAGGCGGGTACGTCGCCGGCGCCGGAGTCGTGGCCGCCAGCGCCGCCGGACGTCGGGTCGGCGTCGGCGTCGGCGTCGGCGTCGGTCATGCCCGACGGCTCCGGCAGTTCGGACGGCAGCGGCCGGTCGAGTGATGGATCGTGGGCGTCGCCGGTGGGCGAACCGCCGGGTTCGTGGTCGTCAGCAGGCGGCGGCGTCATCGAGAGACCCTCAGTCGTGCGTGCCGTTTCTTACCTTCGCACACCGCGGACTGAAACAAGAACCGGGCCGTGGCCGGATCGTACCGGTCCGAGCCGCGACCGTCAGGGCGCGGGACCCGCGAGGCGCGACGGTCCCGAATCCGCCTCACCGAGTGATTCGCAGGCAGAAACGGGCGCGAGCTGATCGACTCCGGAGAATCGGTCAGCTCGCGCAGGTCTGCACCAACCGGAAGACCGCTCGCGGCCTACTCGGGCCTACTCAAGCCTACTCAAGGTAGTGACGCTCGAGCGCGGCGAACAGGCGATCCATGTTCTCCTTGATGAACTTCACGCGCTCCTCGCC
The DNA here is from genome assembly GCA_050249295.1 of Planctomycetota bacterium. Lineage (GTDB taxonomy): Bacteria > Planctomycetota > UBA8742 > SKZP01 > SKZP01 > JBFWQT01. Next base: position 3,811 of record JBFWQT010000352.1, read on the forward strand.
GGCCGGCGGCAGCTCGTAGAGGTCCATCGGGATCGAGATGCCGAGCTCCTTGAGGCGCGATCCGGTGCTCGACGACTTGAACGCCGCGATCAGCTCTTCCCAGGCCTCGCCCGCGCCGTCCTTGTCGACGGTCGGCTGGGCCTTGATGATCGCGAGCAGAGCCGGGATGCCGCGGATGTCGCCGTAGAACGACTGGCCGTGGCCGCTATCGAACTCCTTCGTGATCAGGTTCTTGCGCATGTACACCGAACGACGCGAGCCGATCGGGTAGTCCTTCTGGATCGTCTGCCACTCGGCTTCAAGCTTCTCCAGGCCGTCCGCTTCTTCTTCCAGCTGCCTGAGCTGGTTGTGGGGGAAGCGTTCGAGGTAGGCGGCCCGCTTCTTCATCGGCTCGGTGATGAAGCGCACGCCCCACTTCGCGGAGAACGTCTTGAGGTCAGCCAGGTTGGTCTTGTCGATCGCCTTGAGATCGCGCGAGGCCTGGAGGCGACGAGCAGGCGTGAGGCCCGACCCGTTGCCCTGGCGCTGACCCGCGCCCGGCCCGCCGAGGCCACCCTCGAACAGGCGGATCGGCCACGTGCGGCGGTCTGTGGTGTCTTCCAGCTCGGCGTACTTCCAGGTCTGGATGTCCGCGTCGCCGGCACCCAGCGCCCGGCAGTCGTACACCGCCACCAGCTCGTACGGCGTGCTGAAGTCGAACGTGGCACGCGAGTCGTAGTCGTGTGCACGGGCCCACGCGCGGAACTCCTCGGTGCCGACGCGGTCCGGACGGGCCACATCGCCCAGCTTCTTCGTGCCGCTGAGGCTCACCGTGAAGTTGGCGGTCAGACGCTCCCAGTTGTTGCCCAGCTTGAAGTACCGCGTGACTGCGATGGTGGCGGTGCTGCCGGGGCCGTCCGGCTTCGCCGAGTCCATCGTGGCGCGCGTGCACTCGAACACGGCGCGGTTCGGCAGGTTCACCACCTTGTCGAACTCGACCTGCGACGAGAACACCGTGTAGGTCTTCCACGCCTTGGGCGCCGGCGGATTGCCGGCCATCACCGGCTTGCCGTTGCGATCAAGCTCGGCCATCGGGATGTCGACCAGCGTGCCGCGGTACGACTTGTCCTTGATCTCCTTGCGCAGGTCCGGCGAGTCGAACGCCTTGCCGTTGCCGTCCGGCCATGCCTCGATGTGGAAGAGGCGCAGTGCGTAGCGCAGATCCTGCTCGGGGGCGATGTTCAGGTCGGTGTAGCCCTTGAACTTCTCGCAGAACTCCTTGAGCGGGTAGCCGCCCATCAACAGCTCGGGGTGCGCAACCGGATCGCATTCCTTCACCGGCTTCCACTCGGTTTCCTTGCCGATGCGGCGCACGAGCTGCACGTACACCTTGTCCGACGCGGCGAACTCGAAGCTCTCGCGCTCCTCGTTGGCCCAGAACTTCATCAGGTCGTCCCACTGCAGCACCACGCCGGTCAGGCCGGCATCGACGATGTTGCAGCTGGTGGGCGTCGGCAGGGTCTTTTCGACGCCGACCGGCGTGACCTCGATCACGAGGTGTGTGTCGTCCTGGTACTGGCTCGGGTTACCGGTGAAGTCGACCGGCTTGTTATCGCGCATGAAGCACTTCACGCGGATCTTGTAGGTCTGGTTGTCGGTCAGCCCCTTGAACTGCACGACGGCGCGATCCTCGTTGCCGCGCTGCTGGACCATCTGGTGGCCGGCGCGCTGGTTGTTGTCGGTCGGCTCCGGGTCCTCGATCTTCCAGCACTTGACGAGGTAGTAGGCCAACTCGGTGTTGCGCGACGGCACCCACTCGACCGTGACTTCGCCGAAGCGCGCCTTGGTCACGGTGAGCTTCGTCGGCGGGGCGCCCTTCTGCTCCGAGAACGGCGCGATCAACTGCATCTCGGTCGGCACCCAGGTGCGCGCCGCGCCGAAGCCGGTGCGCGGGTACTCGGTGGCCGGGTCAATCGCCGCCGCGATCGGGCCCGCGAAGTCGGGGCGCGGCGACTGGCGCGGGTTGTCGCCTTCGAGGTCTTTCTCCATGGCCTTGACGGCCGACTTGAAGTCATCCGGGTTCAACTCGGTGCTGCCGCCCGTGATCATCATGATCGCGAACGCCAGCAGCCCGAGCCCGGACAGAATGATCGCGGCTTTCTCGCCGTGATTCGCCATCAACTGGCCGAAGCTGGTCCCCTGATCCGCCATTGTCGTTTCTCCTGCCGATGGGGTAGTCGGGGTGGTCTCTCGATTCCGGTTGCCAGTCCGGTTGCGTCCTGTTGCAGCAACGGGGGCTGCCGGGGGTCGGGAGTCCTTGTTCGTTTGTTCGTTTGCGGTGGTTACTGGTCGCTGACCATGTCGTTGCCCGGCGGCATGCCGAGCTTCTCGATCACGGCCGCGGAGATGCGCTCGAGCGCGGTGTCGCCGAGGCGCACCGGCGCGTCGCTGTACGGGTTGTAGCTCGCCAGCTTGGGGAACAGCCCCCTGGCAATTGCGTACACCTGCGGGTCGAGGCGCGTGCCGAGGTTGCGCGTCTTCTCGTCGGTCGCCTCGCAGGTCGGCCACGTGCGGTCGTCGTCTGCCGGCAGCGACTTCTCGATGCCCTGGAACAGGATCTCGCGCACGTCTTCCTTCGTCAGCTGCAGCGGCTTCCAGAACGAGTAGCTGTCGTCCGGCAGGAAGTCGAGCGCGTCGAGCGAGACCGACACCTCGAGGAAGTTGGACGACGGCGTGCGCTTCGGCATCAGCGTGCTGTGCAGCAGGTCGAAGAGCTGGCCGAAGTAGAGCTGCTTGGCGCGATCCTCGAGCATCTGGCGCTGCACCTGGTCTTCTTCCTCGATCTTCGGAATCGTGATCTGGTGGCCGTCCACCGTGCGGTCCGGCCACTTCCTGAGGAACGCGGCGGCAGCCTCGTTGTCGGTGTTGAGCACGACCTCGACGCGGTCCGGCGGGTTCGCCAGGTCGGTCTCACCCGAGATGCGACCGAAGCGGATGCCGACGCGCCGGCTGACGACGTCCTTGCGCTCGACCTTGGTCCAGTCCCAGTAGAGGTCGCCGGCGTCGGGCTTGTGCAGCATCGCGCGGAACTGCGGCCACAGGTCGGCGTCGAGCGCCAGCGTGGCCAGCACCGGGTGGCCCTGGAACAGGCCCGACGGATCCGGGTGCGGGTCCTTGAACGAGATCGTGCGGATCACGCAGACCGGCTTGTCATCCGGGCCACCGCCACGGGCCTGCCAGGTGGCGTCGGCGGCCTGCTTCAGCGTGTTTACGAACTCGACCAGGATCCAGAACTGCTTCTGCGCGCGCGGCACCGCGTTGGCCGCGAAGATCTCGGCCTTGAACGGGTTGTCGCCGGCCGCCATGTTGGGCATGCCCTTCACGTTGGCCGGGATCACGCGGAACTTCTCGTAGAAGTCCTTCAGCGCGGCCAGCGTGGGCACCAGCTGCGAGTTGAAGTCCTGCGCCGAGGAGGTGACCTTCGTGCCGGGCACGGTGTAGGTGTGCAGCACGTAGCCCCAGCGGCTGTACAGGCGGTGCGCGTCGTACAGCGACTTGAGCAGCGCGTAGCGGTCGTTCTTGCGCTCGGTGATCGCGGCCAGCGTGGGCGTCTCGCCGACGAGCTTCTGCAGCTTGTCGAGGTTCTTCTGGTTGATCGGCTTGAGCGCCTCGCGCGCGGCCGATGTCGAGCCCGAGCTGACGATGAGGTAGAGCAATCCCGACAGCACCAGGCCGGCGATGATCGTCACCAGAATCCGGTTTTCCTTGAGCTGGTCCATGAGTCACGTTCCCTGGAGGGCTGCCCTGAACTACAATGAACTGCAATGAACTGCAATGAGGTGATTACGGAGTCGCGGAGAGACCGTTACCGTTACTCGGTGCGCGAACTCGCCGGCAACTGCGCGAGCCCGGTGTAGATGCGGATGGTCGGCC
>JBFWQT010000353.1:0-7721 GCA_050249295.1 Planctomycetota bacterium
CAAGGTCTGCGACGCGGTCGCGTTCGCGCACAACCGCGGCGTGGTGCACCGCGATCTCAAGCCCGACAACATCATGGTCGGCACCTTCGGCGAGGTGCTCGTCGTCGACTGGGGCCTCGCGAAGCCGCTGGTCGATGCCGCCTCCCCGGCCTCCCCGGCCTCCGCGGCGCGACCGGTGCGCAGCACGCGACGCATCTCCGACCGCCATCTCACGCTCGACGGCGACGTGTTCGGAACGCCGGCCTTCATGGCGCCCGAGCAGGCCGACGGACGGACCGACGAGGTCGACGAGCGCAGCGACATCTTCTCGCTCGGCGGTGTGCTCTATCAGATGCTGACGTTCGCGCCGCCGTACACCGGCACCAGCACGGCCGATACGGTGGCGAAGGCGGCGCGACACCAGCTGGTTCCACCGCGCACGCGCAACGCGGCGCGCGGCATCCCGAAGGAGCTGCAGGCGATCGTGCTCAAGGCGATGGCGGCCGACGCGGACGATCGCTACCAGACGGTGGGCGAGCTGCAGGCCGACCTCGCGGCGTGGCAGTCGTTCGGCCGGACGACCGCGTGGCGTTCGGGGCCGCTGGAACGCGCAGTCAAGTGGACGCGCCGGCACCCGGCCGGGTCACTGGCCGCGGGGCTGCTTGTGGTCGGCGGCCTGGTCGTGGCCGTGCTGATCAGCCAGCTGCAGGCGGCCGAGGAGCGTGCCGAGCGCGAGCGCCAGCAGGCGATTGCCGCCAACGCCGAGAGCGAACTCGCGAAGCATGTCGCGGCCGAGGCGACGTCGCGCGCGAAGTCGGCCGAGGCAGCCCTCAGCGACCTGAGCGAGCGCATGCTCGCTCTGCTCGACGACCAGTCGCGCAAGGCGATTGCGGAGTTCCGCACGCGCTGGGACGCGGCAATGGCCACCGGCATCAGCGAGCAGGAGTTCGGCGCGTCGCTCTCGACCGACGATGTCGAGCGATACCTGCACGCGCTCGACGCGATGTTCGACATCCACCGGCAACTCGGAAGCACGCCGACGGTCGAACAGTACTTCCACCGTGGAATGGTGCTGCAGTTCGCGGGCCGCCTCGATGAGGCGCTGGCCGACTACGAGTCCGTGCTGCGGATCGATCCGCAGCGCGGCGACGCGCACGGCAATCGCGGCGTCATCTTCCATGACCAGGGCCGGCTCGACGAGGCGATTGCCGAGTACACCGAGGCGGTGCGGATCTGGCCGGACTACACGCAGGGGTACTTCAATCGCGGCAACGCACGGCGCGAGCAGAAGCGGCTCGACGACGCGATCGCCGACTACAACGACGCGCTGCGCTGCAACCCGCGCCACGCGGGTGCACTCAACAATCGCGGCCTGACGCGGCAGGATCAGGGCCGGCTCGACGAGGCGATTGCCGACCACACCGCGGCGATCCGGTGCAACCCGCAAATGGGCGACGCGTACGAGAACCGCGGCCTCGCGTTGCACCAACGCGGCCGGCTCGACGATGCGATCGCCGACTTCGACGCGGCGCTGCGCATCAACCCGCGCCACCCGATCTTCTACTACCATCGCGGGGTGGCGTGGCAGTCGCAGGGCCGGCTCGACAACGCGATCGCCGACTACACCATGGCGATCCGCTACGACCCCGCGTACGCGCTGGCATGGAACAACCGCGGCAACGCCCGCCATCAGCTCGGCCGGCTCGACGAGGCCGACGCCGACTACGCCGCCGCGCTGGAGCACGATCCGCGATGCGCGATAGCGCACTGCAACCGCGGGATCCTGCGCAAGGACCAGGGTCGTCTCGACGACGCACTGGCCGAGCTCACGGCGGCGATCACGATCGACCCGCAGTACGTCAACGCGTACTTCACTCGCGGGTTTGTGTACCGGTCGCTCGGCCAGCTGGACCGCTCGGTTGCCGACTACACCACGGCGCTGCGGCTCGACCCGCGGCACTCCGGCGCGCTGACCAGTCGCGGCGGCGTGCGAATCGATCAGGGTCGGCTGGATGAGGCGATGGCAGACTTCAACGCGGCGCTGGAGATTGATCCCCGCGATGCGCGCGCGCACCTGAACCGCGGCAACGTGTGGCTGCAGCGCCGGCAGATCGACAAGGCGGTGGCCGACTACGACGCCGCGCTGGCGATCAACCCCGGCTACGCCGAGGCGTACATGAACCGCGGCAGCGCCCGGCAGTACGAGCGCCGGCTCGACGAGGCGATTGCCGACTACGATGCGGCGCTGCGCGCGAATCCGCAGCTGTGGCAGGCGGCCGCCAACAAGGGCGTCGTGCTGCACCAGATGAACCGCGACCCCGAGGCGATCGAATCGCTCCGCCAGGCCTACGACCTGTGCCGCGACCCGGGCGCCCGCCAACGCCTGGCCGGCCAGATCCGCACGCTGGGCGGCGAGGTGCAGGGCGGCGGCGACTGACACAACGGTTGGAACGCGAGCTGAGGCAGCAAGCGCGCGGGAAATCCCGCGCGTTCAAAATGATATTGCGATCTCAATCTCTGTCAGATATTGAGTTCCTATTCTCAACAGATCGCCCCCGCCTGCAGCACCCGTCACCATGCACACCCGGCACCACCACATCGTCGCCGCTGTTCTGGCGGCCACCTTTATCCTTGCGTCCGTTCACGTCGCTGCCGCGCAACCGGATTCCCCTCCGCCCGACCAGCCCGAAGCGAACGGCACGAACGACGCGAACGGCGCCAACGACCTCGACCAGTTCATGGACGACGAGGGCATTCGCCAGCCCGCCGCGCCGGCCAGCGACTCGTCATCGCAGCCGCTCGCGGAGGCCAACCTCGGAGGCGGCGTGAAGGCCCAGCTGCTCGAGCTCTCGGCTGACTTCGAAGCAGCTGCCGGGTGGTCGAGCATCAAGAACCCGGACGGCCTCGAAGGGCTTGAGGGTGGCGATCACGACCCCAACCGCCTCGGCTTCGACATCCAGAACATCGAACTGGTCATCAGCGGTGCGGTCGATCCGTTCTTCTACGCGCAGGCCATCGTCGTGCTGAACATCACGCTGGAAGGCGAGACCAATCTCGAACTGGAGGAGGCCTTCATCCGCAGCACCTCGTTGCCCGGCGGACTCGAGATCAAGGCCGGCCAGTTCCTCACGCAGTTCGGCCGGCTCAACGCGTCGCATCCTCACACGTGGGAGTTCATCGACCAGGCCGTGATCAACACGCGCCTGTTCGGGCCGGACGGGATGCGCGGCCAGGGCGTCCAGCTCAGCTGGACCGCGCCGCTGCCGTGGTTTGCCGGACTGACCGCCACGATGCAGAACTCGCAGGGCGAGACGATGGCCAGCTTCCGCGCCAGCGAGGAGTTCTTCGATGAGCGGCCGATCGGCGGCCGCACGTTCGCCGAGCAGTCGGTCAACGGCCTGGCGGACTTCGTGTACGCGCTGCGGCTGCTCAACGGCTTCAACCTTGGCGACGAGGTCGCGATGCAGATCGGCGTCTCGGGCGCGTGGGGGCCCAACGCCACCGGTTCGGGCGGCGAGACGTCGATGGCCGGTGTGGACCTCGTGATCAAATGGAACCCGCTGAACCAGCGCAAGGGAACACCGTTCCTCACGTTCCAGACCGAGGTGATGGCCCGGCGGTACCTCTGCGATTCGTCGCAGGCCGGGGACCTGCGTGACTGGGGCTTCTATGCGCAGGTGTTCGTTGCGGTCAGCGAGCACGTTGCGTTCGGCGTGCGCTACGACTACGCGAACGGCCAGGCGGACGGCGCGACCGATGCGTTCCGCGACACGCGACAGCGGGGCTCGCTGGTCGTCCAGTGGCGCTTCTCCGAGTTCGCGCGGATTCGCCTCCAGTACAATCTCGACGACGCGCCGCACCTCTCGCCCGATCCGCGGACGGTGCATGCGGTGTGGTTCGGCTTCGAGATGCTGATCGGCAAGCACCCCGCACACTCTTTCTGACACCGACCCGCACAACAGGAGGCGAGCCATGTTGAATCCGATCCGACCCACCCTGATGCGAACGGTGGCGGCGCTGCTGCTGGTGGTGGCTGCGTGCCTCCCGGTCTCGGCGCAGGACCCGGCGCCCGCTGCCCCGGAGGCGCCGGCGCCGTTGCGGGTGGTGGCCACGCTGCCCGATCTCGGCGACCTTGCCGAGACCATCGGCGGCGACGACGTCCACGTGCAGTCGCTGGTGCGCGGCCCGCAGGATCCGCACCACCTGGTTGCGCGGCCCGGCTTCATTCCGATGCTCGCGCAGGCCGACGCGCTGGTGCTGAGCGGCATGGAACTCGAGGTCGGCTGGCTGCCGCCGCTGCTCGAGAACGCGCGCAACACGCGCCTCGTCGCCGGCGACGTGCACTACATCGACTGCTCGGTCGCGATCGTGCCGCTCGAGGTGCCGAACGGCGTCAGTCGCGACATGGGCGATGTGCACCCGGCCGGCAATCCGCACTACCTGCTCGACCCGATCAACGGCCTGCACGTGGCGAGGCTGCTGCGTGATCGCTTCAGCTCGATGCGGCCGGATGCGACGCGACGCTTCGCCGATCGCTGCGATGCGTTCGAGCGCAAGCTGGCGGTGGCGATGGCCGGCGAGAAGCTGGCCGCGAAGTACAGCATCGAGAAGCTCGCCGCCGTGTTCTCGGCCGGCAAGCTGCAGAAGTTCCTGGAGCAGACCAACCAGTCCGACTCGCTGGGCGGCTGGTTCAAGCTGCTGGTCGCACACCATGGCGCACACATCATCGACGACCACGACGCCTGGCTCTACTTCGCGCGGCGCTTCAGCCTGGTGATTGTCGGTCATCTCGAACCGAAGCCGGGCATCTCGCCGACCACCACGCACCTTGCGACGGTCATCGACGATGTGCGCAGCAAGGAGGTGAAGGGGCTGATCCAGTCGCCATACTTCGACCCGGCGCACGCACGGTTCGTGTGCGAGAAGTCCGGCGTGAAGTCGGTGGTGCTTGCCCACCAGGTCGGGTCGGTGGACGGCACGGCGCACTACCTCGACATGATCGACCTGGACGTGCGGCGCGTGGCGGGGCTCCTCGGAGGGCAATAGCGATGTCCGCCGACACGGCCGCGCTGGCGGCGTTCCGGGCTGCCGACTTCGGCTACGACGACGAATGCATCCTGGCGGGCGTGGAGTGGGAGATCCATGCTGGCGAGTGGTGGTCGGTGATCGGGCCGAATGGTGCCGGCAAGACCACCCTGCTGCGCGGCCTGCTCGGGTTGCTCCGGCCGTTCGCGGGGCGCGTGGAGCTGGCGCCCGACATCGCGTCGCGCCGCGGGCTGGCGTTTGTTCCGCAACTCGGCGGCGTGGCCGACACCGTGCCGACGACGCCGCGCGAAGTGGTGAGCCTCGGACTGGCCGGGCTGCGACTGACGCGCCGGGAGCGTGATCAGCGGACCGGCGAGGCGCTGGCGCAGGTCGGCCTCGAGGCGCACGCGCGCCGATCGTTCCACACACTCTCGGGCGGCCAGAAGCAGCGCGTGCTGGTTGCGCGTGGCCTCGCTCGCCGGCCCCGGCTTCTGGTGATGGACGAACCGACGGCCGGCGTGGATCGGCCGTCGGAGCTGGCCCTGCTGGCCGGGTTGCATCGCCTGCGCGAGACCGACGCGCTGACGGTCGTGCTGGTCACGCACTCGTTCGATCATGCGTTCCGCCACGCCACCCACACTGCGCTGGTCGGCAGTGGAATGGTCCGGTGCGGGGCCGGACGGAGCGCGCTGACAGCCGATGCCGTGACCGGGGTGTTCGGCGAACCGATGGACGTGTTGCGATGAAGCAGCCCCGCTGGCTCCTGCTGGTGGCGCTCGCCCTGTTGCCGGTGTGGCTGGTGCCCGCCGGCCGGGCGCTGGCACAAGACGACCTCGACCAGTTCATGCAGGACGAACACATCGATACGGCCACGCCGACTGCGCCGGGCGCCGATGCGCCGCAGCCGGAATCAGCACCGGGCTTCGTCGACACGCTGCCCCTGTTTGCCACCAGCTACGCTGCCGCGCTGCTGATCGCGCTGGTGCTCGGCACGCTCGGCGTCTGGATTGTCGTGCGCAACCAGATCTTTCTCGGTGCCGCCGTTGCCGAGGCCTCGACGGCCGGCATCGCGCTGACGCTGTTCGCAGTGGCCGCGCTGTCGACTGCGGGTGCGGTGCCCGACGCGACCTCGTGGCGTAGCGGCGCGCTCGACCTGCTGAAGAGCATGGCCGCCATTGTGGCCGCGGTGGCGTCGGCGTGGTGGATGTCCCGGCCGCGCACCGCTGGCGCGATGAGCCGCGAGGCACTGACCGGTCTGGTGTTCGTCACCGGCGCCAGCGCGGCGATCCTTGCCGTGTCGCATTCGCCGTTCGACATGATGGAGGTGCAGCGCCTGCTTGCCAGCAGCCTGATCGGCGCGACGCCGCACGACGTGGTGGCCCTCGGCTTGCTCGCGGCGGTGGTACTGGTGCCGGCGTGGTGGCACCAACAGCGCATTGCGCTGGTGCTGCAGGACACCCTGTGCGCCGACGCGCTCGGGTTGCGGTCCCGTCGCACCGACGCGATCGCGCTGCTGTTCACCGGCCTGGCCCTCGGATTGTCGATCCGCATCGCGGGAGTGCTGTTCGCGTTCGCGGTGCTGGTGTTGCCAGCGCTGACCGCCCGTGCGCTGTGCCGCGAGTTGCGCACCATGCAGCGCGTCGCGCCCGTTGTCGCGGTGCTGGTCACCGCGCTGGCGCTGGTGCTGGCGCACCTCGGCAACGACCCGCCCGGCCCGATGGCAGCTGCGTTGCTGGCGGCAGCCGTGATCGTGGCGACTTTGCTGCGTGCCGGCCTGCGACTGCTCCGCCGCGCCGTCAGCGGCGGATCTGGTCGAGAATCGCCGGGTCCTGGATCTCGTCGTCGCGCGCAAGCAACAACACCTTGCTGAGCAACTCGGCGGTCTTCGGGTCGTCGTCGGCAAACGGCAGGAACAGCCGGCCACGGTGGGCCGCATGCACCGGCACGATGAACACGGCGCCGCCGGGCTGGCGATGCACGATCGCGCTGCCGAGGTGCACGGTGTAGTCGGCGAGCTTGCCCTTGATGACGGCGTGCGCCTCCTTGACCGTGACGTTCTTCAGGCCGAGCAGCGCGACCGTCTCCTTCAGCAGCGCGGCGCGCATCTCCACCGTGCTGGCGCTGGCCTCGGGGTCCACGCCGCCGCGGTGCGCCACGCTGACGATCAGATCGACGTCGCGCATCACTTCGCTGAACAGCCGCGGCGGCACGGCGTCGAGCTTCAGCGGAATGAACTGGCCGATGCGACGGAACGACACGTGTTCCATCGTCAGGCCTTCCACGCCGGCCGCGGTGCCCACGTCGTCCTGGAACTCGATGCTCGCGACGATGCGCTCGACGTGATCGGTGCGCGTCACGCCCGAGTCGGTGCTGACCACCCAGCCGCGGCGCGCCAGCAGCGCGAACGCCTGGCGCGGATTGACCTGATGGCCCGCGTAGCGCGCCGAGTGATCGCCAGTCTTCTTCTCGGCCGGCGTGAGCACGTACAGCTCGCGGAACACCTGCTTGAACGGCTGCAGCCGCTCGCGCGCGAAGCAGTCGCGTTGCCAGAGGTGCCACTGCTTGCCGGCCAGCAGGTCGTGCGGATGCGCGATGCGCAACGGCTCGGTGGCGCGCACCGGCTCGAGCTTGCCGGCATGATCCTCCAGCGCCTTGCCGCCCTTCACCGGGTAGCCGGCCTTGCCGTCCTCGAGGATCATCACTACGCGGGCGAGCAT
>JBFWQT010000354.1:0-7699 GCA_050249295.1 Planctomycetota bacterium
CGCGGCGAGCTCCAGCATGCCGACGACATCGGTGACGCGCGCGAATCGGCCCGCCTGCGCGACGAGATTGACCGCCTCGAAGCGGGCATCGGCAGTGCACCCGACCATCCACTCAGCAACAACTGAGAGCTGGCGGATTGCCGGTCAGCCCGGTCAGAGCCGCGACCGAAAGGGAGCGGGGGCAACCGCGAGCGCCTCGATGGGACAGTGCCAGGCGTCGTCAGGTTGCCGGTTCGACGATTTCCCCGCTCCCTTTCGGTCGCGGCTCTGACCGGGCAATCCACAGCAACCGAGACCCCCGCAACCCGTGCGCATCGAGCGAATCCGGCTGGTCGACTTCCTGTGCCACCGCGAAACCGAGGTGGACCTCTCGGGCCTCTCGCTGTTCGCGATCACGGGTCCGACCGGCGCCGGCAAGACCGCCCTGACCGACGCGATTGTCTGCGCGCTCTACGGCGTCGTGCCGCGCGTGGGCAGCCGGGCCGGCGTGAAGGAGTTCATCCGGCATGGCGCGACCGAGGCGCAGGTGGAAGTCGACCTGCTGCTGCCCGACGGTCGCTGCTTCCGTGCCGCGCGCACGCTGCGCGAGAAGGTCGGCGCGCGCGCCCGGCTCGTCGAGCTCGACCCGGTGACGCGCGCCGAGGTGCGCACCGTGACCGCGAAGGTGCGCGAGGTGGCGAGCGAGGTCGAGAAGCTGATCGGCCTCGACTACGCCACGTTTGTGACGAGCGTGTTGCTGCCGCAAGGGCAGTTCAACGAGTTCCTCGCGAGCGAGCCGCGCGACCGCCAGGAGATCCTCGAACGGCTGCTCAACCTCGGCTACCTCGACCGGCTGCGCGAGCGCGCCGCGTGGCAGGAGCGCTCGGCCAGCGCGCGCGTGACCGTGCTGGAGAGCGAACTGAAGACCGCGCTGTTTGCCAGCGCGACCGCCGAGCGGCTTGACGGGCTGCGCCAGGCGGCGACTGATGCGCACGCCGCGCTCGACGAGTTGCGCGAGCAACGCGAGACGCTGGCGGCCGGCGTGGCCGAGGACCGGCGCTGGCAAGAGCTGGCGACGCGACTGGCGGCGGCCGAGGCGGAGGCCGCGCGACTGACCGCGCTGTCGGCCGAGGCGGATGCGCTGGCCGCGACGATCGCGCGCGCCGAGCGGGCGGCGCCGGTGATGCCCGCGCTGCAACTGGCGACCGACGCGGCCAGCGCGCTCGCGAACGCGACGGCCACCATGGAATCGGCGACCACCGCGCATCATGCCGCCGCCGCCCGGCTCGCCGCTTTGCAGGCCGAGGCCGAGTCGGCGCGCGAGGCCGTGCAGTCGCGCATCGACACCGCGCAATCGCAACTCGCGTCGTTGCGTGCGCTGGGACCACAGACCGCGCATCTGGAACGACTGCGCGAGCAGCTCGCGCGTGCGCAGGCCGACGCGACCACGGCCGCCGGGGCGCACGCCGCGCAGGCGCAACGCATCGCCGGACTCGACGCCGCGACGGTGACATTGAAGGAGCAACTCGCGCAATCGGAGGTGGCGCTGGCGCGCGCACCCGAGCCACCTGCCCCGGCGAGCTTCGACCACGCGGCCGCGCTGCTCGGTCATGCGCACGACCTGCGCGCGCAGTGGGACGACGCGCGTGCGCGTGCGACGCGACTGACCCGCCAGCTGGAGGCCGACGAGCGCGAGTTGACCACGCGCGAGCAGGCGCGCACCGACACCGGGCAGGCTGCCGAGGCGGCACACGCCGACATGGCGCGCCGTCGCGAGGCGTTGGAGTCGGCGCAGCGTCGTCATGCGGCGCACCGCCTCCGGCTGGGGCTCTCGGCGGGCGACGCCTGCCCGGTCTGCGAGCAGCCCGTGGCCAACGTGCCGGCTGCGCACGACGACGAGGTGCATGCCACGCTGGCCGCGGCCGACGCCGCGGTACAGGCCGCCGAGACGGCTGTGCAGGCGGCCACGCAGGCGGCGCTCGAGGCGCGGCTGGCGCACGAACGGGTGCACGAGCGTCACACGCAGCGGCGCGACCAGCTGGATGATGCGCGCGAGCGTTTGGCCGCGTCACAGTCGGCGCTCGGCGAGTCGTTGCAGTCGTTGGCCGATGCGCTCGCACTCTGCCGCATGCCGCGCCCGTCGCTGACCGATGCGACCGACACGGCCGACGACCAACGATTGATTGCGGTGTTGCGTGATCTGCCGCGCGAACTGCGCGAAGCGAAGCGAGCGGCCGAGGGCCAGGCGGCCGAGCGCGACCGGCTGACGCGCGACATCCGCGAGGCGCAGCGCCGGCTCGAAGAGTCGACCCACGCACGCCCGGCCGAGGAACGCCTCGCGGCCGGGCTCGCGCAGCAGGCCGCGCGCGCACAGCAGCAGGCCGACTCGCTGGCGGCCGAGGTGCAGGCGCAGGAGCAGGAGTTGCTCGCGCTGACCGACGGCGTGCCGATCACCGAGCGTGTTGCGCAGTTGCAGACCGACCACGATGCCGCGGTGCGCGAACGCGACGCGTGGCAGCGCAAGCTGGCCGACGCGACCGACGCCGCGCGTGCCGCCACGCAGGACCTGGCGCGCGCGCAGTCGCAGCTGGTTGCCGCGCAGGAGTCTGCCGACACGCGCGGCGCAGCTCTGCAGGCCGCTCTGCAGGCGGCCGGGTTTGCCAGCGCCAGCGATGCGACGGAGGCCGCGACCGACCCCGCGACGCTCGCGGAGTGGCGCGCACGTCATCTCGCGTTCGGCCACGATGCGCAGCGGGCGCGCGCCGACGCCGACCACCTGCGCGCGCAACTCGGCGACCACACGCCCGACGCCGAGGCCGCCGCCGGGCGCGAGGCCTCGCTGGCCGCCGCCAACGCCGAGCACGACCGCCTCGTCGGCCTCGCCTCGCGCATGCAGTCGGAGGCGGCACAGCTCGAACAGGTGATGGCCGGCGCGAACGACCTGCGCCAGCGGCTTGGCGTCGGCCGTCGCGAGCTGGCCTCGTGGAGCGCCGTGGCACGCGACCTGCGGGCCGACCGCCTGCCGGCGTGGATTGTCGAACAGACGCTGCACGACCTGGCGATCCGCGGCTCCGCGCAGTTGCACCACATGACCGACCGCTACGACCTCGCGATTGACGGCCGCGACTTCGTCGTGGTCGACCGCTACAACGCCGGCGAGCGCCGCCACGTGCGCACGCTGTCGGGTGGCGAGACGTTCCTCGTGTCGCTGGCCCTCGCGCTGGCGCTGGCCGAGTCGGTGCGTCGCATGGCTGGCGGCAGCGGCGTCGAGCTGGGCTGCCTGTTCCTCGATGAGGGCTTCGGTTCGCTCGACGCCGACTCCGTCGATCTCGCGCTCGGCGCGCTCGAGGCGCTGCACGCCAGCGGCCGGCAGATCGGCGTGATCTCGCACGTCGACGAGCTGGCCGCGCGCTTGCCCGGTCGCATCACGGTCGAGCGCCGGCGCGACGAGCCGGTGCCCACGGTGATCGTCGGTTGACCGCGCGCGGCGCACCTCAACCTTGCCGGCTGCGCGCGTCGCGCGTCGCGGCGATTGGTGTTCGAATCGGATGCCTCGCTCGTTCGAGAGTAGTGTTGGTACAAAGCAACAAGAGTAATTCGTGGTTTGGTGGAGATGACGTGCTCCGAATGATCACCACGCCTCGTTTCAGAACTGCTGCAATCCTGCTGTTGCTCTGGCTTGCAGGCATTGCCTGGCTGTGTTTGAACGCATACCACCGCACCGCACAAACCAATCGCGCCGACCAGGCGGTGCCGGCTGAGCATGCTGATGGTCCATGGCCGGTGAACAACAGCAGCGGCGCCACGCACGGACCGATCCTGCCACCCGATTCCTCTCTTGTCGGGCGTTGGCGCCTGGAGGAAGCTCATGGGGCTCCCACGCCAAGTGCCGAAGAAGCGAATGAGCGGATTTATCAATGGTTGGTCCGTGAGCGCGACGGGGCCGAGATCATTCGAGTCAAGTGGTATGTAGTTGAAGTCTTGACGGCACAGGCCGCGCCCGCGCCCGAAAGCGCCCGCTACCAGGGCTGGAGGGACCGGGGTGACGGGATCGGGTACACTTCTGCATGGAAGGGAACAGACAACGTTGCCTATGCCTCGTGGTACTTGCCCACCGCCAACTTTCGTTGGTTGCGCGACCACATAGATGGCTCGTATCGAACTGGCGGGAACGAGGCCAGTTTTGAAGCCCTGGCAATGAACTGTCCGGCCCGTGTGGGTGCCAGTGTGGTCCTCGGCCGTCCAGTCGACGGTGTTTACTACTCGTACCCGGACCCGCGGGGCGGGCGAGTTGCCCATTGGAACTGGAGCCACCCGTCCAACCCGGTCCCTGTGGACCTGCACCAGCCGCACACCCCGCGCCAAATGGTGCAGCCAGTGGTGTTTCCCCGCATGAAGACGGTGCTCCCGCTGGATGGCCTCTGGATGGACTTCCGACCGGTGCGTGTAACCGTCAAGGGCCGCAGCGGCGCATTGTCGGTTGACGAGGATGCCGTCAAGGTCGTCATGGATTGCGTCTGGTGGCGCGTCACATGGGCCATCGGAATCAGTCCATCTCTGGACGCGGCTGAGCCGACCGTGCTGCTGTTGCTTCCCGGCGTGCGCTTCTCCGTGTCCGGGAGCACGTATCTCGTGCTGGCCGCGGATCAGGTCCATGGAGTGCAGCTCAAGGCAATCGAATAACCAGTCGGAGCATTCCAACGCTGACGGGCCGATCATGAATCGCCCGACGGTGGAGTACGTCGAGCGGATCGGTCGCGACATGCTGTGCGGGGAACCCCCTCCGGAGCTGCCGCATGCATGGGCCCGTCGTGGATAGGCTCGAGAACGCGCAATCGCGGATTGCGAACGCACGCCGAACCTCGTAGCCTTGAACTGCCGAGTTCCGCCCCGCCTCCGCTTGCGATGCCCGCCTCGACGACCACGGCCCGCGCGATTGTCAGCCGCCGAACGCAGTTCGCGCTGCTCGTGCTGGCGCTGAGCTTCCTTGCCGTCGGCGGGTGCGCGAGCCAGGGCAAGGTCGAGGACGACCTCGAGACCGACGTCAACCTGTCTGACGGCCAGCAGGTGCAGAACGTCGTCTCGTTCCCGTTCCGCGTCGCCGGCGGCGCCGTCATCTATCCACTGAAGTTCCTGTTCGTGGACATGCCCAACGGCATCGCCGGCGCGTTCCAGGACGAGCTGCACGACTCGCGCGAGAAGCTCAAGAGCCGCGACGCCGACGACCGCCTGTTCGCCGTGTCGATGCTCGCCGAGTCGGCCAACCCGGCGGCCGTGCCGCTGCTTGTGCGCGCGCTGGTCGACGCCGAGCCGGTGATCCGCGCCGACGCCGCGCTCGGCCTGGCGCGGCTCGGCAAGGCGCTGGTGGCGGTCGGCGAGACGCGCGGCGACATGCCCGACCCGCTGCCGGTCGAGGACCACCTGGTGCTGCGGCTGAACGACGTGGACGTGCGCGTCCGCCTGTCGGTGGCGCTGGCGATCGGCGACCTCGGCGGCGACCGCTGCATCGAGCCGTTGCAGCGCGTGTACCGCAACCAGGGCATCTCCGACGACAACGCCTCCTTCTACTTGCTGGCGCGCGCCCGCCTCGGCGATGCCAGCGCGCGGGCCGACGCGCACGGCATGCTGAGCCGCGTCTGGAACCCGGTGACGATTTCCAACGCGCTGCTCGCGCTGGCCCACCTCGGCGGCGAGGACTCGCTGGCCGAGCTGCGCCGCGCACTGGCGCACCCCGACGAGCGCGTCAACATCGCGGCGATCACCGGCCTCGGCATCGCGGGCGAGTACAGCATGCTGCTGACGATCGCGCGCGACGGCACGCTCAACCAGCAGCGCTCGGCGATCTACGCGCTCGGCCAGTACGGCGGTCGCCAGTACGTCGGCGTGATCGAGCGCTACCGCCAGTCGGCCGAGCCGCGGCTGCGAGTGGCGGCAACGCTGGCGCTGGGCAGCTCGGGCTGGCCGCGGGCGGTCGAGCCGCTGATCGGCCTGCTGCGCGACCCCGACGCGATGACCCGCCTGCAGGCGCTGACCCAGCTGATGAAGCTGACCCGGCTGAACCTCGGCCTCGAGCCCGACAGCTGGAAACGTTGGTGGAATTCGGAGGGCGGCGAGTTTGTTGCTCGCAATACGCCCGACGATGCCCGCCTCGACAGCGACGGCAGAGGCCTCGACCCGGCCGACCAGCCACGCTGATCTCGCCTTTCCCGACCCTTGAAGCTACAGTTCCGTTATCTACCCCGGCTCAGGAGACATCACATGCTGAAGAACGTTGCAGGTCTGGCTCTGCTCCTGATCGCGATCGCGATCTTCCCCGCGCTGGCGCTTGCCCAGGACGCGCCCGCCCCCGCCGCCAACCCCGAGAAGCCCGCTGCCGACGGCAAGTGCGACGCCGGGTGCGAGGGATGTGCCGGCGGCTGCTGCGGTGGTGGCTGTTGCGAGGGTGAGGCCGACGCGAAGGCGAAGACCGACGCCGCTGCCGCGGGTTGTGCCGGCGGCAACTGCTGCGAGGGCAAGGTCAAGGCGAAGGCCGAGGCTGGTTGCGGTTCGTGTGGCGGCGGTTCGTGCGCGGCCGGTTCGTGCGGCGGTGGCTCGTGCGGTGGCGATTGCGCCTCGGCGTGCAACGGCTGCTGCGGCGGCGGCTCGTGCGACAACTGCCATCGCATTGTGGTGCGCGTGAAGAACCTGCACTGCGTGAACTGCGCCATGGCCGCCATGGAAGCCGTCAACAGCGTCAAGGGCGTCAAGTGCGCGAGCCTCGACCGCAAGGCCGGCGTGATGGTGATCACCCCGGATGCCGGCGAGGCCTGCAGCGCCGACGCGGTCTGCGCGTCGCTGACGAAGGCCGGCTACCCGGCCAGCCAGCTCGTGCTGACCGTCCGCCTCTACCAGGTGGAAGGCCCGACCTGCAGCGTTGACGCCGACCGCGTCACGGCCGCCATCGGCAAGGTCGAGGGTGTGCACCACATGCTGGTCGATCACGGCGTGGCCGTGGTGTTCTTCGAGGTTGGCAACATCCACGACGACGCGATCCTGGCCGGCCTGAAGGGCATGAGCACGGAGACCGAGGAGTGGGGCGGCGAGCTGATGACCGAGACGCTCGTGCTCGACGTGGAAGGCATGACCTGCGAGGGTTGCGAGGCGAAGGTCTCGGAGCAGCTGTCGAAGCTGCCCGAAGTGATCGAATGCGCCGCGTCGAGCGCGCTGAAGAAGGTGATCCTGAAGATCGCCGCTGGCTCGACCGGCGTGAAGGCCCGCGCCACGAAGCTGATCAAGGAAGCCGGCTTCAACCCGACGTCGACCAACTGATCGCCATCGATCGAGAGCAATCCGGACGGGTCGGCTGCTTCCAACGGGCAGCCGACCCGTTCCGCGTTTCGCGTTTCGCGTTTCGCTCAGAGGGTTGATGCCGGATGCGGTCAGGAGCCGCGACCGCAACAGCTCGCTGTCGACTCCTTACCACAGCGAATCACAAGTCATCGTCCTATCGAAGCAGCCCTCCGGGCGAGCCGGGGGTGTAAGCCCCTATTCGCTAAAAAAACAAGAGCCGCGAGCGCAAGCGAGTCGGGCCCCGTTGGGGTCACGCCTGCAAGCCCACCGTTTGAGCGCTGACAAGCGCGTTCACGAAACCTCCGACGGTTGATCCGTAACCCGGGGTCCTCGGGGCCCGCTCGCTCGCGCTCGCGGCTCTTATGTTAGCGCCCATCGGGCTTACACCCCC
>JBFWQT010000355.1:0-7677 GCA_050249295.1 Planctomycetota bacterium
AGCGGGATGTCGGTCTCGAGTACGCAGACCGTGACGTTGACGAGGATCAGGACGAAGATCGCGAGGAAGACGAAGGTGGCTACCGGGTCATGCTCGCGGGTGAGGAACAGGATCTCGGCCGTGCGACGGCGGATCGCGGTGATCATGGAGGGGCGCTCCCGGCTACCGGTTGTCGGTGCCGCAATGCCTTCCAACCAGGTGCCGGCAATCCTGCCTCCCGCAACTGTCGGCGTCCAGCGGAGCTGATGCACGCGGGACCCGCGAGCCTGCCGTAGAATGTCACTGGCGAAGTGGCAGGGGGACCATGGGCACCAACGCGCGTGCGAAACGACTGTGCACGGCTGCCGCACTGGCGAAGACCGCGCACGGCCGGCACAATCGGCAGACCACCCCACGACGACAACCACGACCCGACGGACCGCCGACAACATGCAGCAGAACTGCCAGGTGTGCGGCAAGCCCGTGACCTACGAACGCGGCGTCCACGAGGTGGCGTGCGCGTTCTGCTACACCGAGTACCGCGTGGACGCCGGCGGCCGGTTGAAGCAGCTTGACGTGTTCGACGATGGCGCGCCCGATGACGCGGCCGGCAGCAACCTCGAACGCGCCGACCTCGAACGGCTGATGGACGACGGCGCCGATCAGCACATGACGTTCGTGAAGGACACGGACGAGGCACGCAAGCCCAAGGCGAAGCCTGCGCCGAAAGCCGTGCCGCAGCGGGCCCCGTCGAACTCGCCGGCGACCGACGTCCGTTCGCTGGAGTTTGCCGACGACGACAGCGACGACCGACGCCCGGCAGCGAGCGGGCCGACGTTCCGCGAGCTGACGGCGCGCGGCGTGGATGCCGCGGGCCGAAAGGCGCAGAAGCAGAAGCTGGAAGCCGCGACGCCGAAGGAACGCGATCAGCGGCCGGTCGAGCAGCGACGCAAGCGCAAGAAGAAGCTGGCGGCCGGCGATCGCACGGGGCATCCGCCACCGCTGGCACTTCCAGAGGACATGCCACAGGCCGACGATTCGCAGCAGAAGGCGCTGATCGGCCTCGTGGTGGTCGTGGTCGGCGTGCTGCTGGTGGCGGGTCTGGGCACGGCCGCGGGCATCATCCTCAGCAGCGGCGGTAGTGCGCCGGTCAACACCACGAGCTCCGCGGGCGAGGGCGACGACGAGCCCGACATGCCGCCCGGCAACCCGACGAACGACCCGGCAGTGGATGGCAACGCCGCCGGTACCAACGACAACTCGCCGCTGCCCGTCGCGGCGGACGGTACGGTCGGCCTCGACGATCTGTTGACCCGCGCGACCGAGCTGATGGGCATGAGCCACGCCGACGCCGCCGAGGCAGTCGCGCGGCTCGAAGCGGCGACGACGTCGAGCCAGCTCAACGGTGGCCAGCGCAGCCGGGTCGACAACGCACTCAGCCAGGCTCGCCAGGCCTGCGAAGCGTGGCGCCTGCTGGAGCAGGGGGAAGCTGCGCTGGCGCGGGCCGACAACACCGACGACGCGCTGCATGCCGGCCTCGAACGGCACTTCGCACGGCAGCTGCTGCAACAGGCCAGCGGGGCGGCGCGCCGCAGCGATGCGGTCGCCGACCTGCGCAAGCGGATCGCCGACGCCTCCGAACGCGCGAAGCAACAACAGTGAAACCGCCCGGACTGCTATAACCCGCGCCTCGTCTCCACACCCGCGCACCGCCGCTGCACATGTGGGTCTTCTTCGGCAACCTGGGTCGCTCGGTGATCGCCACGCTCGGCGGCGCCGGGTACAGCTGCCTGATGCTGTTGCAGACCTTGCGGATGTTCCATCTCGCGCTGCCGCGATGGCGCACGGTCGTCCAGCAGATGTACATCACCGGCGTGCAGTCGCTGCTCGTGTCGATGATGTTCGCCGGGTTCGCCGGCATGATCCTCGCCCTGCAGACCGGCATCGAAATCCGCAAGTACGGCCTCGAGTCGCGCATCGGCTCGATCGTCGCCCTCTCGATGCTGCGCGAGATGGGTCCGCTGATGACCGCGATCATTCTCACCGGCCGCATCGGCTCGAGCATGGCCGCCGAGATCGGCACGATGGCCGTCTCCGAGGAGATCGACGCGCTCGAGACGATGGCGATCGACCCGGTGAAGTTCATTGTGTTGCCGCGCGTGATGGCGATGGCGCTGGTCGCGCCGATGGTCGCGATCATGTCGAGCACCATCGGCATCCTCGGCGGCGCGTTCGTCTCGTGGGCCCAGATCGGCGTGAACTTCGAGACGTACCTGATCTCGGCGCGCTGGGCCGTCGAGTTCCGCGACATCTACTGGGGCATCGGCAAGGCGGTGATCTTCGGCATTGCCATCTCCACCATCGCCTGCGCCAACGGCATCCGCACGCGGGGCGGTGCGCTCGGCGTGGGCCAGGCCAGCCGCAACGCGGTGGTGACCACGCTGGTGATCGTGATCGTCTTCAACTACATGATGTCGTCGTTCTTCCTGGCGTTCGATCCGGGCGTGCCGAAGGGCTAGTGTGCTGCCGGGCAGCGGTCCACCACAGATCGATGTCCGTGTTCGCAGGACTCTCGCCACGCCACGTCGTGGCTACTCGACCACGCGGAACACGCCCTCGGCCGGCGACACCGGGCAATCCACCACCCTGCCGTCCGGTGCCACCAACTCGAGCTTCAGCGAGTGGCTGCCCAATGGCAGATCGCTGATCACCTGCGGCTGCAGGCTCTCGAACACGAACGTCTTCTGGCGGTCGAGCGTCGCGCGCACCTTGTGACCGTCGCGCGCGAGATGCACGTTCACCACCTGGAAGTCGATCAGGATCGCCTTCGCCTCGCCGGCCTTCTTCGAGTAGTCGCCGCTCGGCTGGCTGTAGACCAGCACCGGGCCGCGCAGGTTGGGCGGGGGCACCGTACCGGTCGACACAAAGAACGACACCTGGTGCACAGCCGCGGGCGTCTTCAGCGCCAGGCGCGAGTCGCGGCACAGCGTGGCCGTCACCACGTGCCACCCGTCCTTCACATCCTCGAAATAGCTCACGCGCGACGGGTCGGTCACCACCATCTGGCGGCCATCGTCGAGCAGCAGGCGCACGTGCTGGCCCTGCGCGGTGGATCCGAGCACGAAATCCTGCACGCTGACCGTCACGCCGACGCGCCCGGCGCGCACCACCTCGTTGGACGCCGGTGAGTCGATGTGCACGCGAGACGAGGCCCCGACGCCAAGACCGATCAGCTGCTTCATCAGGTTCTCGTCGCCGAGCGGCAGGCGCACCGTGCCGGGCGCGCCCTCGCGCTTCACGTCAGCCACGGCCGGTCCACCGCTGCCGGGCGAGTTCACGGAGGCAGGCGTTGCGCCACCACCGCCTCCACCGGCGTCGCCGCCGGAGTCGGGGCAGCCGGTGAGCATCAGGGTGAAGGTGGCAACCGCCAGCAGCAGCAGCATGTTCGCAGGGCGCATCGTCAGGTTCCGTTGGCCAGCGGCCTCGCGGATTATAACGACTACCGCGCCCGCTGCGTGCGTGCGGAAGCCGTTTGGTCGTTGTGCGACCGCTCGCCGCAACGGATCAGCGGCGCCGCGAGCTGTTTCGCCGCCAGTCGGACTCGTGCCACGCGGCCAGGCCAGCCAGTCCGACGATGGTGCAGATCAGCAGCCCGCCGATCCACGGCAACACATGCACGTTGCCGGGAAAGGCGTTGATCAGGATGCCCACCGCGGCCGTAACCACGACCATCGCGGCGAGGCCGATCGCCAGCGCGGAGACCAGTTCCATGTCGATGGCCGGCTCCTTCAGCGGGGCGGGCCAGAAGTCGCCGGGTAGCGGACGGCGGTCCACCTTGCGCGCGGGCGGGCCGGTGTAGCCCTCCTCGAGTGCGTGCACCACTTCGGATGCGAGCGGGAAACGGGCGTTCGGCACCTTCTCCAGCAGCCGCATGATGATCAGGCCCATCGACGACGACACGCCGGCGTACCGCCCGGCCGGCGTCGGCATCATCATGCTGTGCATCTGCATCACCTCGGCCGACGTGGCTGCGACGAACGGAGGCCGGCCGATCAGCGTGCGGTACATCAGGCAGCCGAAGCTGTAGAGGTCGGAACGATGGTCGAGCGGCCGGCCGGTGCACTGTTCCGGCGACATGTACGGAGGCGTGCCGACGACCGTGCTTGCGCTGGTCAGGGCGAGGTTGGCGACGCCGGCCGGCGGGCTCCCGGACGCGAGCGGCGCCGCGTCGTCGCCGAGCATCGCCACCAGACCGAAGTCGGAGAGGTACGGCGTGCCATCGACGTCGAGCAGCACGTTGCCGGGTACGATGTCGCGATGCACGAACCCCTGCGCGTGCGCGTAGCCGAGCGCGCGAAGCAACGGCACGAAGATGCGCCGCGCGTCGTCCTCGGCGAGCACGCCGTATTGGAGCCGGTCGCGCAGGGTGCCGCCGGCGATGTAGCTCATCACGAGGTACGGCTGGCCGTTGTCCATGCCGGTGTCGAGCACGGGCACGATGTGCGGGTGGCGCAACGACCGATGCGCGGCGGCCTCGCGCAGGAAGCGCTGCACGGCGTCGGCCCGTTGCAGCAGCACCGGCGACATCAGTTTGATCGCGACGGGCACGTTGCTGATGCCGCGCGTTCCGCGGAACACGGCGCCCATGCCGCCCACGCCGATCAGCGCGTCGATCGTCACGCCGCCGACAGTGGTGTCGATGAACGCCGCTGCCCATGCCGCGATCTGGCGGCGGTGATCGGCGTGGTCGGTGTTGGCGTCGCCGAGGTCGCCGGGGCTGGAGACAAACACCGGCATCAGCGGGCCCCGCTCGTAGAAACTGCGCTGCACTGGCAGCACGGCGAGCTTGCGGGACGCGGCCGGTGCGGACGCCGCGGCCGGTGCGGCCGGTGCGGCCGGTGCGGCCGGCGGCGGAGGCGGAGCCGGGGGCGCGGCAGGCGACGGTGGCGGAACGACGTCGCGCGGCGGGTCGGCGTCGTCGTCCTTCAGCCATTCCGCGCGCTTGACCCACGTCTCGACGCGCGCCCGCACCCGGCGAGTGCGGGCGCGGTGCACCGGCGCAAAGTCGTCAACGCAGCCGGCACGCGGGGGTGGCGTGGTCGGATCGTGCGGCCGCTTCATGCTGGATGAGGTCATGGCGCTCGCTCCGGTGAGAGCAACGCCACAAGTATACCCGGCAGACGAACGCAGCAGAACGGGCCTACTTCGGCCACAACTCCATCGCACGGCGGATCGGGCCGATCGGCGACTGCAGCTTCAGTTGCGCGACCCACTTGTCGTCCTCGGCCCGCGACGTGGCGCGACGCGCGCGGCCCCACGACACGGCCGCCTGCATCGAGAGGTCGAGCCAGCCGAGTTGCGGGTTGTCGGTCTTGCCCTCCATGCAGAACGCGTCGAGCGCCTCGATGTCGTCCTTCTCCATCATGCGCATCGCGGCTGCCAGCAGCTTGCGCGCGGCAGCGTCCGAATCGGTCTCGTGCGCCTCGATCGCCAGCATCACCAGCAACTCACGATACGGCAGCTGGCCGAAAACCCCGTTGTCGGTGGAGATCGCGCGCGAGATCGCCTGTTGCGGCGTGCGCAGCATCATCTGCAGGAACTCCAGCGCCTTGCGCGCGTCCGTGTCGTCCTTCATCACGCCGGTCAGCGAGACCGGCTGGTCCGACGTGACGATGCGGTAGATCAGCCACTGCTCGTTGTCGCGCGACTCCTCGCCGGCCATCTTCTGCATCATCTGCTCGGGCGCGTTGCGGTCCGCGCCAGCCGTGGCATCCTGGCGCAGCAACGACCACGCGCTGATCGCCACCGTCGCGTCGGCGCGGCCATCCTTTGCGAGCCGGTCGGCCGTGTCGGCGAGCAGGGCGTAGGCATCCGCGTTGCGACCGACGGCCACCAGCGCCGACGCGCGGACATCCACCAGTTCGGCGGCCATGTCGGGGTCCGCCTTCGCCAGCTGGTCGTACATCCGGATGCACTCCTCGAAGTGGCCGCGCACCGCCTCGAGCCAGGCTGCGCCGCGCAACACCCAGGCGTTGTCGGGGAAGCGGATCACACCCTCGGCGTACAGGTCGGCCGCCGCGTCGGGCTGCTCCACGCGCGTGCGCAGGTAGTACATGTCGCCCGACTCCGGCTCGGCCGCGCTCAGGCCACGATAGAAGTCGAGCAGTTCGTCGCGCTTGCCCGCCGAGAGCAGGAACTGCTGGTAGGTGCGGTGCATCTGCATCGACTTGTTGCCGGCGTCGATCGCCGCGCGCATCACCTGCGAACTCAGGCCCGTGTCGTTGCCCAGCAGGGCGAAGCCGACGCCCATGTTCACCACGCTCTCGTTCGTCGGCAGCGCATGCACCACGTTGATCAGCAGCTTGCTGGCGACATCGTTGAGCCCCTCGTGGCGCAGCACGCCGAGCGAGTTGGCGAGCGCATTCTCGCCGGTGGTGCCGGGCAGCAGGTTGAGTTCCTCGCGGACCGCAATCTGGTTGGAGGTGTCATACTTGCTGCGCTTCACCGACAGCGTCTTCGGCGCGTTGACGAACAGGTACTCCACGCCGTCGAGCTGGATGATGGTGTGGGCCGGGCCGATCAGCAGTTCGCCGTCGTTCTCCTGGTCGTTGGTCGGCGTGGACTTGAAGTAGCGCGCGTGCTCCAGGTAGAGCGGCGCGGCGCCGAGCACGTTGTAGACCGTGGCGCTGCGTCCGCTGAGCGCAACGTTGTCGAGGTGTTCGATCTCGCGGCCGGTCTCGCTGTCGACGTGCGCGACGATCGTGTTCGGCCCGCGGTTGAAGGTCATCGACTTGCGACCCCCGGCCGCGACCTGCAGCGCCGGCGACTCACCGACCGTGACCCAGACCGGCACGGGCAATCCGTTGACGATGTGGATCGTGCCGGTGCGACCGGCGATGAACGCCACCGCAGCGATCGAGCCGGCCACCAGGAGGATGCCGAGCAGGAAGAACCGGCGCCACATGCCGAGGAACCCCCACATCGGCACCTTCGCATAGAAGTTGTAGGAGCGTCCGCCGGCCGGTCGCACGATGTAGCGCGCGATCGGGATGATCGGCAGGAACAGGATGACGAAGAAGAGCGTGGCGATGTAGGTGCCGTCGCGCCGCTTGTCGGAGGCGCCGTAGAGCGAGGTGCCGACGCCGTTGAGCGTGTACATGCCGGGCGCGGCCGAGATCGGCGTGGCGAAGAAGCGCAGGTCGTTGCGCATCTCGTTGCACAGGCGGCGTTCGTCGTCGTCGAGCGTGCTGTCCTCGATGCGCTTGAGGACGGCGTAGAGCTGGTTGGGCTTCTTGCGAACTTCCCGGACTTCGGGTCGCGTGAGCAGCGCCTCGATCTTCAGGTCGATCGGGCTCGGTTCGGGCGAGTTGGCAGACGACGGAGTTTCCATGCGACGTTGGTGGCGTGGCGGAAGGCGGCGGAGCAGGACTGGAGTGAGACCAGCGTACCTGTATCCCGGCGCGAACAGGTACTACGAATCTGGAAGACCGGCCTGCGGGGCTGTATGGCGCCGGGCAAGCGCGCCGATGCCCTGCCGCGGGCATCAGCGGGCCGCATCGACCATGTCGCGGAACCGGCGCAGCAGTTTCTGGTCGTCGCCGCGGGCCGAGCGCGACTGGTGGTCGAGCAGGCGGCTCAGCTTGTCGCGGTACGAGCTGTTGAGCATGCCGATCGCCTCGCTGACCGATCCGGCCGTGC
>JBFWQT010000356.1:0-7669 GCA_050249295.1 Planctomycetota bacterium
TACGGAGTCTTCGCGATGCTCGGATTGATTGCCGGCACCAGCCTGCGCAAGAGCGATATCTTCAGTTCGCTGGTCGAGCGGCCGACCGACACGCCGCACGGCAAGGTGCTGCTGTTCACGACGCCGGCGGGCGCGCCGACGCCGATGCTGTTCTGCCAGCGCCACGACCGCGACGGTCAGTTCGTGCCGCCGCACAACGTGAACTACCACGGCAACCTGCGGGCCCTGCGCGACGCGGGCGCCACGAGGATCGTCGCGATCTACTCGGTCGGCGGCCTCAGCCTGCAGCACGGCCCCGGCACGCTGGTGATCCCCGACGACTACTTTCATCCGTGGTCGCCGGCGACTTACTCCGAGCGCGGGCCGGACTGCAAGTTCATCGCGCCGCAGCTCGACGCGGCGATGCGCGAGAAGCTGATTGCGATCGCGGCCGCGTGCCCGGCGGTGACGAAGCTGGTACCCCGCGGCGTGTATGTGCAGACGCCGGGGCCGCGCTTCGAGACGCGCGCCGAGGTCCGCTACCTGCGCCAGCTCGGCGACATCATCGGCATGACCGGCGCGAACGAGGCGACGCTTGCACAGGAGCTCGACGTACCGTTCGGGATGGTGTGCATGGTCGACAACCACGCGAACGGCATCACAGCGGCGCCGCTGTCGATCGAGAGTTTTCACGCAGCGGTGGAGGCAAACCGGCTGACAATGGAAGCGCTGGTGCGGGACATCATCGCCGCGTTCGCGACCGCGTGAACGGCGCGCGCGGCGTGAACGTCACACACACGGCACTACGCCGGCCCCGGACGGGATGTCCGGAGCCGGCGTTGTGGTGTCGGCGCAGATCGTGTTGGCGCTACTTGCCCACGGTCGCGCGCATCAGCAGCACGCCATGCGCGGCACTGCCTCCGTCCGGCTGGCTCACGCCCGACGTGAGCACCCAGCTGCCGATCGGCAGGTGCACCGAGTGGTTGCTGCGCTGCTGCGATTCGTCGGCGCCGTGCAGCGTGCGCAGGCCGAGGTCCACCGAGTTGTCATCGGCGGCGTACGTCGGCCGCAGTTCGCAGGCCATGCCGTTGAGCACGAAGCTCACGGTGTCGAGCGTGGCGCCATCCGTACCGGGCACCTGCTCGCGCTTCGCAATCAGCTGCCCGTCGACCACCGGCACGAGCTGGCCATCGGTCATGGTGGCCAGGCCCGCGCGGCGGCGCGTGGCGCGCCCGTCCGTCAGCAGCGCCGCGTGACGCGCGTTGTCGATCGCCGCGCCGCCCAGCTGCCTGAACAGCTCGACATCGTTCACGTCCCACAGCTCCCACTCGAGCGTGACCATCCGCTCCTGACGATGGCGCAGGTCGTTGATCAGCCGGCCCACCGCGTCGAGCGTCGGTTCGTCGGCGCGCACGATCAACTGACCGTCGGGGCCGACGCCGATGTACGTGCTGTCGCCATTCCACACCGATGGATCGACGGCCTGCTGGATCAGATCCGGCATGTCGTCGATCGGCAGGGCGCCGGACTCCGGGCTGTCGTCGCTGATCACCAGGCCCTCGCGACCGCGCGAGATGAAGCCGTAGAGCGGCGACGCGTGGTCGGACGCGACGAACACCAGGTCGCTGACGTCGAACAGCCGCACCAGGCGCGGCGTCGCCGCACCCTCCGACCACTCGTCTCGCGTCGTCACAACCAGCAGCCCGTCCGGCGTGGGCGTGACGACCACGTCGATGGCCTCCGACGCGAGCAGCAGCAACTGCTGGCAGCTCATCTTGCCGATGTTGATCGACAGCTGGACCTCGTCATCCATGCCGGTGACCGTCGGCGACACGAGGTAGCCGAGGCCGGTGGCGCGACTGACGCGGGCCATCAGGTCGAGCAGCGGGCAGGACTGCGCGAACGAGGCGTCGATGGGGGTGTCGGCCAGCTTCTTGATCATGGCGGCACGCCGCGGATCGACCGGTGCAGCCACGCGCGCGCGACCGTGCGTCAGTCGCTCGGCGCGCAGCAGCGTGATCGTCGGACCGTCGGCGGTACGCTGGGCGGGCAGTTCCGGGCCGGGCACCAGGCTTCCGCCGAGCACCAGCGACTCGCTGTCGCGCACTGCGACGTGCGCGCTGTAGTGACGGTAGCCCATCGTCGGCAGTTGCAGCGGGCCGCTGTCCGACAGGGCCAGCAGCGGCACGTTCGCGCAGGTCACGTCCATCAGGATGCGATCGGAATCGACGCTGACCACCGGCCGCACGTTCAGCATCGACCCGGCCCGACCCCGGAACGACGTGCCCACCGCAGCCGTCGATTCACGCTCGCCGACCCAGTTGAACTCCGTCGTGTCGGCCAGATTGACCCGCTGGCGATTGCGCGCCGTGACCATCCGCGACGACACGAGGCGCGCCTCGGTTGGCGGAAGGGCCTGCAGCTTTGCCAGGCGTGCCGCGTCCAGGCTGGTCGGCGAATCGCCGGCAATCCGCGCCCACGCGTCGGCGGTCACCTGCCATTCGGTTGCCGTGATACGCACCGACGTGCGCCGCTGACGCAGGTCGTCGAGGAACGCGCGAACCTCGCGCTGCACGTCGCTCGGCGCGCGCACGACCAGCGCGTTGCCCACCGTCTGGATCGTGTTGTCGTCGCTCCAGGTGTCGGGCGCGACGTTCTCGAAGATAATGTCCTGCAGCATGTCGACTTCCAGCGCCTGGACCATGTCGTCGTCAGCGCTTTCCCACACCGGGCCGCCGGCGCCGCCAGACCAGCCCGGGCCGAGGATCACGCCGGGGTAGTCGTTGCTGCGAGCCGTGATGCTCGACACGTCGTGGATCGCGACCACGGGCGGCTCGGATGTCGCCAGGCCCTGCTCGTCCGGCATGCGCAACATCAGCATCCCGCCGGGCGCGTCGTAGCTGAAGCCGGCCAGCCGGGCGAGCTGGTCGAGCAGCGCCAGCGCGTTGATCTGCGTGGCGTGGATCGCGAAGCTCTCGTCCTGGAAGCAGTCGCTGAATTCGGGCGACTCGACCGTCGGGATGCCGGCGCCGCCGCGGATGACTTCGATCAGCCCGCGCAGCGAGATGTCGTTGCTGTCCACATCGACCACTTCGGCCGCGAGCTTCGCGCGCAACTGGTCGAGCGGTGTGCGCGTCGGCGGGTCGCCGGGCGGGTCCTGCGCCGGAAGCGTCTGCCATGAGGAGGCGAGAACCATCAGCAAGCCGACACACGAGAACGCCACCATCCGCCGCGGAAGCAGGGACATCAGGGACTCCGGGTTGTGGTACGCCGCTGCCAGGGGCGACGCAGGTTAGTCGGTCGACGATCGATGATGCAAACCCGGGCGCCGGCTGTGTCGTGTGGCGTGCGCCAATGTGGCATGCGCCAACCGCTTGCTACGGGCCGCGTCGCGCGGTAGGGTTCGGCCGATCGCCGGGATGGCGGAATCGGCAGACGCGGCGGATTCAAAATCCGCAGCCCGTCACAGGGCGTGGGGGTTCAAGTCCCCCTCCCGGCATCCTTACTACAGCGAATCACAAGTCATCGTCCCATCGAGGAGCCCTCCGGGCGAGCCGGGGGCGTAAGCCCCCGGAGTCTGGTTCTGGGACCAGCACATGACTCTGTTGGTGGCGCGGCGCGGACCTGGTGGCGCCGAGCGCTCGCCTCAGTACCAGACTCCGGGGGCTTACACCGGGCTTAGGAGCCGTCCATGGGTTGCTTCGGGAAATAGCCGCGACCGAAAGGGAGCGGGGGCAACGGCGAGGGCGCGAAGTTGCCAGCCTTCTACGATTTCCCCGCTCCCTGTCGGTCGCGGCTCTTACCCGAAGCAGTCCGCTGTCGACTTCTTACACCCCCGGCTCGCCCGGAGGGCCGCTCTGATGGGACGAGGACTTGTGATTCGCTGTACCTACCTGAGTCGGATCAACGCGAACGCGCGAGCAGCGCGTCGATGACCTCGTCGGTGCAGCCGGCGGCGATCAGTCGGCGGATGGCGGTCATGTCCAGCGGGAAGTCGAGCCGGGACGCGGCAATCGTCGAGAGGATTGTCGGAGTCGTGTAGCCGGCGGCGACCATCCCGAGCAGTTCGTTGATGGATAGCGTGCGGCCCGCAGCGGGCTGCGGGTCGGCGGTGATCGCGTCGTCGCTGGCGGCCCGAGGAGCCGGAGCGGGCGCGGGAGCCGGGGCGGCTGGAGGTGTCGCGCGGATCCGGGCCATTTCGTCGCGCATCCGGTCTGCATCCCGGCGCAACTGCTCGATCGCCTCGCGCATCGCCATGAATTCCTCCTCGCGATCACGCTCCGGCGACTTGCGGCCACGCGGCTCATCTTTGCGGTGCTCGTCGCCGTTTGTGGCCGGCGGAGCGGCGGGGGCAGGCTCGCAACGACGATGGTCATCGCGCCGGGCCTGGCGATCGCGGTCGCGATAGTGGTGCGGATCCTCGCACAGCGTGATCGCCACCTGCAGTTCCTCGCCGTCGCGCAGCACGCGCAACGTGGCAGCCTGGCCGGGGTGATACGCGCGAACCAGCAGTCCGCGCAGCTCGCGGTACGAGCCGGTGTCGTGGTCATCCACGCCGAGGATCACGTCGTCCTTGCGCAGGCCCGCCTCGACGGCGGCCGTGCCGGGAATCAGGCGGATCACGAGCGCGCCGCGAATCTGCACCTTCTTGTGGTCGCGGCCGCGCACCTTGCGCTGGTAGTCGCCGGCATGAATGCCGATGAACGCGATGGCGGTCTCGTCGTACTCGCGCTCCGACGTGGCCGGCACGGCCGGGGCGACGGCGATCGTGTCATCGGCCTCGATCAGCGGCACGTTGATGACCGGCGCCTCGGGGGCCGGGGACGGCACCACCACCTGCTGCGGAACCTCAACGACGCGCTCGTCGGTGGGCACTGCGAGTTCGATCACCGACGGCGCGCCTGCTGCCGCAACGGGCTGCGATTCGGCCGGTGCCAACATCGAGCCGGTGCCCGCGCCGTGGCCACCGGTCGACGCCACGCAGGCGGTCAGGCCGAGGCCGAAAAACGCGGCGCAAACGCAGGCCAGTGTGAACAGGGCCGCGGAACGATTCGGGGACCGGAGCGTTCGGAGCGTTCGGAACGTTCGGAGCGTATTGACCATGGCGACCACCTCGCAGCCAGGAGGGCGTGATTCGCAGCGCGTGCGAGAACGTTCGAGTGTAACCCATCGGCGCCGACGATCGCCAACCACGTCGCGTGGCGTCAGTCGCCTCAGCCGCCCATCAGCCACGGCACGATCACGCCGGCCAGCGCGATGCAGGTGTTGCCCAGCACGTGCAGCACCATGCCCGGCAGCAGCGAGCCGGTGCGCTCGTACGCGAATGCGAAAACCAGGCCGCCGAAGAAGTGGTTGAGGCTGTCGTTCCAGGTCGTGAAGCCGCCGACCACCGGATGCACTACCGCGAACACCACCGCACTCAGCACGGCGCCCATCCACGGGCCGTAGTCGCGGCGGAACGCAGTGTAGACGATGCCGCGGAAGATCAGCTCCTCGCCGATGGGCGCGACCACGATCATGCCGTAGATGACGTGCGCTTCCGGCAGACCCGGCGCGATGACCTTCCGCAGGTCGCCCATCAGCAGCACCATCACGCCGGCCACCGCGGCGTAGACCAGCGCGAGCAGGCCGACGGCGATGAGCGTGAATCGCGCGTCGGGCCAGCGCGGCGTCACCAGGCCGATGTCCGCCGGCCGCCGCTTCAGCACCAGGCAGAGCGGAACAATCGAGAGCGCGGCGAGGAACAGTTGCCACGAGAAGGAGATCCACTTGCCGTCCGGCAGAGCCTTCGTGGCGTTGTAGAGCATCGGCACGAAGACGATGCCGGCGAGCGTGGCCAGCGCCCACGCGAACGACACTTTCGGCGCCGGCGATTCGACGCCCTTCACCGGCGGAATGGCACAGCGCGCGACCCAACGCCGATGCGCGAGCGAGCCGTCGCGCGTTTGCCACACGCGATCGGCCCATGTCTCGCGCGAGGCCGGCGGTACCGGTGGTGCCGGCGGTACCGGTGGTGCCGGTGCGTTGACTGGAGCGTCGTCAGTCATCGGTTGCTGTCTCGCGCTCGTCGTGCCGTTTCACAGCGGCAGGTCGCTGACCTTCTCGAGCTGCTCGCAGACCCAGCGGGTGAAGCGCGCCGCGTCGGCGCCGTCGATCACCCGGTGGTCGTAGCTCAGCGAGAGCGGCGTCAGCTGGCGCGGCTTGAACTCGCTGCCATTCCAGACCGGCTCGACGCTGCCGCGGCTGACGCCGAGGATCGCCACCTCGGGCCAGTTGACGATCGGCGTGAAACCCGTGCCGCCGATGCCGCCAAGGTTGGAAATGCTGAAGCAGCCGCCCTCGAGCATGTCCGGGCTGATCTTGCGGTCGCGCGCCTTCTTCGCCACTTCGCCGAGCTCGACGGCCAGCTGGATGATGCCCTTCTGATCGACGTTGCGGATGACGGGCACGAGCAGGCCGTGCGGCGTGTCGACGGCGACGCCGATGTGCACGTACTGCTTGCGGATGATGTTGCCGCCTTCCAGGTCGATGCTGGAGTTGAACTGCGGGAACTCCTTCAGGCCGTTGGCGCAGATCTTCAGCAGGATGGCGGTGACGGTGATCTTCGCGCCCTTCGCGGCGGCCGCGTCGGCGTGCTGCTTGCGGTACGCGTCGATGTCGGTCGTGTCGGCCTTGTCGTGCTGCGTGACCGGCGGGATGACGATGTGCGCGTGCGTCAGGCCCTCGGCCGTGAGGCGGCGCACGGTATTCATCGGCTCGACCGTGACGGCGCCGTACTTCTTGAAGTCGGGCAGCGCCTTCGCCGGCACGCCCATGCCGCGCTTGCTGTTCAGCTCGCGGCTGTACGCTTTCAGGTCTTCGACGTCGATGCGGCCGGCCTTGCCGGTGCCGGGCACCTTGGTGATGTCGAGGCCCAGTTCGCGCGCGATACGGCGCACGTGCGGCGCGGCCGGGATGCGCGACGGGTCGCCGGTGTGGACGACACCAGCCGGGCGAGCGGCGACAGCGGGTGCGGCGGCGCGGGCCGGAGCCTTCGCGGGGGCCGCAGCGGCGGCGGCGACGGGGGGCATCGCACCCGAGCGACCGGCCGAGGGTTTCTTCTCGGGCCCCGCGATGCCATCACCTTCGACGGTGACGACGACGGTGCCGACGCTGATCTTGTCGCCCTTCTTGACGTGGATCTTCTGGATCTTCCCGCCGGTGCTGGCGGGCACCTCGACGACGGCCTTGCCGGTCTCGACCTCGAGGATCGGCTGCTCGGCCGTGATGGTGTCGCCGACGTTGACCAGCACGCTGATCACGTCGCCCTGATCAATGTTCTCGCCGAGTTCGGGCAGTTTGATGTCGGCCATGGCGTGTCAGTCGAGAAGCGGTGGGATCGCGGGCAATCTGGAGAACAAGAGCCGCGACCGTCAGGGAGCGGATGTGCGGCGGACCACTCTGCAAACGGTCATGGTGTCAGTTCATGGTGTCAGTTCATGGTGTCAGAATCCGGCGGTCCGGTTGCGGCGATGGCTCGCTCGCCGGACATCCGCTCCCTGACGGTCGCGGCTCTTGTTCATCAGCTCTACAGTCTCCAACTCACAGCGTCAGCGGGACGGGCTTGTCCGGGTTGAACCTGAACTCGTCGCGCAGCGCCTTGACCTGCGCGGCGTCGAGCTTGCCCTGGCGGTGCAGGCCGACCAGCGCG
>JBFWQT010000357.1:0-7628 GCA_050249295.1 Planctomycetota bacterium
ATCGGATGGGATCAGGAATAAGACTCCGGGGACTTCCGTCCCCGGCTCGCCCCGGATTCGCAATTCCCGGACAGGCTCCGTCGGTCGCGGCTCTCGCCCGGAAGACCGGAATGACGCGAACGCTCTCGCGCGTGTGCGCAAGAGCGTTCGGCATTCTGTGGCGCGTTCTGCGTTCGCCGGATCAGCCGAGTTCGGTCGGCATCACCAGGTAGAGGTAGCGGAAGCCGTCCTTGTCCTGGCGGATGATGCCGGCGCTGTCCGGATCCTTCATGTTGAGGACCACGTCGTCGGTCTCAAGCACCTTCAGCACGTCGGACACGAACTGCGGGTCGAAGCCGACCTCGAGCTCGGGCGCGACATACTCGATGTCCATTTCCACCTCGGCCTCGCCTTCGTCGGGCGACCGGCTGGTCATCGTCAGGCGGTTGCTGCCAAAGGCAAAGCGCACCGAGCGCGACTCGTCGCTGGTGAACTGCTGCGCGCGGCGCAGGTGCGTGGCGAACGAGTCGCGCTTGATCACGGCCTTCTTGTCGAGCTTCGCCTCGTCGGGCAGCACCTGGCGGAACGCGGGGTACAGGCCGGCGACGAGCTGCGTGGAGACCACCGCGTGCTGCGTGCGCGCCAGCATCTGGTTCTCCTGGATCTGCAGCCAGACGGTGTCGGCCCCGCCGCAGATCCAGCTGACCAGCTCCAGGCCAGCCCTGGGCGCGATGATGTGCGCCTGGTAGTCCTTGCCGATGTGGTAGGCGTGCGAGAGCATCGCGAGGCGCTTGCCGTCGGAGCCGACCAGCGTCAGCTCGTCCTTGCGCACCTCGAAGAGCACGCCGTTGAGCGAATAGCGCGTGCGCTCGGGTGCGATCGCGAAGCGCACCATGTCGATCATGTAGGCGAGGTCTTTCGCGGGCAGCTCGAACGCCTCGGCGTCGTTGAACTCCGGGAAGGCCGGGAAGTCGGCCGGGTCCTGGCCGCGGATCGCGAACCTGGTCCGGCCGGAGATGACCTCGGCGCCTTCCTTGGTCTCGTTGATGACCAGCGGCACGGTCTTGTCGAGCACGCGCACACTGTCGGAGAGGCGCTTGGCCGGAAGGCAGATTTCGCCGGGCGAATCGACCTGCACGCCTTCGATGGTGAAGCGCAGCGAGCGCTCGAAATCGGTGGCGTAGAAGGTGACGCGGCCGTCGGCAGCCGCGATGCGGACGTTCAGGACGATCGGGTTGGGGCTGCGGGTGGAGGCCACGCTGGCGAGGTGAGCGAGGGCCTCGGCGGTCTGCGCCTGGTCGCAGGTCAGCTTCAGCATGGCGGCACGCGGGGTGGGGTGAGAACGGGTCGGCTGACGCGGCCTTGCTGGCCCCGGAATGGCGGCCGTGGGTCGCGAAGTGGCCGGAATGGGGCGGCAGCGAGGGGCGCGGATTATCGAACGGTGAGCGGTGGCGGTCAAGCCGGTGCCGTGCGCGGGTGAGTGTTGGTGGTGGCGGCAGGCCCGACGCGAGGCGAGACGCCGGGCGGTGCGCCGCAGGCGGCGCGGCGTGATCCCTCTCGCAACAGACCGGCATCGGCCCCGGTGGGGCAAGTGTATAAGACACGCACTTGCATCCTGAGCGCTGAGCGGAGTCCGATGCGCCATCTACTGTTGTTGCTCGCGGCCGCGGTGTTGCTGGCGGCGATCGTCGGGGCGCCGGCTACGAGCCTGGCGCAGGACCCCGGGCCGACGCCGGGCCTCAGCCTCACCGACGAAGAGCGCGCGTTCGTCGCGGAGCACCCGACCATCGTCGTGGCGTTCGATGGCGACTACGCGCCGTACAGCTGGCGCAACGACCAGGGCGAGGTGGTCGGCATCGCGCATGACTTCGTGAGCGAGATCGCGCGGCGGGCCGGGCTGACCGTGCGCACGTACCCGAGCGGCGTGTGGAAGGAACTCTACGCCGCCGCCGAACGGCGCGACGTGGACGTGATCGCCACGCTCGCGTTCCGGCCCGAGCGGCTCGAGACCTTCGCCTACACGCGGCCCTACATCTCGCTGTCGCACTACATCATCACGCGGTCGGACTATCGCGGCATCCGCACGCGCGCGGACCTCGCGGGCAAGCGCGTGGCGCTGGTCGATGGCTATTCGACCTCGCGCGATGTGCTCAACGAGTTCCCGACGGTCGATGCGGTGCTCGTGCCGACGCTGACCGACGCGATCCTCACCGTGTCGCGCGGCGACGCCGACGCCACCGTGGCCAGCATGGGCCTCGCGCAACACCGCATCGCGCTGCACGGCATCAGCAACCTGCGCTTCACCGTGCCGCTGGCGCAACGCGCGGTGGAAGAGGCACTCGGCGTGCGCAAGGATTGGCCGCTGCTGGCGTCGATCCTGGACAAGGGGCTGGCGTCGATTCCGACCGAGCAGCGGATGGCGATCTTCCAGCGCTGGAGCCGGATGGAGGTGGCGCGCGAGGAGACGATCGAACGATTCCGCCAGACCACGATCGCCTTCACGCCTGACGAACAACAGTGGTTGCTCGCCCACCCGGAGGTGGAGTTCATCGTCAATCCGGACGCCGGGCCGTTCACCTATGAGACGGCCGACGGCTCGATCGTCGGCGTGTCGATCGACAGTCTCCACGCGGTCGAGCGTCGCCTCGGCATCCGGTTCCGGCCGGTGAACGAACCGACCACCGTGATGATGGATCGGCTGCGCGTCGGCCGCCCGTTGATGACGACGATCCTGCCGCTGGAGGGCATGCCGCCCGACTACCCCTACGCGGCCAGTCGCGTGGTGGTGCACGGCTACCTGTCGTTGTTCGGCCCGCAGCGCGCGCCCGGCGAGGCCGCGCTGAGAGTGGCGTCCGACCTGGCCGGCGCGACGATTGCCGCGGTGCGCCGCCCGAACGCGCCGCGCATCGAGCAGTTGTTCGGCGAGAGCAACCGCTTCGTGTGGGTGGGCAGCCCGACGGAGTGCATCGACGCAGTGGTGGGTGGCCGGGCGACGTGCTTCCTGGAGTACGCCGAGGTGGCCGACTTCAATCTGCGCCAGCGCATGGTCGGCGACCTGGTCGAGCTGCTGCGCGTGCCGCCGGCCGACAGCGGGGTGTTCTTCATCCGCAACGACGAGCCGTTGCTGCGATCGGTGCTCGACAAGGCGCTGGCCGACGTGGAGACGGTGGAACTGCCGGGCATCTTCCGCCGCTGGTTCGGCCGGTCCGACGTGGGCCCGCAACTGGCCCTGACTGCCGAGGAGCGTCGCTGGATCAGTGCGCATCCGGTGGTGCGCCTCGGGCACGACCCCGCGTGGCCGCCGTTCGAGTGGACCGACGCCAACGGCAAGCACGCCGGCATGTCGGCCG
Organism: Planctomycetota bacterium; assembly: GCA_050249295.1. Taxonomy (GTDB): domain Bacteria; phylum Planctomycetota; class UBA8742; order SKZP01; family SKZP01; genus JBFWQT01. The sequence goes on from JBFWQT010000357.1 coordinate 3,330, forward strand.
ACTACATCGAGCGCATCGAGCAACTCACCGGCCTGTCGATCGAAGCGGTGCCGGGCCTCAGCTGGTCGCAGGTGATCGAGGGCCTGCGCAACGGCACCGTCGACATGGCGCCGTCGATGACCGCGAACGAAGAGCGCAAGTCGTACCTCGCCTTCACGCGGCCCTACCTGTCGTATCCCGGCGTGATGGTCGTTCGGCGCGGCACCGACATTGGCGCCGGCATCGAGTCGATGGCTGGCAAGCGGGTCGGCGCGGGCAAGGGCTACGTCTACGAGACCTACCTGCGCGAGCACTTTCCCGACCTTGTGGTCGTGCCCTACGACGGGCCGGATCAGGGCCTGATCGCGGTCGCGCTCGGCGAGATTGACGCGTGGGTGGACAACCTCGGCGTCGTCACCTACCTGATCGAGCGCGGCAGCCTGACCAATCTGCAGGTCGCCGGCGCAGTGCCCGGCCTCGAGAAGTCGCCGCTGCAGATGGGTGTGCGGCGCGATCTGCCCGAGCTGCTGTCGATCATCGACAAGGCGCTGGCGGCGATCCCGGAGGAAGACCGACTGGAGATCGGCCGCCGTTGGGTCCGGCTCGAGCTGACGCCGCGTGTGTCGGGTGGCGGTTCGTCGACGCCCGCACCAACAAGCGACACGCCGGACACGGGCGGGGCCGGCGCGCTGGCGTTGCCGTTGTTGATCGTGGTCGTGGTGTTCAGCGCGATGGCATTCCTGTTCGCGCGGCTGATCCGCACGGCGCGAACGCAGCGCAGCGACGAGATCTATTCGGAACACACCAGCCGGCGGATCATCGCCTTCAACGCGCTGTTGGTGGCCCTTGTGGTGGGTGCGTCGTGGGCCGCGCTGAGCGACATCGAGAAGCGCACGCGGCGCGACGTCGGCGAGTCATTGAAGACCGTGCTCGATTCGTCGGTAGACCTGCTCGAACGCTGGGCTGCCACCAAGCAGGATGATCTGGCGGCAATCGCCTCCGACCGGGCACTCGGGCCGCTGGTGCAGGAGCGTCTGGCCGAGTTGCGCGACAATGCGGATGCCGCCGGCCGGGCGCTTGACGAGTTGCGCCGGTTCTTCCTGCAGCGCTCGAACCGGCTCGACTCGCGCGTGATCGGCTTCCAGGTGATCACGCCGGAGGGCCGGATCATTGCCGCGCCGGCGGCGGCCCGGGTTGGCGCGACGCGCATCAAGCAGCACCGCCCGGAGCTTTTCGCGCGCGTGGTCGCCGGTGAGACGCTGCTGATTCCGCCGGTGCCGGGCGGCGCCGATGGCAGTTCCGCGCAACCGGTGATGTTCGTCGCGTCGCCGGTGCGCGTGGACGGCGAAGTGGTCGCCGTGGTCGCGCAACAGCTGGACCCGGCCAACGAGTTCTCCAGCATCCTGCAGCACGCGCGCCTCGGCGAGACCGGCGAGACCTACGCGTTCGATCACGCCGGTCGGATGCTGACCAGCAGCCGGTTCGAGGACCAGTTGCGCGCGGCCGGACTGCTCGGCCCGAATGTGTCGTCGGTGCTGACCATCGAACTGAAGGATCCCGGCCGCAATCTCGTGGAGACCGGCCCGCTGCGCGACGACGAGCGCAACGCCCGGCAACCCACCCGTCTTGCAGCGTCCGCGCTGGCCGGCAAGTCGGGCTACAACACCGAAGGGTATCGCGACTATCGCGGCGTGTCGGTCGTTGGCGCGTGGGTCTGGAGCAGCAAGCTCGACGTCGGGCTCGCCACCGAACTCGACACCACCGAGGCGTACAACGCATTCGGCCGCACGCGATTCATGATGCTGGTGATCGTCAGCGTGACGATCGTGCTCGCGCTGGCGTTCACGTCCTTCAATCTCTACCTCGGCCGCAAGGCCACCGGTGCGCTGCGCGAGGCCAACGAAGACCTCGAACAGAAGGTGCAGGATCGCACGGCCGAGCTGGTTGTCGCCCGCGAGGTCGCCGAGGCCGCCACGCAGGCCCGGTCGGAGTTCCTGGCGAACATGTCGCACGAGATCCGCACGCCGATGAACGCCATCATCGGCATGTCGCGCCTCGCGCTGGACACCGGCCTCGACGACCGCCAGCGCCACTACGTCTCGCGCGTCAACCGCTCGGCCGAGTCGTTGCTCGGCATCATCAACGACATCCTCGACTTCTCGAAGATCGAAGCGGGCAAACTCTCGATCGAGCAGATCGACTTCCGCCTCGACGAAGTGCTGGAGAACCTGGCCACCCTGCTCAGCCTGCGCGCCGAGGAGCAGGGCATCGAGCTGCTCTTCCGCATCGACGAGAACGTTCCGACCGCGCTGGTCGGCGATCCGCTGCGCCTCGGCCAGATTCTTGCCAACCTCGGCACCAACGCCGTGAAGTTCACCCACGAGGGCAACGTGGTCGTCGGCGTGCGACTGATTGAAACCCGCGGCGACAAGGTGAAGCTGGGCTTCCGCGTCAGCGACACCGGCATCGGCATGACGCGCGAGCAGCAGGAACGGCTGTTCAAGGCCTTCACGCAGGCCGACAGCTCGACCACGCGCAAGTACGGCGGCACCGGCCTCGGCCTCGTGATCTGCCGGCGGCTCACCGGGATGATGGGCGGCGACATCCGGGTGGAGAGCGAGGAAGGCAAGGGCAGCAGCTTCGACTTCACGGTGTGGCTCGGCGTGGGCGATTCGGCCGAGACCGCCGGCGCGCGCCGGATGGATGCGCACCAGCTGGAGGCGCTGCGCGTGCTGGTCGTCGACGACAACCTGACCGCGCGCGAGATCCTCTCCGAGATGTTGCGCGGCTTCGGCATGCAGGTCTCCGTGGCGCCCGACGGCAACGCCGCGATCCGCATGGTCAACGACGCGACCGACCCGTTCGAGCTGGTGATGCTCGACTGGCGCATGCCGGGGCGCGACGGTGTGGATGTGGCGCGCGAGCTGCAGCACCACGAGAGTCGACCGGCGCTGGTGATGGTCACGGCCTTCGGCCGCGAAGAAGCGCGCGAGGCGGCCGAGGGGATCAATATCGCCGGCTTCGTCACGAAGCCCGTGACGGCCAGCACGCTGCTCGACACGGTGCTGGGCAGCCTCGGGCTCGAGGTCAGCCGGCGCACCCGCATCCACGGCCGGAAGGATCTGCTGCAGCGCAACGTGGCGCGGTTGCGCGGCGCGCATGTGCTGCTCGTGGAGGACAACGAGGTCAATCGCGAGCTCGCGGTCGAACTGCTGACCAGCCACGGCGTGCGGGTGGATGTGGCGGTCAACGGGCGCGAGGCGGTCGATCGTGTGCAGGCGGTAGCGTTCGACGGCGTGCTGATGGACTGCCAGATGCCGGTGATGGACGGCTACGAAGCGACGCGCGCGATCCGCCAGTTGCCGGGGTTCGACCAGTTGCCGATCCTGGCGATGACCGCCAACGTGATGTCGACGGACCGCGAGCGCGCCGGGCAGGCGGGCATGAACGATCACATCGGCAAGCCGATCCATGTGGCGCAGATGTTCTCCACGATGGCGCGCTGGATCACGCCGCGGAACCCCTTGCCGGAGTCATCCGGGGACGGGAACGCGACGGCACCGGGCCGCAACGACCACGACGCGATCGCCATCGGGTCGCTTCCCGGCATCGATGTCGCGGCCGGCCTGGCGACCTCCAATGGCAGCGTCGCGCTGTTCCGCCGGTTGCTCGATCGCATGCGCGACACCTGCGCCGGGTTTGTGGCGGAGTTCCGCGCGGCCACTGACGACGAGACACGCGTCCGGGTGGCGCACACGCTGAAGGGCGTGGCCGGCAACATCGGCGCGCGCGATCTGCAGCAGGCGGCGGCTGGTCTCGAGCAGGCCTGCCTGCACAACAACGCTGCCGAGCACGCGACGATTGACGCGCGCCTGGCCGAGGTGTCGGCCGCGCTGCAGATCGTGCTGGATGGTCTGCGCGAATCGGCGCCGGCGTCCAGCGCCGCCCCCGCGCGGAGCGACAGCGCCGCGCCGCTCGACGTCGCGGCGATCCGTCCGCTGCTCGATCGGTTGCGGCAACTGCTCACCGAAGACGACCTTGAGGCCAACGCGGTGATCGCCGAGCTGGAACCGATGCTGCCCGTCGACCCCGCCGCCGGCCACCTCAAGGAGGTCGCGTCGCAGCTTCGCAACTACGACTTCCCGGCCGCGCTCGACGCGTTCGGCCACCTCGACGCATCGATCACCGGTTAGTTCAGCGAATCACAAGTCCTCGTCCCATCAAAGCGGCCCTTCGGGCGAGCCGGGGGTGTCAACCCCATGGGCGCTAGAACAAGAGCCGCGAGCGCACGCGTCCGGGCCCCCGTGGGGGGACCCCCTG
>JBFWQT010000358.1:0-7592 GCA_050249295.1 Planctomycetota bacterium
TCGAGCCCGAGCTGACGATGAGGTAGAGCAATCCCGACAGCACCAGGCCGGCGATGATCGTCACCAGAATCCGGTTTTCCTTGAGCTGGTCCATGAGTCACGTTCCCTGGAGGGCTGCCCTGAACTGCAATGAACTGCAATGAACTGCAATGAGGTGATTACGGAGTCGCGGAGAGACCGTTACCGTTACTCGGTGCGCGAACTCGCCGGCAACTGCGCGAGCCCGGTGTAGATGCGGATGGTCGGCCCGGCCGCGGGGAGGTCGGTGGCGTCCTGCGCCTGGAACTGCACGACCAGCGAGTTGCCGACCGTCCTCGGCGCAACCGCGTCGTTGAGGGTGACTGCCCACGACTTGTTGCCGTCCGAGAGGATGAACAGCGGCATCGAGGACTGCTGCAGCACAGCCTGGAACGCCGGCGGGAAGGCCGCGTCGAACGTGTTGCCCGCGACCTTCGTCACGAGGCCGACCAGCGGATGGCGCCAGTTGATCTTCACGGCCAGTGCCACGCGGCAATACAGACCGCAGGGCATGCCCTTGCTGTTGCGGCCGACCGCACCGCCACGCACGCGCAGCGCGTTGGCCTTGCGCGCCTTGCCCTTGTCGAGCAGCACGTCCACGCCGGTCTCGCAGACCAGCGACGGGTCGGCCTTCATCAGGGCGCCGAGCAACGAGTCGACCTTGCTCTGGATCCAGGCGCGCAGCTTCACGCCGAAGAAGTCGGCGGCCGAGTCGGAGCCGGACAGCTCCCAGTTCGGGTCGTGGTCGACCGGGATCGCCATCGTGATCTGCGCGCCACAGGTGCGGTCACGGAAGAACCAGTCGCGCCACACGGCCGACGGGTCGGCGGCCACGGGCTGCCCGAACGGCTGCGCCACGTCGGTGGCCTGCAGCGTCGGCGTCTTGATCAGCCTGTCGTCGGTTTCGAGCAGGTTGCGCATCGTGATGTCGCGGAACGACGACTCGATCGGATGCACACCGACAAACACGGCCTCGTCGCGGATCTGTGTGGGCACGATCGCGCGGGCTTCCTCCTTCGAGAGGTAGCCGTCGCCGTCCTTGTCGGCCGCATCGAACGAGATCCCGTAGTAGGCGGTGCGGCTGCCGTTGTACACGCCACCTTGCGGCGACCACTCGCCACCCCAGCCCTCGAACCACTCACGGCGCGAAATCTTCCCGTCGGCACCGCCCATTTCGGGATCCTCGAAGTACTTCCAGGCCTTGTCGAACTCGGCCTGGTTCTCGGGGAACGGGCGGAAGGCGCGGTTGTGCGCGGCAATCATGGCCTTCAGTTCCGGGTCGTTGAAGACCTGGATCAGCACGTCATCCACGACGTTGCCGAGGCGGTAGCCACCGAAGGCGCCCATGTAGTGGGTGAGCAGCGCGCGCACCGGCTGGGTGTCGGGCACGCGGTCGAACTCGGCTTGCTGGCTGGAGACGGTGCTCTTGAGCGCCTTCTCTGCCTTGCTGGCTGCTTCGGCGCGCTCCTTGAGGTTGCCCACACCGAACATCGGCAGCAGCGAAGCGAGCACGAGCACGATCATCGCCCCCAGCACCATCGGGTACTTCTGGCGCGCCATGCCGGCGGTCTTGATCTCCTCGGGCACCAGGTTGATGCGGTTGTCGCCCGACTCGAGGCCCTGCGTACCAAGGCCCATCGCCACGGCCAGCGTGGTGATGTGGTCGTTGAGGGTGCCGGGGTCGGCATTGCGGCCGCGCTGCAGCCGTTTGAGGTGCGAGAGCTTGTCGACGCGGAACTGCAGTTGCTGCTCGAAGAACTTCTTCAGGCCGAGCAGGTGGCTGCCCGCGCCCATCAGCATCATGTACGTCAGTTTGACGTTGGGATTCTGCGACTTGTAGAAGCCCAGCGAGCGGTTGATTTCCGACAGCAGTTCGCGCAGCGCCGGCTTCATCACGCCGAAGATCTTCTGCGCCTGCTTGCTCTTGGCGGCCTTGACCTTGAGCTTCTCGGCCTCGTCGCGCGGGATCTTGAAGCGCTCGGCCAGCGTCTTGGTGATCGCGTTGCCGCCGGTCGGGACGTTGCGGATCCAGATCTTGTTCTCGTCGACAATCACCACGTCGGTGTTGTCGGCGCCGATGTCGATCACGACACCGCTCTTCGGGAACTTCTGGTCGTACTTGATGAAGTTGTAGATCGCCAGCGGCGCGACCTGGATGCCGGCCAGGTTCAGCCCGGCCGACTGCATCAGCGTCACGTACGCGTCGACGATCTCCTTGCGCACCGCGAACAGCGAGACCTGCACCTCGTCGCCGACCTTCGGGTTGCGGTTGACCAGCTGGTAGTCCCAGATGATCTCGTCCATCGAGATCGGCATCTGCTGCTGCGCTTCGAACTTGACCGTCTCGCGGAACTTCTTCGGGTCGAGCAGCGGCAGCGAGATGATGCGGTTGAAGGACTGGTGACCCGGGATCGAGATCCAGCACGGGTCGGCCTTCAGCGCCTTCTTCTCTTTCAGTGCCTCGAGCGTGATGAGGAGCTTGTCCTCACGCGTCTGTTCGAGTTCGTCCTCGCCGCCCGTGCTTTCGGGCAGCTCGATCACCTCGAGGTCGGAGATCTCCAGACCCTCCTTGGTGACGGATAGCTTCACCGCCTTGATGGAGGTGGTACCCAGCTCGATTCCCCACACGACTTTCGCCATGATTTCCTCTGTGGCTTCGAATCGGCGCCAGCGCGGCCCAGCGGGGTGGTGCGGGGTGCTGCGGCGGCTGTGCTGCTTGCTGGATGCCACACCGCTGCCGCGTGAATTGCGAGCAACGACGGGGCACCGTGAGGAGGCGGTTCCCGGGTGACACAACCTCGCACCCGCCAGGTGAAAGCGGAAACGGGCCTGCGTCGCAAAGGGAGAGGGGGCAGGAAAGGGGATTGTAGGCGGCCGGGGGAGCCGCTGTCAAGTCCCGCAGGGCCGCTGGACCGGGCCTTGCAGCCCTCCGGAGACAGCCCGGATCCACGACCGGATCCACGACGGAAGCAACAACGAACAGTCGGCCGGTCCGGTTTGCGGCCGCGTCACTTCCCCTTCGGGCCGTACGTCACGCCGAGCGCCGCGTCGATCTTGCGCGGGCGCTCCCAGTGCTCCTTGTAGGTGATCGGGATGAACTTCGTGTAGCCGTTCGGCCGGAAGGCATCCAGCATGGCCGCGTCCCACTCGTAGCTGAAGAACGCCTCGCGGATCTTCGCCTGCAGCGCCGGCACCAGGTTGTAGACGTAGCCGAACCCCGTCGTCGGGAACACCTCCGACTTGAAGATCGTGCGATACGAGTTGGCCGGCAGCTGCTTCATGAACACCATCCGCCGCAGCACGTCGCCGGCCACCGGAGCGGCCTCGTAGTCGCCGTGGCTCACGCCGAGGATCGACTTGTCGTGCCCGCCCGAGAACACCACCTTCAGATCCTTCTCGACGTCGATCCCGGCCGCGTCGCGCAGCAGCAGCGAGGGCACCTTGTAGCCGCTGTTCGAGCTCAGCTGCGTGAACGCCACCGTGTGACCCCTGAGGTCGTTGACCGACTGGATGTCGCTCTTCGCGCTGACCATCAGCTCCATCTGGTAGCCCCAGCTGCCGTCCGGCTCGGCCATCATGCCGAACGGCACGAAGCCGCACTGATTGACCGCGATCGGTACGCTGCCCGTGTTGAAGCCGGTGACATGCAGGTGGCCGGAGCGCATCGCCTCGAGCTGGGCGGCATTGTCGGTTACGGTGAAGAAGCGCACCTTCTTGCCGGTGACCTTCTCGATGTGCGCCAGGAAGTCCTTGAACAGCGCCTCGTAGGTCGCCGGGTCTTCCAGCGGCGTGTACGCGAAGACCAGCGTGTCCGGATCAATCAGCTTCGCCGGGTCGGTCGGCGTGTCGCAGACAAGGTCGCCGTCGGCGTCCACAAACTCGAAGGCGTTGGCGCCAGGACCGCAGCCGGGCGTCGCGGCCGCGAGCACAACAAGGAGCAACAGGAGCAACAACGGAACCAACGCGCGGCGGATGCAGTGAGCAGGCATGGCTTCGACGTTTCGACGGATGCGGCAGCGGGACTCGCGCTGCTGTATCACAACCGCACGCGCCGGTCATGTTGCGGTCATGTTGCGCCCCCGTGAGCAGCCCGCGGCTGTCGTCACTCAGTCGGACTTGCCGGTGACCCGCACTTTCAGTCGCTCGACCGACTCCTGCTGGCCGACGCAGATCAGCGACTCGCCGGCGACAATCTGCGCGGTGGCCGGCGGGTTGTACTGCGCGGGGCCCTTCGGCTGGCGGATCGCAATCACGAACACGCCGTACTCGCTGCGGATCGGCGAGCTCGCCAGCGTCATCCCCACCAGGTCGCTCGTCGGCGAGACCACCAGGTCCTCGAGCGCGAGGCTGAGGTGCGACTTGCCGGACACCACTTCAATGAAGTCGAGCATGGCCGGGCGGATGATCGCGTTGACCATCTGCGACGCGCCCGACTCGTACGGCGAGATCACGCGGTCGGCACCGGCGCGCTGCATCTTCGAGTTGGAGCGCGGGCTCGAGGCGCGCGACACGATGCGCAGGCTGTGGTTGAGCTCGCGCGCGCTGAGCGTCAGGAACAGGTTGTCGGCATCCGACTCGAGGCACGCGATCAGGCCGCGGGCGCGCTCCACGCCGGCCTCGCGCAGCGTGCTTTCGTCCGTGGCGTCGCCGATCACCACCGGCCAGCCGCGCTCGGAGAGCTCGGCACGACGCGAGCTGTCGTTCTCGATGACCACGAACGGCGTGCGAGCGGCCGCAAGATCGCGGGCCACGCTCTCACCGATGCGTCCGCAGCCGGCAACAATCACGTGGTGGTTCATGTGGCGGATGACTTTCTGGAGACGGCGGTCGCGGTAGATCTGGCCGATCACGAAGACCTCGGTCAGCTTGGCGATCAGCAGGGCCATCACGCCGTAGCCGCACATCAGCAGCAGCAGCGTGAAGGCCTGGGCTGGTCCGGAGATGCCGGGGTACTCCGAGAACCCGGTGGTCGTGAGCGTGATCACGGTCATGTAGAGCGCGCCGAACGGGTCGGTGTGCTCCGGGTCGATCAGCAGGTAGCCGAGCGTGCCGATGATCAGCAGCGATACCGACAGGGCCACGACGATGCCGAGTTCGTTGACCGTGAACTTGAACCGGCTCGGCGTGAGGTCGGGCATGCAATCGGGCGCGTGATGCGGTGCGGCGGGCACAGCCTACGCACGATGCCCGGCGGCTGCAACGAGGCATGCGCGCGGCCCGGCCAACGACTGGTATGCTGTGCGCGCGCGACGCCTCACACACTCCGCGGCGATGACCGGCGGCGACGGCCACATCGAGCAACCGGCCCCCACACCGGCCTCCGCACGCCCGGCGAGCCAGCTCCGGCCGCCGCGACGGCTGCGCGCGATCTTCTTCGACGTCGACGACACGCTGTACTCCACGTCGGAGTTTGCCAACGAGGCGCGCCGCAACGCCGTCGACGGCATGATCCGCGCCGGCCTGCGCATGCAGCGCGACGACGCGTTGCGCGAGCTGCACGAGGTGATCAGCGAGTTCTCGTCCAACTACGAGTACCACTTCGACAAGCTGCTGGCGCGCATCCCGGCGCACTACTTCGAAGGCCTCAACCCGGCGATCCTGATCGCCGCGGCCGTCGTCGGCTACCACGAGACCAAGCACACGTCGCTCTATGTGTTCGAGGACGCGATCGAGGTGCTCAAGCTGCTGCGCCCGATCAGCGGCCTGTGCGTCGGCATCATCACGGCCGGGCTGCGCGTGAAACAGGCCGAGAAGCTGTGGCGGCTCGGCGTGGTGCCGTACATCGATCCGCGCGCGATCTTCATTTCCGATCAGCTCGGCGTGAGCAAGCCGAACGTGAAGCTCTACCAGCGCGCCTGCGCCGACGTCGGCGTGCGGCCCAACGAGGCGATGTACGTCGGCGACAATCCGCCGCACGACATCGACCCGCCGAACGCGATCGGGATGATCAGTGTGCATGCGCGTCGCAGCGGGTCGCACCGGCACGAGCGATCGGTGACCGACCCGGACTACACGATCGACAACTTCTGGGACCTGCTGGATATCCTGCGGCGCGACTTTCTGTTGGGCGACAACGAGAGTGTGGGCGCGCCCTGAGCCGGTCGCCGGGGCGCGTTAACAAGAGCCGCGACCGTCAGGGAGCGGATGTACCGGCGTGGGCCACTCGCCGCGTACATCCGCCGCGTTAACAAGAGCCGCGACCGTCAGGGAGCGGATGTACCGGCGTGGGCCACTCGCTGTACATCCGCTCCCTGACGGTCGCGGCTCTTGTTCGATCCGGTGTCCGGTGTTCGAGCCGGTGTCCGGTGGTCATGCGCTCTCGTCCGCATACAGGTGCGACGCCAGGTCACTCGGCCGCAACGGCGCATGGCGCGCAGCCAGGAAGTCGCCGGGCTGCAACTCGTCACCCGTCGCCGACTCCAGCGCCTGACTGCACGCCGACTCGAGCTCGCGCACATTGCCCGGCCAGTCGTACCCGGCCAGCTCACGCAACACACCATCGGCCAGCGGCCGGCGCGGACGACCCGCCTCGGCATCCGCATGCCGTGCCAGGAAGCACTCGACCAGCGCCGGGATGTCCTCGCGACGGTCGCGCAGCATCGGCAGGTGTACGTGGTTGCGCCGCAACAACACCTCGAGCTCGACCGAGATGATGCGGAAGCGCACGAGATACTCGTACGGCCACATGCTCGTGAAGCACAGCCGCACGTGGCCCGGCAGCACCGTCTCCTTGCCGCGCGAGAACCCCTTGCGCGCGGCCCGCACAATCTCCTCCTGCACGTCATGGTCGAGGTATTCGATGTGCATCAACAGCAGCATGCCGTTCTGCGCCTCGACCCACTGCACCGGCTGGACGTGCGCGAACAGGCGCGTGCCGAACGGCTGGTTCTCGGGCACGGGCTTGCCGAACAGCTGGTTGCGCGTCTCCTCCGGCGTCTGCTTGCCGCAGTGCAACGGAATGAAAATCTCGGGATCGTACGGGCTGGCCGCGTGGATGAGATGCGCCAGCGTGTACTTGCCGGTACCCGAGCTACCGGTGATCAACATCGGGTTGCGCGCCGTGGCCAGGCTCGCGGCGCGCGCGAACACGTCGCGCATCGCGTCCGATGTGCCGAGCATCTCGAAGCTGCCCGCCTGCCAGCGATCTTCCGGCCAGCGCGGCAGCGGCGGCGCATCATCGTAGTCGTCGTCCGCCATGCCCGCGGGCAGGCGCCGCCGGTCATCACCATCTGTCGGGGGCAGGTCGTCAATCGGCAGGATGTACTGCAGGCCGCTGTCGGAGCCACTGACATGCAACTGCCCGGTGTCGGTCAGTTCGCGCGGCAGCGAGCTGGAACTCTCGCGGATCGGCGGCTCGTGATCGTGGTGCTCGGGGTGGCGCATGACTGCTTCTTCCTTGGCCCTGTCCTGCCCGTGCCCGTGCCCTTGCCCGTGCCCTTGCCCGTGCCCTTGCCCGTGCCCTTGCCCTTGCCCTTGCCCCGCATTCGTTCCAGGCGAGCCGGGGAGGTTAATCCCCGGTGGGAAATAGGCAGGAACCGTGTGACCCCGGGTACGCCCGTTTCCAGGAGGCTGGC
>JBFWQT010000359.1:0-7592 GCA_050249295.1 Planctomycetota bacterium
GCGACCGCTGGTTGCGTCGGGGGTTGCCTGCTCCGGTAGGAGCCGCGACCGAAAGGGAGCGGGGAAATCGCTGCGTGGTTGGAAACCTCGCGCCCCTAGTTTTTTTTCCCCGCTCCCTTTCGGTCGCGGCTCTTACCGAACAACCCACGGACAACTCGATGCCCACCAACGAAGGAGCGAGGGACGCGGCGCCCCTCGCTCCATCTCCTCTTCTTCGCCGCCGCTCACTTCAGCAGTTCGTCGAGCAGCTTGTGCATCGCCGGCCCGTCGATCGCCACGGCGGTCTCCTCGTTGGCATGACGAACCGTCATCCAGCCATCGGCCGGGTGAATCCACATCACCACCGACTCGCCGGCGCCCTCGATCTGCGCGCCGTACTCGCGCACGGTGGTCGTCTCGGCCAGCGGCGTCGCGCGCGGCGTGCAGAGCAGCGCACGCACCGCCGTCAGTTGATCCGCGTCCGTCACCGGCACACGCCGTTTGACCATGCGATCCATCACATGCATCGCGCCGCCCTGCGGACCCGGCTGGCGGTGCTCGCCGAGACTGAACACTGTGACGGCCCCGGCGTCGGCAAGCTGCTTGAGAACGTAGCCGAGCGTGTCGTTCTGACCGGTGCGCGTGAGGCACTCGCCGGTGCTGGTGCGGTGCAGTTCGACGAACGAGCCGGACGATGCCTGGCTGACCACGCACAACTGATCCGCCGCGGTCTGCAGCACGTACGCGTCGTGCCGGTACTTCGAGTGGCTGACGCCGAGCGACATCGAGCGCTTCGCCCACACCGACTCGCCGGTGGTCAGCGCGAGACACTGCAGCGTGACGCCGGAGTCCGCCATCTGATGCCAGCCGGCAACCACGACGCGTGTGCCGCCGTCGAGGCAGAGCAGGCGCGCTCCCGACATCGAGCCCGACGCGTCGGGCACGGCGGCCTTCCACTCCGCACGGCCGTCGGCGGCGCGGCGTTCGACGTGCAGCGTGCGGTCGGTCATCAGCGCCACGAGCAGGTGGTCACTGTCGGGCACCCTCACGGCATCGACGAACGTGGCCTTCTCGAGGCGCTGCACGACACCGCCGGTGTGCGGCTCGACCAGCCGGCTCTCCGCGCCATCCCACACCGCGAGCCACTCGCCGACACGGCTGACCTGCAGGTAGCTGGTCGACGGGTTCGTCACGATTCGCCAGACCGGCTTGCCGTCGCGCTCGGCGACCAGGCCCGGCTCGTCGGCTGTCCGGTCGAAGCGGTAGCTGATGCCGTCGATGCACCACTCGCTGCCGGGCTTCGGGCGCACGTCAGACTCGCGGCGGATCACCCGGCGGGCCACGACATCGATCCACATCTCGTCGGTGCGGTAGATGCCGGGGAAGCCCCGGACCGGCTGCGCGCAGGTGTACGGATCGACGCCGTCGATCGTGCCGAGGTCCTCGCCGGTCTGCGGATTGATCAGGCGGTTGTGCGCGAGCACCGGGATGTCGGCCGATCGCGCGTAGGCCGGGGGCGTGAATGCCGACGGATCGACGGGCGGCTTCGGACGATTCTCATCGCCGCGCGGCTGCGCAGCCGGCCCGGCGTCAGAGCCATCGCCGTCGTCGTGGTTGCGGTCGGCAGACCACATCACCGCGCCCAGCAGTGCCGCCACCATCAATGTGGCGGCCAGTGTTAGGCCGATCCACCAGCCGGACGTTTCGTGTGTGCGGGAAGCAGGGGTCGGTTTCATGTGTGTGGTCTCCCGGTTCGGGTGGTGGATGGGTGTGTGGTCTGCATCGTCGTCGTCACTGTGTTCGGGCTCGCTGACCGCCATGCGACCGCGCTGACGGACGGCCGCCAGGATGCGAGCCCGCAGGTCGGGTGGCTGTTCGCCGGCAAGCTGGCGCGCGAGGTACGCGTCCACGAATCCGTCGCGCACGTCAGCGGGTCGGGCGGGTTCGGCGGGTGCGTGGCCGTTGCGATCGGCGGGGTCGGTGGCGCTCATTCGACTACCTTGCGTTCCACACAGTCGCGGAGCGTTTGCCGGGCACGGTGGATCAGCACCCGGACGTTGGAGTGGGTCATGCCGAGCGCGCTGGCGATCTCCTCGCCGGTGCGCCGTTCGCGGAACTGCAGCGTGAGCGCGTCGCGCACGCGATCGGTCAGTCGTTCGAAGCAGTCGGCCAGCGCGGCGCTCACAGCAGTCGCGTCGTCGGCGCTGCCGCGGCGGTGCCAGCGCTCCCACGCAGCCTCGGCGGCGTCGAGTTGCCCGGCCACCACCACCTGCGCGAGACGGCGCCGGCGCAGCAGCTTGCGCAACAGCGAAGTCGCGGTGCGCCGCAACCACGCCGCGGTGGCCGCCGCCGAGCGGAATTCGAACCGCGACTCGAGCAGCGCGACGAATGTGTCCTGTGTCAGGTCGTCGGCCAGTGCAGGGTCGCACCCCAGCGCGCGCAGGTAGCGCCACACGTCGTCCTGGTGCCGCCCGATCAGCTCGGCGGCGTCGAGTGCAGGCGGCGCGTCGACAGGTCGGGTGCTCATGTGCGGCGCAGTGGTGGCGGTGGCATGCGAATCGGCGGAAACAATCCGCGAGACCCACCGGATGTTACAGCGATCGACGATTTCCTCCGCGGCCGGCCCGACAACAAGCACCGCGGCTCCTGCAGGCGGGTGCCCGCAGGAGCCGTCGGCGTGTCATCGCATGGGCGTGCCGGTGGCCGGCGCGTCAGGGATGCGGGCTACTTCTTGCCCTTCTTCCCCTTGCCCTTGCCCTTGCCACCCTTGCCCTTCTTGCCGCCCTTGTCCTTCTTGCCGCCACCACCACCGCCACTGCTGGCGGGGCTGGCAGCCGTCGACGCAGCCGGGCTTTCGCCGCCGGCGCTATCGCTGTCGTCATCGTCATCGTCATCATCGTCGTCGTCACCGCTGTCCGCGCCGTCACTGGCGGCAGCGTCCTTCGGCGCATCCGACGGCTTCTCGGCGGTCGCGGTCGCGGCCGGCGCCGAGGGCGTCTCGGCCTTCGCACCTGCACCCGCGCTCGCGGCACCACTCACCGGCGCGACCGCCGCCACGGCGGCCACGGGCTGCGGCACGCCACGGTCGTCCATGAAGGCCGTGCCGGGCTCGCTGGTCATGGTCGAGATGCAGTGCACACCGGTGGCCACCCACGTGCCCAGCAGCGCGCCGCTGCACAGATAGATGAGCAGGTCGTGCCACGGCACACCGGTCACGAACAACGGAATGAACTGGCGCGTCGCCGGGAACGCCTGCAGCACCAGCACCACCAGCGACAGGCCGATGAACGAGTAGATCAGGTTCTGGTACTTCTCCCACGGCACGGTCAGCACGATCGCCGCGATGAAGATACTGGAGTACGTACCGACCACGATGCCCGCGAGCAGCGTCAGCGCGAAGGCCTCGAGCACACGGCCACCCAGCACGAACATCACGAACACAGTGAGCAGCGTGGTGCCCGATGTCAGCAGCGTGCGCGACAGCGTCTGGTTCACGCTGGTGTTCACGTACGGCAGGAACGAGACGCCCGGCTTCACGCCCTGGCGGTTTTCACGGATGCGGTCGAAGACCACGATCGTGTCGTTCAGCGAGTAGCCGATGATCGTCAGCAGGGCCGCAATCACCGTCAGGTCGAGTTTCACGTTCCACGTCGTGAACTGGTCGAACACCGCGATCGCGCCGAGCGAGAACGCCACGTCGTGCGCCAGCGCCATGGTCGCGCCGAGGCCGTACGAGAACGTGCGGAACCGGATCCAGATGTAGAGCACGATCAGCAGCAGCGAGATCGCCACCGCGAACGCGGCCTTGTCCTTCAGGTCGTTGGCAATCGCGGCGCCGATCGCCTGCTCGCGCAGGAACGGCTCGCTCACCACGATGTTGGCCTTGTCGCCCAGCCACGTGCGCGACAGCTTGCTGATGCGCTCGATCACGGTCGGCGCGTAGAGCTCCGACGTCGGCGAGGTCGCCTTCGCGAATTCGGTCACGCCGGTGCAGATGCGGAACGAGCGCACGGTCTGCGTCGTCGGGTCCTTCAGTTCGAGGCCGAAGTTGGCATCGTCCTTCGGGTCGGTCCCGATCGGCACGCTCAGCCCCTTGATGTGGGCGCCGGCACTCTCGAGCTGCTCGCCGAGGAAGCCGCGCAGCTTCACCGCGACCTCGAGGTACTTCTTCTCGCCGTCCTTCGGGGCACCCGGGGGCCGCGCCAGGAACTGCTCGAGCGGCACCTCGTTGCGTTCGCCGAGGTTGACCTTGATCACCACGTCGGCCTTCTCGGGGATGATCTCGATGTGGATCGGCTCCGAGCTGTCGAGCGTGATGTGTTCGAGCACCGCACGGCTGTACGGCGTCGGCTCGGCGAACCACTTCTTCACGGCCGCGGGGATCGCCGTCATGAAGTCGTTGGGGCCCTTGCCGAACGACGTCGGATCGACGGCCACACCGCTGATCGTGTAGATCAGGCTGCTACCGTTGACCGAGATGATGCCGCTGCCTTCGTTGCTGGCGTCGTCCTGCGTCGGGCGCCAGTAGCGGCCCAGCTCACCCTGGTTGGAGAGCGGCAGATTGGCGATCTGCTCCATGTAGAGCTGCACGCCGAGGCCCTCGATCGGCTCCGGATCCTTGCCGTCCGCGATCGGCATCGACACCGTCTGCGCGGCGTTCTCCAGCGTCAGCGGACCGCTCAGCGGAATGCTGATCCGCAGACCGGCCTTCGTCATGTCGCGGTAGTCCACCGTGGTGCTCGGTACCACCAGGGCGGGCAGCGGCTCGGTACGGCCCTCCGCCACAAACGATCCGGTGAAGATCTGCTCCAGGTCGCGCCGGATCATGCGTTGGCGGGCCAGCTGGTCCACCTCCACACCCGGCGGGAACGGGAAGCGCAGCTCGAAGCGGTCGGAGATCGTGCCGCCACCCAGCTCGCCGGGGTGGAACGCCGGCGTGACCTGCGCGTCGGTGTACTTGGAGTTGCCGGCCTCGTCCTTGATGCCGGCGATCGCGGCGCGCACGTCATCCACCTCGGTCTTCTGCTCGAGCTGCACCGTGAACAGGTGACCGCCGAGGAAGTCGATGCCGAGGTTCTTGTCGCCGCGGCCGCCGAAGAACGCCAGACCGATGATGATGCCCACCGTCGAGAGCATCAGCAGCGGCGTGCGGAAGCGCATGAACGGCACCTTCGGGTTGTCCACCAGGCGCAGCATCGCGAAGCGCTTGATCGAGCCGCCCTGCACCAGCGCCGCCACAATGAAGCGCGAGAGCAGCAGCGACGTGAACAGCGACGCCAGGATGCCGATCACCAGCGTCACGGCGAAGCCGACGATTTCCGGCGTGCCCACGATCAGCAGCACAAGGCTGGTGAGAATGGTCGTGATGTTGGCGTCGAGAATCGTGCTCGCCGACCGGTCGAACCCGCGTTCCACCGAATCTCTCAGGCTGCCGGTCTTCAGCTTCTCCTCGCGGATTCGCTCGTAGATCAGGATGTTGGCGTCGACCGCCATACCGACCGAGAGAATCAGACCGGCGATGCCCGGCATCGTGAGTGTCGCCGAGAACATCGTCATCGCGGCGATCGTGATGAACAGGTTGGTGACGATCGCGATCATCGCGACCACACCACCGCCCAGGTAGAAGAACACGATGAACACCACGACCAGCGCGAAGCCGATGGCCATGGCCGTCGCACCCTGCTGGATGCTGTCCTGGCCGAGGCCGGCGCCGGTCTTGTTCTTGCCTTCCTGGACCAGCTTCACGGGCAGCGAACCCGACTTGATCAGGTTGATCATCAGCTGCTGGTGAACGCGGCTGTCAAAGCCGGTCATCTGGCCCGGACCGAAGATGCTGCTGCTGATCACACCGGCCCAGTACAGCTCTTCGTTGAAGAGCACGCAGAGGCGCAGCGGCTCCTTGCCGGCCCACGCGGGGCCGTCCTTGCGGTAGTACTCGGTGAAGTTGCCGAACTGGCCGGCCTGTTCGTCCTTGAACTCGAAGCCGACGGCGAGCTCGCCGTTGTTGCCGTTGGTCGGGTAGACGCGCTTGAGGTTGTCACCGTTGTACGAGGCGTGACGCTCCGGATCGGGGTTGTCGTAGTCGATCAGGATCCACTTGCGGCCATCGGCGGTGTCCCACGGGCTGACGCCTTCGCGGCCGTACTTCGAGTCCTCGGTGATCGGGTACCAGCGGTAGCGCGACGGGTCGGGGTTGTCCGGATACTTGAGGTTGGCGAGGTTCGGGTCGTTCTTGTCGGCCTCGATGCGGAACAGCATGCGGCCGGACGACTCGATGATCTTCTCGGTCTCGGTGTTCAGGTCGACGTAGTCGGGCAGCGTGATCATCAGGCGATCGAGGCCGAACGACCGCACCTCGACGCCGGCGAGGCCGGTGGTGTTGAGGCGCTTGGCCAGCACGTCGCGCGTCTGGTCGTTGAACCCCTGCATGTCGCGGATGAACTGCTCCTGTTTCGCGGCGCGCTGGCCGAGCAGCTGGTTGAGCTGGCTCACGCCGGCCGCGTTGAGCTGGCCCTGCAGTTCCTTCGCGCGCAGCGACGCAATCGCCGAGTCGAGCTCGGCGATCTCGATGTGCGCCATGCGGTAGATCAGCGAGGTACCGCCCTTGAGGTCCTGGCCGAGGCGCAGCTTGAATCCGGCAAAGCCGTCGTGGTTGTCGGGCAACGGCAGGCCCATCACCGAGATCATCACGCAGAGCGCGATGAACAGCAGCGACGGGACGAGTTTCCAGGCAATGTTCTGGTACATGGTCGGGACTACCTCGCCACCGGGCCCGGCCGCGACGAGCGGACGGAACCGGATCGGTTGTTACGTGGTCAGATGGAAGTGACGGAAGAAAGCGGTCAGACAATGCCGCAATCGGCGGCATCGTCAGGGTTGTCGGCGGCGGTGTCCGCTTCTTGCGGGCATGTGCGACGACGGGCCGGATCGATCCGGCGGCTGCGCGGTTCGCTGGCCGGTGCCGAATGACTGCGCGGAGCCGGGCACACAGCACGCAGCGATGCGCGACCGACCCACTCCGGCAGACGGCCCAGCAGGCGGTTGCGCGACGGGCTGCCGCTGCGCGGCGCGCCGACCTCGGGCAGCAGGGCGACGGTGGTCCCGCCGGGGTTGTAGCCGCCGACCGGGGCCGACGTTCCGACCGTTACGCTGCCGGGATCGTGTGACCGTGCGCTGCCCGCCATGCCACCCGCGTCGAATGGCACGCCCGCCGCGCCCGCCGTCATCACGGCGGCGACGAGCATCAGGCTGCTGCAACGGGTGACCATCTCCATGACGTGCACGGGCGCGAAGGCCGGCGGTGGCGGGATTGGCGAGACAAATGCCCGGTTGACATACACTCCGCGACCGCGTCACGCACCAGGAAACTGGTGGTGCGAATCCCGGCAGGAGCGGCGAGCGTGAGTGGCGCGAATCGAGTCAGGGGCGGCCTGGCTCGACGCATATTTTTCTTGACTGCTTCAGATAAGGGGGTATTATTGATGTGTCGCGCGTGCCCGAGCCAGATCGTGCCGGCCCGCGACATGGGATGGGCCGGGCGTATGGGCTCCACCGAATGAGGTGAGAGCCGCAGCCACGCCCATCAACGCAGCAGCAGACCGCAGAACCAGCGA
>JBFWQT010000360.1:0-7559 GCA_050249295.1 Planctomycetota bacterium
GCTGGCTTTTGTGGTGCGGGCTTCCGTGCGGGCTTCCACTGTGGTGCTGGATTCCCACGGTGGTGCTGGCTACCCAGTGTGGTGCAGGATACCAGCCTGCATCGTGGTGTGGTGATGGCTGGAAGCCTGCACCACACGTCCCTAGAAACGCCAGCCGATCAGCGTCGAGAACTGCCTCCCCAGCTCGCCCGAAAACTTCAGCCGGAACTGGATCATCAGGCCCTTCGTCTCGAACCCCAGCCACAGCTCGTAGCGGTCGAGATTGCGCTTCGCGAGCCGCCACTCCATGTCGATGCCCGGCACGATCAGCAGCAGGCCGAGCTCGTCACTGAGCGCAATCGATATCGCCGCCACCTCCAGCCGCAGGGCAATGCGGAAGAACGCAGTGAACCCGAAGCCGCCACCGAGGTCGAGCATCAGGCGCAGCGGGCCGGACACGCTGGCCCGCACGTCGAACGCGCCGTCAATGTCGTTCAGCGACAGATCGCGCTCGGTGCCGAACGGGAATGTGCCGAACACATCGATCGCCAATGGCGTGCTCGGCCGGTCGTCGTCCGCGCTCAGCATCTTGCTGGTCGGCGATAGAAACCCGAGGCGCAGGCCGACGATGAAGCCGTCGAACGACGGGTCGGCCGTGTTGTTCGCGATCGTCGCCTGCAGCATCGCGAACGCGTCGAGCTTCTCGGCAATCAGCGGGATGCGCAGACCGGCCGTGAGTTGCGCCTGCAGCGTCGCGCCGGTCTTCCACGGCTCGGGTTGCGTGTGCAGGCCGAGGCGCGCGATGCCGGCGAGCCCCGCCTGCGCGTACTCGAACGTCGGCCCGAGGCTGTACTCGCTCATCACCCGAATGAAGCGGCCGATCGTCGTGTCCTCGCCGAGCTTGTCGACGCGCTTCTTCTGCAGCACGTCGCTGCGCACCACCGGCCGCTCGCGCACCCACTGCGGCAGCCGCTCGAGCCACGGCCCGTGCAGTTGCAACGCCGACTCCATCCACAGCATCTGGCCGAGCAGTATCGCGCTGGTCGGCAACGCCGGCCGGTCGGGATCAGCCGCGTCGGCGAGTCGTTCGATCTCGGCGAGCATCGGTTCGAGTTCCACGCCGGCCAGCGCGAACATGATCCGCTCGTCGGTCTCCGGGTCGACCACTTCGTGCGTGGCGAGAACGTGGTAGTTGCGCACGCACCACTGGTTCATGTCGGCGGCCAACTGCTCCGGCGGCGAGAGCGGCTCCTCGTGGTCGGGGTCGGGCAGGTGCGGCGGCCGTTGCATGTGCGCGAGCATGACCATCGCAAGGGCCTGCGAGATCGCCTTGACGACCGTCTCGAGATCCTTGCGCGCGTTGTCGGCGGCTTCGGATGCGCGCATGCCGCCGTCGGGTTCGCGCCGGTTGTCCTGCATGCCGCGGCCGAGCAGGTTGATCGCGTTCTTGCGGCCGAGCGGCTGCACGATCCAGTCGGGCACGGCCCCGGAGGCCGCCGACCCGGCGTCGTCAGCAACGCACACGGCCGGCGTGAGCAGTAGCGCCAGCAGCACGAATGCGCTCGCGGGTGTCGCGGGTCGGCGGGTCAATCTCATGCCATGCACTCCAGCAGGTGCTGTGCCGCCATGCGGCCGGATCTTGCGGCGGCTTCCACGCGATCGTCGGCGAGCCACGCGCCGGCCAGCAGCAACGGCGGATAGTCGGCCGCCACCACGATGAACGGCTGCTGATCATCAGTTGGCGGCGGCACGTGTGCAATGCCCGACGTCCAGCGCTGCACATGCTGTGCGACCACGCGCGCACCGGCGACGTACGACGCCGCGGCGTGTTGCAGCTCGCGCACGATGTGGTCATCGCTGGCGGCGAGTTGCGCGTGCGACCACGCGGAGGTCGCCAGCAACACAAGGCTGGTTGCGCGACGGCACGCGACAAAGGCCAGCACATCGTGGTTGGTCACCACGCGCGCGTCGGGTGGCAACAGCAGCGCAGCCGGCTGGTCGAGTTCCAGCGCGACGGCGATCGTCGGCTCGTAGCGCAGCCCCGCCGCTCGTGCGCGCAATGGCGCATCGGCCATCGCGCCGAGCAGCGCCAGCGACCTGTCGGCGGGCAGTGCGAGGATCACGGCATCGGCCCGCAGCGCGTCGGCCGATTCATTGATGCACCACTGTCGGCCTGCATCCCGCAGCATCGACGTCGCCGTTGCGCCACACCGCACCTCGATGCGCGGCGCGTCGAGGCACCACTCAACAATGCCCTGCATTCCGCGCGCCTCGCTGCCGCACCAGCGCGGGCCAGCCGGGCCGATCGGCTCGCCGGCGGCGGTGCGCATCTGCTGCGTCCACACGCGGGCCACACCCGCCGCAGTCGCATCATGCATCAGATCGGCGAACCACTCCTCGCGCGCCGTGATCTGTTGTGCGCCGACATCGGCCAGGCCGGTTCCGACGCGCACACTGCACACACGACCGCCAACACGCGTTGCATTCTGCTCCATCACGGTCACCCGCCAACCAGCCGCGGCCAGCGTTCGGGCCGCCACGGCGCCGCTGACGCCAGCGCCCACTACCAGCGCAGAAACAGGATTCGGAACACTCATGTTGCAACGCTATGCGGGCAGACTTGTATCAACGCCCGAATGATGTCCGAGGCTTTCGGGCGAGACGTGCGAGGGTTACGTTTGGTGTACCGGTGGGTACACCACTGCTCTGCTCTTTGTGATCGCCCCCTCGTCCCCGGCGACCCATGCTGCTCGTAATCACCAACCGACCGGAAGTGGCCGACGCGATCGAGTCGGCGCTGTCGCGCACGGTCGCGGTCATCTCCACCAACACGCTCGACGAGGTCGATCATCGCTGGACGCACGATCGCGTGCGACATGTGATTGTCGATCTGGCGGCACCCGGCACTGACCAGCACGTTGGCGGGGCGTTGCTCTGCAAGCTGCGCGAGGCCGACCCCGGCGAGCGCAAGTCGATCTTCGCGCTGGTCCGGCGCGACACCGACCACGATGTGCTGGCGATCAACGCGGCGGCCGACGATGTGCTTTACGACGATCCGATCGACGCGGCCGAACTGCGCACGCGCCTCGCCCTGGCCACGCGTCGCGCCGACCGCATCGGCGGCATGCTGTCGGTGCGGCAGTATCGCGCGTCGAGCATGCAGCGCGTGCTCGAATCGCTGCCGGTGGTGGTGATGCAGGTCCAGGTCAATCATCAGGGCAAGCACCGCGTGCGCTACGAACAGGCCGACTTCGCACGGCGTGGCATCGAGGTGCCGCCGGCGACGCAGGACGAGGGCTCGCGGCTGTGGTCGGAGTTTGTCACGCCGATCGACCGGATGCGCGTGGCGGCCGGCATCCGCGCGGCGGCGCAGACGCGCTCGTCGTGGAGCGACGAGTTCACGATCGTCGATCGCGCCGGTGCGACGTGGCGGGTGCGCGCGTTCGCCTTTGTCGAGCGTACCGACGAGCAGCAGGTCACCACCTGGAATGTGATCCTGCTCGACGTAACCGATGTCAGCCTGCTCGAGAACGAGGTCCGGCAGATCAGCGCGCGCCTCGATCGCCAGGAGCAGTTCCTGGCGACGGTCAGCGAAGCGCTGGTGACGCCGGCGCGCGAGCTGCTCGAAGCGACCGACCTGCTGGGCTCGCCCGACTGCCGCGAGGCGTGGCAGCGCGAGGAGGCGGTCGGCCTGATCCAGCGCAGCGCTGGCTGGCTCGAGCGATCGATCAGTGACCTGTTCGAGATCAGCCGTCTGAACAGCGCGGAGCCGGTGCGCCGCGAGGTGGTCAGCGTGGCGGCGCTGTGTGATCGCGCGATGTCGCGCGCCGAGGCGATTGCCGAGGGCCGCGACGTGGTGCTGGCGCACACCGCCGACGACGTGGTGCTGGCCGTGGAGGGCGACACCCGCCTGTTGATGCGCATGGCCAGCGACCTGACCGTGCTCGGTGCGTTTGCCGCCGCACCCGGCAGCGACGCGCGCTTCGAGGTGCACGGCGTGCCGTTCGAGGACGAGGTCCGGCTGATCCTCTGGATGTCGGAATCGACGATCGACGCGGCGCGGATGGGCGACCTGTTCGACCCGATCAAGCCGCTGATGGCCAACGAGTCGGGCGAGTTCGGCGAGTGGAATCCCGGCCTGGCGGTAGCGGCCGCGGTGGCGCGCGCGCACGGCGGTGGCCTGCACGCGGCGGTCGATCCGGACGGTGGCATGCAGTTCGTGCTGTCGTTGCCGTGGGCCCGCGGGCCGAAGTTCCGCGGCGCGAGTCGCAAGGTCACGTCGGTGATCCTGCCGACCGTGTCCGGCCCGACGCGACTGCGCGTGGTCGTGCTCGACGGCAACGAGCGGCACCTCGCCGTGGTCTGCAACCGGCTCGAAGCGGCCGGGCTGACCTGTCGCGCGACGAGCACGCCGTTGCAGATGCTCGAGGCGGTAAGCGAGACGGCGCCCGATGCGGTACTGGTCGACACGACCCGCGGCGGCGTCGAGCTGGTGCATCGCCTGCGGCGCATCTCGCCGCGCGGCCAGAAGCGCATCGCCATCGTCTGCATGTCGTCGGTGAGCACGCCGGAGGAGCGCAACCTGATGCTGGCGGCCGGCGCGGACCACTACTTCTACAAGCCGCTCACGCCGTCACGCGTGTCGGCGCTACGCGAACTGCTGGTGAGTGCCGAGCCGTCGGCGCGAATCAGTTCGTGATCAATCGCCCGGCCCGGGGCGTCATGCCACAATGCGCGCACACGCATTCGTCGCCACGTGACCCGCACCTGTGACGTCGCCGTCGCCACCGTCTCTCTGGCATGAGCTTGCGCCGCGACCCGTCGTGCCGAGCCTGCTCGCGGCCGTCGTCACGGCGATGGTCAGCGTGGTCTCGGCAATCTCCTACGCGGCCTTCATCTTCTCGGGCGACCTGACGGTTCACCTCGGCGCGGGCGTCGCGCTCGTGCTCGTCTCGGGCCTGGCGCTGCGCTGGGTGATCGCGCTGCGCACCTCGTTCCCGCTGTCGCATGCCGGCCCGCAAGCGGCTGCCACGGCCGTGCTGGCGCTGATCGCCGCGTCGCTCGCGGCGGCACTCGCCGCGTCGCCGCCCGACGAACAGCTCGCGACGATCATCGCCACGCTCGCCATCGCCACCACGATCACCGGCGTCGCGCTGTACGTACTCGGCCGCACCGGCGGCGAACGACTCGTGCGCTTCATTCCGTACCCGGTGATCGGCGGCTTCCTGGCGGGCACCGGCTGGCTGCTCACGCGCGGCTCGGTCAAGGTGATGGTCGGCCTCGACCTCAAATGGAGCACGATCCGCGCCGGGCAATTCACCACCGACGTAATCGCGCGACTCTGGCCCGGCGTGCTCTTCGCGCTCGTCGTCTACCTCCTGCAACGCTGGCGCAAGTCGCCGTGGATCCTGCCGGCCGCGCTGCTCGCGCTGCTGCTGCTGTTCTACGGCTACCTGCTCGTCGCGGGGCTCGGCATCGACGAGGCGCGTGCGCGCAACCTGCTGCTCGGACCGTTCCCGGCGTCGGCGCAGTACCACCCGCCGCTGCCGGACCTGTGGCAGCACGTCAACTGGAGCGTCGTGCTCGCGCAGGCCACGCGCATCGGCTCGCTCGTCGCCATCGTCGCGCTCAGCATCTCGCTGACCGTCACCGCGCTGGAGACCGTCACCGGCAGCGACGTGGACCTGCGCCAGGAGTTCCGCGCCAGCGGCGTCGCCAACATCGTGGCCGGCCTGCTCGGCGGCGTGCCCGGCCATCACTCGCCCAGCGAGTCGCTGCTCGCATGGGAGATGGGCGCGCGCAGTCGCGCCTCGGCGGCGCTCAGCGGTTTCGTGTTCCTCATTGCACTCGCCCTCGGCCCGGCCTTCTTCTCGCTGCTGCCGCGCGTGCTGCTTGGCGGCCTGCTGCTGTTCCTCGGCGTGCTGTTCCTCTCCAACTGGCTCGTCGACGGCTGGCGCAAGCTCTCGCGCACCGACTACCTGATCGTCGTCGTGATCCTCGTCGTGATCGCGTCGGTCGGCTTCCTCGAAGGCGTTGGCATCGGCATGGCAATCGCCGTGGTGCTGTTCGTGCTCGACTACAGCCGGGTGGATGCCGCGCGCCGCGTGCGCACCGGCGCCAACGCGCGCAGCAACGTGGCCCGGCCGCCCGCGCACGAGCGCGCGCTGCGCGAGCATGGCGCGCAGATTCTCGTCGTCGAGTTGCAGGGCTACCTGTTCTTCGGGTCCGCCAGTGCGCTGCGCGACTCGATCCGCGAACGCTTCGTCGCTGACAGCGAATCGGCGCCGCGCACGGTGATCATGGATTTCGCGCTGGTCAGCGGACTCGACTCGTCGTCGGTGATGAGCTTCTCGCGGATGCGCCAGCTCTGCGAGCAGCACGATGCGCGGCTGGTGTTCACCTCGATGCCCGACCGCATGCGGCCGCGCTTCCGCGCCGAGGGCCTGCTGCGCGACGACGCCGATGATGCGGTGCTGCGCGAGTTCGCCGACCTCGACCGCGGCCTCGAGTGGGCCGAGGCGCAGTTGCTCGCTGCGCTCGGCATGACCGCCAGCGACGACGCGGCAACCGGCGACATCGCCACGCAGCTCGACGAGCTGCTGCGCGAAGACGGCGACGTGCCCGACGGCGTAAGCGGTGCGGCGATGCTGCCGTTCCTGCAGCGCCAGACGCTCTCGGCCGGCGAGGTTCTGTTCGAGGCCGGCGACCCGTCGGGCGGCATGTACTTCCTGGAATCCGGCCGGTTGAGCGTGATGGTCGCGACGCGCCGGTTGCGTACGTTCACCGGCGGCACGTTCGTCGGCGAGATGGGCCTGTACGACGCCGCGCCGCGTAGTGCGCGCGTGCAGGCCGATGCGCCGTCGACGGTGTTCTTGCTCGGGCGCGACGACTTCGTGCGGATGGAAACCGACGCGCCGCACCTGGCCGCGCGGTTGCACCGCGTGATGGTCGGCGTGCTCTCGGAACGCCTGCGGCATGCGCAGAGCAGCGAGCACAGCTGACGCAACGCGTGCTAGTCTGCGGCAGAATCGGCATGCCCGGATGAGAGCCGGCTCGCCCGGAACCACAGGCTCTCACCCGCGGCCGAACATCACCCGACAGACTGGAGACGACGATGGCGAAGGTCACCGGAATTGGCGGCATCTTCTTCAAGAGCAAGGGCGACAAGGCGGCGCTGGCCGACTGGTACAAGCGCCACCTCGGCCTGAAGGTCGAGGACTTCGGCGGCGCGATCCTGCGCTGGCCGGACGACACGGCCGAGGATCGCGGGGTCACCGTGTGGTCGCTCGCGGCGAAGGACAGCAAGTGGTTCAGCCCGAGCGAGTCGTCGTTCATGATCAACTACCGCGTCGACAATCTTGTCGAGCTGCTCGAGCAGTTGCGCGCGGCCGACGTCGAGGTGGTCAGCGGGCCGGAGTCGCACGAGAACGGCAAGTTCGCGTGGATCATGGACCCGGAAGGCAACAAGATCGAGCTGTGGGAGCCGATGATCTGGGACGACAAGAACAAGGACGCGTGAACCGGACACACGCCGGGATCACCGGGATCACCGACCGGGATCAGAGCCGTGGGGGCCCCAA
>JBFWQT010000361.1:0-7528 GCA_050249295.1 Planctomycetota bacterium
CTCCAGGCTCTGCCCGTCGTTCGCTTCCTTGTAGTAGAGCAGGCTGTCGCGATCGACCGGCTCGTCCTTCTGGCCCTGGCTGGCGTAGATGCCGACCTGGCGGAACAGCGACTCCATGCCGAAGGTGCGCGCCTCGTCGGGCACGATCGGCACGACGAGTTTGCCGATCGACTTGTCGCGCAGCATGTTCGCCAGCATGCGCACAAACACCATCGTGGTGCTCGCCTCGCGGTCGGCCGTGCCCTGGAAGAACTCGGCGAAGACGTCCTCGGCCGGCGGCGTGATCGGCTTCGCGCGCATGCTGCGGGTCGGCATGAAGCCACCCAGCGCCTTGCGACGCTCCTTCAGGTACTTCACTTCCTGGCTGTTCTCGTCGAGCTTGTAGAACGGCGCGTCCGCGGCCTCGTCGTCCGAGATCGGGATCCCGAAGCGGCTGCGGAACTCCTTCAGTTCGTCTTCGTTGAGCTTCTTCTGCTGGTGCGTGATGTTCTTGCCTTCGCCGGCCTCGCCCATCCCGTAGCCCTTGATGGTGTGGGCGAGGATGACGGTGGGCTGCCCCTTGTGGCGCGTGGCGGCGTGGTACGCGGCGTACACCTTCTCGGGGTCGTGGCCGCCACGGCGCAGCTTCTGCACCTGCTCGTCAGTCAGCGGCTCGAGAATCTTGAGGATCGCCGGGTCGCCATCGGCAATGTGCTCGCGGATGTAGGCGCCATCCTCCACCGAGTACTTCTGCATCCAGCCGTCGCAGATTTCGTTGAGCCGGCGGACGAACACGCCGTCGTGGTCCTTGGCGAGCAGCGAGTCCCACTCGCCGCCCCACAGCACCTTGATGGCGTTCCAGCCGGCGCCGCGGAAGGCCGCTTCAAGCTCCTGGATGATCTTGCCGTTGCCGCGGACGGGGCCGTCGAGGCGCTGCAGGTTGCAGTTGATGACGAAGATCAGGTTGTCGAGGTTCTCGCGCGAGGCCAGCGTGATCGCGCCGAGGCTCTCGGGCTCGTCGCTCTCGCCGTCGCCCATGAAGACCCAGACCTTCTGGTCGGTCGGCTCGCGCAGGCCGCGATCTTCCATGTAGCGGATGAAGCGGGCGTGGTAGATGCCCATGATCGGCGCGAGCCCCATGCTGACCGTGGGGAACTGCCAGAAATCGGGCATCAGCCACGGGTGCGGGTAGCTCGACAGGCCGCCGCCGGGGGCCAGCTCGCGGCGGAAGTTCTCGAGGTGTTCCTGCGTGAGGCGGCCCTCGAGGAACGCGCGCGCGTAGATGCCGGGGCTGGCGTGGCCCTGGAAATACACGACGTCGCCGGGGTGGTTCTCGCTGGGCGCGCGGAAGAAGTGGTTGAAGCCCACTTCGTAGAGCGTGGCGGCCGAGGCGTAGGTGGAGATGTGGCCGCCGATGCCGTCGAGGTGCTTGTTGCCGCGGACGACCATCGCCATGGCGTTCCAGCGGATCACGCTCTTGATGCGGCGTTCGATCTCGCGGCTGCCGGGGTAGGGCTGCTGGTCCTCGGCCGGGATGGTGTTGATGTACGGCGTGTTGGCCGAGAACGGGAGCTTCACGCCGGCCTTGTGCGCGTGCGTATTGAGCGCCGCGAGCAGGTCGGTGACGCGAGCCGGATCGCTGTGGCGGATGACGTACTCGAGGGAGTCGATCCACTCCTGCAACTCGACATCACCCGTCGTGACGCCGTCGAGCGGCTTGTGCAGGTCGTTCATGGAACCAGCTGGTGCGGTAAGAACGCGGTGAGAACAGGGTGCAGGCAGGTGCCGTGCGGCGAGGCCCGCGGCCTCGTTCGCGCGGACCCCGTTTACCACCCGCAATGCCAATCGGGAACACCCGACGGGTGCGTTTGTCGGCGGCGTTTGATCACCATTCGCCTGCGGTGAGGGCCACCATCCGCACAACCGGCGGCGCCATGACATGGGCCAGCCCGCGGACCGGCTTTTTCCGGGATTCCGCGGGCGAAATCCCCTAAAAGCGGGATACATCCGACACGCCTCACGCGGACAGACACATGAGCCTGTTCCTGACGCAGCAAGCCGGCGGTCGTCTGGCGCTGGCCATCACAATCCTCATCGTCGGCGCGGCCGTCCTGTCGGTTGCTCCGCAAGTCGTCGAAGCCGGCGACTCGCACACCGAGACGGTCGGCATGACCATCCCGGACGGCCTCGCCGGGCAGGGCGTGACGAGCACAATCACGGTCAGCCTCGCCGGCAGCGTGGACGTCGACGGGCCGATCCTGCTCGACACCCTTCTCGTCACCGTCAACATCACGCACGAGTATCCCGGCGACCTCGACATCGTCCTGCTGCCGCCGTACGTGGCCTGGCCGGTGCCGGGCTTCTACCACCCGTCGCTGATACCTGACGGCGCGGTGCAGCTGTTCGCCAGGGACCAGACGCTGGCCGACGGCGAGAACTTCACCAACACGCGCTTCACCGGCTCGGACGATTCGATCCACAAGGGCAGCTCGATCTCGGCGGCGTCGGCGCCGTACACCGGCACGTACCTGCCCGCGTCGGCGGGGCAGCAGGCGATGAACGACCTCTACGGCCTGCCGCCGATCGGCACCTGGACGATCATCGTGATGGACACCGACGCCGGCGACAGCGGCACCTTCGACAGCTGGGCGATCACGTTCAGCGACGCGCAGGAGATCGACGTCAAGGATCCGTCGTCGTCGAGCCTCACCGACGGCGACAGCGTGGACCTCGGCATCTACGACACCGGCACCGCCAACGACTCGACGTGGACGATCAAGAACACCACGGCGACCAGCGACCTGACCGTCGAGAACATCGAGTTCCGCAACGCGACGAACTGCGAGGCCAGCCTGTCGCGCACGTCGTTCACCGTGGCCGGCGCAGCCTCCGAGACGTTCACGCTGACCGTCACGCCGGATGACAACGGCGCGTTCAGCGGGCGATTGCGCATCACCAGCGACGACCCCGACGAGGAGGACTTCGACGTCTACATCAGCGGCATCGCGTGGTTCCCCGATGGCGACGCGCCCGACGAGCCGCTGGTGGTGGGCAGCAGTGACTCCGGCGGCGGCGGATTCACCGACCCGGCCGAGGCGATCAGCGCGCTGGGCACGCTCGGCGCGGCCGGACGCATCGACGGGCCGGTGGAGCTTGAACTCGCCGGCGGCACCTACAGCTCGTCGCTCGAACTCAGCGGCATCAGCGGCATCGATGCTTCGCACCCGCTGACCATCTCGGCGGCCGACGGCGAGTCGGTGGTCTTCACCGGCGGCGACAGCATCGCCGGCACCCTGTTCGGCACCAGCACCACCGCGCTGCGCATCAGCAACCAGAGCTACGTCAACATCATCGGCATCGAGTTCGACGGTGGCGGCACCGTCGAGAACGGCGTGCTGATCGAGGCCAGCAACTCCAACCAGACGCAATCGATCACGATCAAGGGCTGCAAGTTCCACGGCTACACCAACTGCGCGTTGCTGGTCTACGACGCCAACATCGGCAGCAACGCTGCCGGCTACCTCGTGGCCAACAACACCTTATGGGACAACGAGTGCTCCAGCGGATGGGGCAGCGTGGCAATCGTGTACGCAGGTGGCGGCGACATCGTCCACAACACGCTGGTGCACAACCACGCCAGCTACGCCTGGTACATCACCGCGATCTTCAGCGCGGGCATCATCAATACGTTCTCGAACAACATCACGTACATCGAGAACGCCACGGCCGCGGTCCACCTCGAAGACACCATCACCGAGTCGTTCCCCACGGCGATGGACCACAACGTGTGGCACCTCGACGGGCACAAGCTCGGACAGGACAGCGACAACGACACTCTGGCCGAGTGGCAGACCGACTCCGGCAAGGGCGCCAACAGCATCGAGGCCGACCCGCTGATGGAGGATCCGCTCGACGGCGACATGCACCTGATCATTGGCTCGCCGGCGATAGACCTTGGCACCGATGTCGGCATCAGCGACGACCAGGACGGCGAGTCGCGCGATGCCTCGCCCGACGCGGGCGCCGACGAGTTCCTCGACCCGAGCGGCGCCGAGATCCGCGTCACCTACGAGGGCACCACGTTCGTCGAGGCGATTGTCTCGAGCGGCGAGTCGATCGCCCTCGGCAACCTCGGCGACAGCGAGCCGGTCGAGTTCAACTTCACCGTGGCCAACCCGGGCGCGGCCGATCTCACGCTCAGCGGCGGGCCGATCGACATCAGCGATGCGCAGAACGTGACCGTCAACGTCACGCAGCCGGCCAGCACGATCGGCGTGGGCAAGACCGAGGCGTTCGTGCTCGGGGTCACGGCGCGCGGCTTCACCACCATCAACCTCTCGACGATCTCCGTGCTCTCGGAGTCGCTGCTGCTCGGCACCACCAACGACGCGTTCGCCGGGCTCGAGGTCGGCGACTCGCTGACGATCAGCGGCTTCAGCAACACCGACAACAACGGCGAGGCCACCGTCGTCGCGATCTACGACTCCGACCAGGGCGGCGGCGAAGGCAACAACCTGATCGAGATCAGCGGCCTCGACATGATCGGCGAAGCCGCGGGCAACGCGATCACGATCGCCGCCACCACGCCGCGCTTCACGGTCACGATCCCGAACAACGACTCCGACGAGAGCGCGATGACCTTCGACGTCACCGGCACGTACGTCGCCAGCCCGGCCGCCGCGCTCACGCTCTACGACGAGGACGGCAACACCATCGCCGCGAGCGGCACGCACAACGCCGGCAGCCGGCCGACCAATCGCGACTTCACGTTCAGCTACACGCTGCGCAACGACGGCACCGCGCCGGTCACGCTCTCCGGCAGTCCGTTCGTCGCGCTCGACACGCAGGGCGCCAACGTCAGCTTCACCACCACGCAGCCGGTCACCGACGGCGAGCTCTCGCCGCGCGAGTCGGTCACGTTCAGCGTGGTGGCCAGCATCTCGTCGGCCGGTACCGACACCGTGGCGTTCGATATCGTCAGCGACGACCCGACCAACCCGACCTACACCTTCACGCTGCAGCTCACCGGGGCGACTGTGCCGATCGCGGAGTTCGACACGGCCGTCGACTTCGGCACGATCAGCTTCTACTCGTCGGCCACCATCGCCGCGGCCGGTTCCGACACCGAGTCGCGCATTTCGGTGGACACGCCGGGCGACGTGACCAGCACGACGCGCACACTGGTGATCACCAACAACGGTGACGCCTCGCTGACCGTGGACCTGCAGTCGTTCAGCGATCCGCGCGGCTACTGGAGCTACCAGGGTTCGAGCCCCAGCGGCGCCACCATCGGCGGCGGCACATTCACTATCGCTGCCGATTCCACCGAGACGCTCACGTTTGTCTACGAGCCCACCGCCACCGTCGGCGCGCCGTTCACCGCCACGCTGACCATCGACACCGACAGTGGCGTAGGCAGTGGCACGGTCTCGGGCACGCCGACCACGATCACGTTCACCGGCTACGTCACCGACTACACGTCGGTGTCCGGCGGTGGCTGCGACGCGACCTCCGGCGGCCCCGGCAACCCGCTCACGCTGGCCGTGTGGCTGCTGTTGATCGGCGCGCTGGCGTACTGGCGGCGGCCACGCGTGCCGGCGCGACCCTGACCCGGCTCACCGGCTTCATTTGTCGTGTTCGGCCAGCCACTGGCGCTGGGACGGCGACAGGTCGACGCCACTGTCCCGCGCCTTCTTCAGTGCCTCCGCGGCGCCAGCGTCGTCCCGCGGAATCCCGTCGACGCCCCTGCGCTTCATCGCCCACACCTGCACCATCGCGTCCTGACTGCCGGCCTTCGCGGCGCGCTCGTACCACTCCAGCCCCCTCGACGGGTTGCGCTGCACGCCGCAACGGCCCTCGCAGCTCAGGTAGGCCATGTCGAGCATCGACTCCACCCGCCCGCGCTCGGCCGCCGCGGTGATCGACGCCAGCATGCGCGGATCACGGCAGAGTGCCTGCATGTTCTGCCAGGCCGGCTCGGCGTCATGCACGCTGCAACGGCCTGCGTTCATCTCGGTCATCATCGTGCGGTACCACGAGAACGCCGAGACCCGGTCCACGGCTTTGCCCAGCAAACCCTGCTCGCAGACCATGCCGAGGTTCAGCATCGCCTTGACGTTGCCGGCCTTCGCCGCGCGCTCGAACCACATCAGGGCGCGCGCATCGCTCTGCTGCACGCCGTGCCCCTCGTAGTAGAAGAAACCGATGTTCAGCATCGCGGCGTTGTGTCCGCCTTCGGCCGCCTTGAGGTACCACTTCGCCGCCTCCCGAAGGTCCTGCCGCACGGCAATGCCCTGCTCGTAGTCGATCCCGAGGTTGAACATGCCGGACGCGGAACCCGCCTCAGCTGACTTGCGGAACCACTTGAGCGCTTCGGCGTCGCTCTGGGTCACGCCGCGGCCGTCCTGGTACGCGATCCCGAGGTCGTTCATCGCGTCGGCGTCACCAGCCTCCGCGGCGCGGCGATTCCACTCGACAGCAGTCTCGAGGTTGCGGTCCACGCCGCTGCCGGTCGAGTAACGTTGCGCGAGTTCCCTCATGGCGCCGGCGTGGCCGGCGTCGGCGGCGCGCTGGTACCAGACCAGCGCGTTCATGGTGTCGGTGCTCGGCACCTCGCCCGTCTCGTACATCCGCCCGAGCTCGTACAAGCTGACCGGATCGTTCTGCGTGGCGCCCGCGCGGCTGAACCAGATGATTGCAGCGTTCAGATCCTTCTCGACGCCGTCGCCGGTGCGGTAGCGCACGCCGAGCCGGTACATCGCGACGGCATCGCCACTCTCGGCGGCGGCGCGGCACTGCTCCAGCGTTTCGGATGGCGGCGGCGGATCGGGCGTGGCGCTGTGCTCGTTGGTAGCCGGCACCGCGCTCGCCGTGTTGTGGTCGGCGCCGCGATTGTCGGAGTGACTTGACGGGCCGGCCGGAGAACAGGCGGCGAGCAGACTGACGGCAGAGGCGGCGAACACCAATCTCATGGCAACAAGGGGCAGTGCGCGCCGGTCCGGGGCGCGTCGTGTGTCGTGGTTCCGGGTAGTCCCGAGATGTTATCCGACAAACGGAGAAACCTGCCTCCCGGGTTCCGAAGCCGTCAATCTTCCTCGAAGCCCGCCCTGGCGACCCACAACAGCGGGCGGCGGGCTGGTGTGCAGCCGGATCGCGTGCGCGCGGCGTGCTCAGTCGTCTCGCTGACCGGACACGAATTGCCACTCGCCGGCGGCGTTGCGCCCGAGCTGCACGTCGTAGGCAATCCGCGCCTGACTGAGGGCGATCTGCGCGAGCGTCACCGTGGCGCCGTCGTCGGCCGGCTGCTGCAACAGCAGGTGGCACGGCTTCTCCTCGTCCGGGGCCTGCCACTCCGGCTCCAGCAGCAAGTCCACCTGGATCGGCCCGGCGTACACGTTGCCCGACCAGTACACGCGGCGGAGGCGCCCCACCTCGATGCACACCCCGGGTGGCAGCGGCAACAGCGAGTCGTCGATCATCAGCCGCACCGCCATCATTGCGTCGGGCGTCACGCCGCCGAGCCGGACAATCGCTCTGAAGAGGTCAAAGA
>JBFWQT010000362.1:0-7523 GCA_050249295.1 Planctomycetota bacterium
CCCGGCGGCATCCACGGCGCATCCGGCGGACCGAGGTACCGCAGCGCGCGCTCCCTCTCGCGCGCGGCCAGAAGCGCCGGCCGCTGATTCGCGCCGTCGGCCTTGTTCACCACCAGCACGTCGGCGAGTTCCATCAGGCCGCGCTTGATGCCCTGCAACTCGTCGCCCGCGCCGGCCAGCAGCAGCACCAGGAACGTATCGACCATGTCGTCGACGACGGTCTCGCTCTGGCCCACGCCGACGGTCTCGACGAGCACGACATCGAACCCGGCCGCTTCGCAGACCAGCATGCTCTCGCGCGTGGCGCGCGCCACTCCGCCCAGCGTACCGGCCGTCGGCGAGGGTCGCACAAACGCGTGCGGATTGATCGAGAGGCGGTGCATGCGCGTCTTGTCGCCAAGGATGCTGCCGCCCGAAACCTGGCTGGTCGGGTCGATCGTTAGCACGGCCACGCGACGGCCCTGCGCGGTAAGCCGCGTGCCCAGCGTGTCGATGAACGTGCTCTTGCCGACGCCTGGCACACCGGTGATGCCGACGCGCCAGGCCTTGCCGTCGTGGGGCAGCAAGCGCTGCAGCAGTTGCATGGCAAGCTGCCGGTGGTCAGCGCGCCGGCTTTCCACAAGCGTGATCGCGCGGCCGAGCATCGCCCGGTCGGCGGCCTCCACGCCGGCCGCCAGCTCGTCGAGCGTGGGCGTGTGGGTCACCGGGGCTGCTTCGCGGGTGGCACGTTGACGATCAGGTCGGGAGAGTCCGCGGCGAGCTTGATCAGGTCGCTGATGCCGTTGAGGCCGCGCGACGCGAGGCGGAACGTCGGGTGCGGCTGCGGCTCGCTGCTCAGCACCGGCTCGTAGATGTACGGCTCCTTGCCGCCGGCCGACCACGCGTCGGTGATCAGGCCGTCGGCGCTCCACGGCGTGTCCTTGCCGCCGGGCAGGTCAGCCAGCGCCTCGGGCAGGGTGCGCACGCGGTTGAAGTACACCACGAGGCGCAGCGCGACGCGCATCATGCGCAGGCCGGTGCGCGCATGCCGCACGCGCATCGCAAACGGCTCCCACGTCGGGATGTCGGTCGCGAAGTTGCTCACCGGCGAGAGGCCGCCGAAGCGGTACGCGTCGCCGCCGAGCGTGGTGCCGGGCGAGTACGGATGTGCCTGCACGAAGTCGCGGAAGGCGGTGTCGTCGATCGTGCGCGCCTCGGTGAGGATCGGCAGCAGGCCCTCGGTGACGCGGTTGGTCCGGCTCGTGTAGTAGTCGCCGATCAGGCCGCGCACGAGCGACGACTGCACCGGGAACGGGCTCAGCTTGCCGGCGCGACGCCACTGATCGAACTGCACCAGCTCGGCGAGCACGGCGCCCGACGGGTTGCCGAAGTTGTGGATCGCCGAGTCGAGCACGCGGTCGAGCGACAGCAGCGCGGCGTTGTCGAGCTGCTGGCGGACGAGGTGCGCCGAGAGCGCGACGACCACCGATCGCGCGATGGTGGCGGCCACGGCGTTGGCGATCGGACTGGTCGCGCCGCTCAACGTCTGGATCGCCAGGTTCGCGTCGGCGACCGTGATCAGGAAGTCGGCCGGCGTGTCGATCGTCGCGATCAGCCGCAGGCGCAACGACGGTGTGAGCCGCAAGGCCGGGTCGTTGGCGTCCGGCGTGGTCGGGCCGACCCATGCGGCGACCGGAACCTGGCGCGCCGAGTCCCAGTTCTCCATCGCGGCCGCGTGGGCGGTGAGCAACGACGCGAGATTGTCGTCGGCCTTCCAGGCGACCGGGCCCGCTTCGAAGCGCTTCCACGCGTCGTCGATACGGTCAGCCAGCGCGGCATCGACCACGTTGCTGATCGACGCGAGGTCGGTCCAGCCGTTCTGCTCGGGCGGCGGGATGTCGCGCGCAACGGCCGTGGTGGCGGCGTCCCAGGCGGCGGTATCAAACGCCACCGGACCGAACCACAGCCAGCCGAGGGCGCCGGACGCCACCGGAATCAGCACGGCCAGCACGCGGAACAGGCGCACGAGGCCGCGCCCGCGGGTGCTGGTCTTCGCGGTCGAGCCGTCGGCGGAGATGCCCATCGCGGCAAACAGCGGGAAGTCGCGCGCGAGTTTGCGGGCCTGCACGGCGGCAATCAGGCTGCCCACCACCGCGGCCACCATGGCCAGCAGCGCGAGGCACGCGCCGACGACCAGCGGCCAGAGGCTGCCGATCAGTGGGGCGACGATAGCGCCGAGCGCGCCAACACCGAGCCAGACCAGCGCCATGCCGGCGTGCGTGCGCCACGCGGGGCTCGCGCCGGAGGTGGCAATCACGCGATGCGCCGCGAGGATCGACCCGATACCGAAGATGCCGCCACCGATCAGGCCGATCAGCAGCACGGGCACTTCGTCGAACACCGCGGCACCGCCGACGTGCAGCGCCAGCGCGCACCCGGCATGCACCCCGAACGCGACGACGCCGGTCATCCACACGCCGCGCGGCAGGCCCTTCGAGCCCACGGCCATGGCCAGCGTCAGCCCGGCCCCGCCGATCACCAGGCCGAGCGCGTTCATCGCGAACGGCAGCGCGACTGTCGCGGCGCCAAGCAGGAATACCAGCAGCATGCTGGTGAACGCGCGCGTCCACTTCGTCGGATCGGGGAAGCTCTGCACCCCGGTCGGCGCAATCGCCTCGCCGGTGGTGGTGTTGGTGATCATCGGCGGGGATTCCATCGATCTCCTCGCTCCGTCCGTCGGTCAGTCTAGGTCGTCATGCGGAAGCAACGACAGCTTGCCGCCCGTGACATCGAGATACCACTTCTTCAGCCGCGGGCCGAGTTCCGGTTGGTTCCAGAGCACGCGGACGTCGTCCCACGAGTCGTCCCACGTGCGCCATGTGGCCAGCGTGGTGATCCGCTCGTCGTCAGCCCGGCGCATCTCGTCGAGCAGCGCTCCGGCCTCGGCGATCTTGCCGGCGCGCACATACAGGATCGCGAGCCGGATCTGCAGATCCAGATCGTCCGGCTCCTTTTGCATCGCGGCCTTTGCGGTGGCAATCGCCCGCGCGGGGTCGGCCTCCAGCTGGACGCCGAGCAGTGCGCGCAGGGCGCTCTCGCGTTGCCAGCCGTAGGTGTCGGCCTTCGCGAGCAGATCCGACCAGATCCGCGAGGCCTCGTCGAACTGGCGCAGCTTGCACAGGGCGTTGGAGGCCAGCCCCCGGAACTGTTCGCGCTGCTCCGACGGCATGGCGTCGATCTCCTCGATGACCATCTCCGGGCCGCCCGGCACATCGAGGATGCCCGGCGGAGTGCCGCCGCTGCTGGCGCGCAGGGCCGCGCGGTACAGCGGGAGCGCGTCGGAGGGCTTGCCCGTCGCGGCGCTGGCCTGCGCCTTGATCCACGAGGGGTTGGCGTTCGACACCTGGTCGGCCGCGAACTCCAGGAAGCGCAGCACGCGTCGCGGCTGGTTGCACGCGATCGCGCGACGCAGCCACGCCGCGCACTGCCACTGCTTGCTGTCGCGTGCGCACGTCATGGCCAGCTCGCCGGCTTCCTCGGTCTTGCCCGCGTGGCGCAGCACGAGGTAGCGCTCCACCGACGAGTCGAGCGTGCTGGCGTTGTCGGTGAGCTTCTGCACGACGCTGCCGAGCAACTCCCACTGCTGCCGCTGGCGGATGCGCGCCAGCGCCGTGCCGCGCACCTGCTCGTCAGCCGCGGAATCCAGCGCGCAGGCCGCCCACAGGTCGAGCGCCTCGCGCTCGCGCCCGAGGTGCAACAGCGCGTCGCCGCGGGTCACGGTCGCGATCGCGCCCGGCTCGTCGCTGCGGTTCGCGCTCCACCCGGCGAGCAGGTTGATGACGGCGTCCGCGCCACCGGGCACCTTGATGACCGAGTCGAGCATGTCGATGACGTCCTCCGCCGGAATCGACGGATCCGCGGCGTACTCGCGCGCGGCCGCCGGGATGTCGCTCCGCCGCTGGAGCTTGCGCAGTGCGTCGAAGTGGGCGTTCCAGCAGGCCGCGGGGCGCTGGCCGACCGGCAGTGCGGTCAGCAGCGAGACCACATCGTCGGGCCGGTTCATGAAGTTCAGCTGGCGCAACGCCGCGTTGCGCAGGTCCGGGGCATCGCCCGTTCTGAACCCGGCGACGAATGCTTCGCGAGCAGCCGCGGCGTCACCCAGCTTGTTGTGGGCGAGCCCCGCGTAGTACCACGCACCCACCGGCTTCTCCGGCAGTCCGCCGAGCGCGCGCAGCAGATCGCTCGCGCCCTCGTTGTAGACGAGCATGCGCATCGCCTGCTGGCGCGCGTTGTCGTCGGCCCACAAGCCCTGCAGCACCGAGATCCAGAACGCTCTCGCCGCGGGCATGTCGTCGAGTTCGAGCAACGCCTGACCGCGCTTCAGCTGCAGGTCGGGCGGCGCGGCATCGCCGATCCGGTCGAGCACCTTCAACAGCGCGCGCACCCCGTCCGGGTCGTCAGTGCCGTCGATATTGTCGAACGAGTCGGCCAGTAGTTCCGGCACATCGGCGGCGTACTCGCGGGTGTCGAGCAGTTGCAGCATCATGCTGGCCGCGAGCACGCTCTCGCCACCATCGCAGCCGAACTCGGCCAGGTTGCGGTGGCACGGCCCCACGCGATACGAGACGTCGACCCACTCGCGGTAGGCCGCCACCGCGCCCTTGTAGTCGTCGAGCCAGGTCAGCGCGTTGCCGAGCGAGAACGACGACTCCGGATCGGGGCCGACCATGTCGATGTAGCGGCGGTAGTGCCCGGCCGCGCGACCGTACAGCTCGACGTCGTGGTCAGCCGCCGCCGCGCGACGCATCAGCCAGTCGCCCCACACCTGGTGCACCGTGGGCACGTGGCCCGGGTCGTCGGTGAGGCGGCTGGCGTAGACCTCGGCGTCGCGGATCTCCGTCTTCGTGGTGGCGTGGCGGACCATGATCGCGAAGCGGATGAAGCGCAGCGTCGGGTGGGTGGCCAGCAGATCCTGCGCGTTCAGCAACTCGTCCACGTCGCCGACCTGGATCGAATCGATGTCCACGGCCATCCGCCGCATCACGTTCGTGAACTTGTTGCTGAGCCGCTGAATGTTTGCCAGCGATGCGCCGCTCTTCGAGATCTGCACGAGCCCGGCCGCGCCGGTGACCGTGAGCTGGCTCTGATCGTCGACGTCCATCAGGTCGTAGATGCGCATGCCGGTGCGCGGGTCACGCACGACCCACACGATGATGCGGCTGAGGGTCTCGGATTCGCCGTCGTCCTGGAACACGCGGACCCACACGATCAGGTTGCCGTCCGCGTTGGTGACGACCTTGTGGATGTCGCGATGAACGATGGGCCCGAGTCCGGAGCGCAGCTGGCGGGCGGTCTCGAGGTTGCGCTCGAGCGACGTGCTGAAGCCGCGCATGAAGCCGCTGGCGAAGCCGGTCCGGCCGCCCAGCTGGGCTCGCAGCCGGGCCTGCAACGACGGCGGCGTGCGGGCCACCATCGCCTGGATCATCGACTCGTAGTCGAAGACCTGCGACGGCGCGACACGCCCGCTGCCCATCAGGGTGTCGGCAAGGTCGTCAATGAGTTGATCGAGTTGCCGCTGCTGTACCGGGTCGAGGTTGGCCGGTGTCGCGTCGGTGCGGAACGGCGCAACGTCACCGATCTGCGCGACCCTGGCCGGGCCGTTCAGGGCGAGCGGCTTCGTCGGTGACGACGGCCCCGAGGGCCCGGGCGTCGGCAGCCCGCCATTGATCCGCACCGCGACGTAGCCGAGAACCACCAGGATCAGCACGGCCACGGAGGCGGGCGATGTCTTGCGCTTTGCCACCGGCGGCGGGAGCGGTCGACGCGACGTGCGCGGCAGCGGCGGGCGGTTGCCTCCCGGCGGCAGCAGTGGCCGCTGGTGGGCTGTGGCCGAAGGTGGCGGAGGTGGCGGAGGCAGGTGCGATGGCCGCTCCGGCGGCGCATCGAACTCGTGCGCGTCGGCAGACCGGAAGTCGAAGCCGGAATCGGAGTGGCCGCTCGGCTCGCTCGGCTGGTTGATGTCGTCGGTCGGCATGGACGTCTCGCGCGGTGCCGTGTACCGGATCTATTGATGGTACCAGGCTACCACGATACGACGACGCGCGCCGCACCCCGGGAGGGGCACGGCGCGTTCATGTCGGTCGAAAAGCTGCTCGCGTCAGGCCCGGGCCTGCTCGCGTCAGGCCTGGGCCTGCTCTCGCTGCGCCTTGCGCAGGGCGCGGATGCGCTCCTTGGACTTGCGGCGGCGGCGCTCGCTGGGCTTCTCGTAGTAATTGTGTTTACGGATCTCTTTCGAGATGCCTTCGGTGGCCATCTTCCGCTTCAACTGCTTGAGGGCGCGCTCCAGCGTCTGTCCCTTGGTGATGACAATCCTCAACGACAAGCTGTCACCTCACTCGGTCGATCGGTCCTGCAAACAGAACGTGAATGAATGTTGCGCCGGGAAACCCGGCATAGACCGGCGATTCAATCATCCGGCCCGACGGCGTGCAAGCAGAATACGCAGCGGGTCCGGCGCGTCGTGGAGTCGAGTTCCTGCGCGTTCAAGCGCGTTCAAGCGCGTTCAAGCCCACGGGCTGCGGCCCGTGGGTCGGTTTGCCACCGGCGAGGGTGACAGGGCGAGGAGGTCGCGCAGGTGAATGTGGATCGCGCGTTCAGCACGATTGA
The DNA here is from genome assembly GCA_050249295.1 of Planctomycetota bacterium. GTDB lineage: Bacteria > Planctomycetota > UBA8742 > SKZP01 > SKZP01 > JBFWQT01. Next base: position 6,646 of record JBFWQT010000362.1, read on the forward strand.
AGGGTCGCAGCGGCCGGACGGTTACCCACGGGCAGCAGCCCGTGGGCTTGAAGGAGCTCGAGACCGCGGGGCAAACTCATGAGCCCGCCAGCTCGCGCACGACCGCGCCGATCGCACCCAGCGCGTCGTCGGCCTCGGCCTCCGTCAGCACCAGCGGCGGCACCAGGCGCAGCACCGTCGGCCCGGCCGTCAGCGTCAGGTAGCCGCGCTCGCGCAGGCGATTCACGGCCTCGCCGGCCACGGGCTCGCGGAACACCAGGCCCTGCATCATGCCGCGGCCGCGCGAGCCGGCGAGCAACTGCGGCAACTCGCGCGCCAGCGCGGCCAGGCCGTCGCCGAGCTTCGCGCCGACCTTCGCGACGTGCTCGAGGAAGCCGGGTGCTTCCAGCTCGCGCAGCATCGCCAGCGCGACGCGCGAGACCAGCGGGCCGCCGCCGAAAGTGCTGGCATGATCGCCGGGCGAAAACCCCTCGGCCGCGCGTCCGCGCGTGAGCAGCGCACCCATCGGGAGCCCGCCGGCCAGCGCCTTGGCGGTGGTCAACGCGTCGGGCACCGCGCCGCCGTGCTGGTAGGCGAAGAACTTGCCGCTGCGACCCATGCCAGTCTGCACCTCGTCGAAAATCAGGATCGCGCCGTGCGTGTCGCAGAGCTGGCGCGCCGCCTCCAGGTAGCCCGACGGCGCGGGACGCAGGCCGCCCTCGCCCTGCACCGGCTCGAGAATCACCGCGGCCGTCGTCGGGCCGACCGCGCGCGCGAGCGCCACGGTGTCGCCCCACGGCACGAACGTCACGCCGGGCAGCAGCGGCCCGAACGCCGCGCGGTACTTCTCCTGGCCGGTGCAGGCCAGCGCGCCGGTGGTGCGCCCGTGGAACGACCCC
>JBFWQT010000363.1:0-7485 GCA_050249295.1 Planctomycetota bacterium
CTGCGTGTCGACGGGGTGCGTCGGCTGCGGATCAACCGGCGGCGTCGGTTGCGGGTCGACCGGAGGAGTCGGCTGCGGGTCGACGGGCGGAGTCGGCTGCGGGTCGACCGGAGTCGGCGGCGTCGGTTGCGGAATCACGACGCCGGCATCCTTGTCGGCCTTCTCGATCACGGTAGTGACCGACTTCGGCCCGTTGAGCGTGTCGGGCAGCACCACCGGCTTCGCCTTCGGCGGGTAGTACACGGCCAGCGGCGGCGCCGTCTTGCCATGCTGCGACATGAACTCCTTGATCGCCGGATCGTCACTGGTGGTGTCAATGCGCAGCGCGACGATCTCGCGCTCCTTGAAGAACTTCACCGTGTCGGCGTGCTTGAGCGCGGCTTCCTCATTGCCGATGCTCTGCAGGTCCCACTGTGCCGTGACGAACACGAACACCGGTTTGCCCTCGTCGCGCAGCTTCTTGAGGTAGTGCGCCGACCAGTCGGCCCACTGGATGGTGTCGCCGGGGCCGGGTTGCGGCTGCGCGTAGAGGGCCGCGGGCGTGGCCATGGCCGCCACGATCAGCAGCGTGAGCACGGCAGGAAAGAGTCGGCGAGAACGCATGGCAGCGGGTCCGTTCAGGAGCGTCGGGCAACACAGGGGGCGTGGGCACGCCGGTTTTCAACGACCACTCTCCGGCTGCGGTGACGCCGCCGCCCTGAGCGAATCGTGTGACTATCAACCGGGTGCGCGGCGATTGTACGAAGTTGCTGACGGTACCCGCAAGGAACGCGGAACGAGGCTCGCAGGCCTCACGGAGCGTCAACCGGCCTCGGTCGCCGGAATGTCGCCCGGCGCGGCCGGCTGCATCACGCTGTGGAACCACACGATGCCGATCACGCAGATCACGACGACAATGCCGTAGGCGATCGCCGCGCGGTGCCACTTGTCGCCGAGGCCACGCAGGCCGAGCAGCGAGACGACAAGCATGCCGATGCCGGCGATCAGCATCAGGTTGGCGCCGACATCGGTGCGCACCGACTCGAACGCGCGGATCGCGGCCTTCTGGTCGGGCAACTCCTGATTGACGCCGACGCTGCCGGTGCCGGACGGCTGGTCGCTGACTGCGCGCACGCCCTGCTGCGTCCAGAACTGCGCGAACAGCATCAGCGTGAGGAACGCAACATAGATGAACCCGGGGATGAAGGTCATCACCAGGAACGACATCGGGTAGCGGCCGAAGCGGACCAACCACGCGAACAACAGATGCGCGAGGCCGAACACGAGCAGCGACAGCACCACCCAGCGGATCGTCTGCGCCACGGCGGCGCGACCAAGCACGTCACGCGAGAGTGGCACCTGCACGAAGCGCAGCGCCCCTTCGTCGGCCTTGCCCGGTGAGTGCGCGAGCAGGCTGAATGCGGTGTAGCCGTTCGGGAAGACCAGGAAGTCGCGGTAGCTCTTGAGCAGGTCGCGCACCTGGCGCAACTCCTGGCCGGTCAGCGAACCATCAGTGATCAGCGCGCCGAAGTCGGTGTTGAGTACGTCCTTCACCGGCTTCTTCGCCAGCTCGGCGCGCTTCGCGTCGTCCTGTTCGGTCTCGAGCTTCGCCACGTAGCGGCCGTACGCGCGGGTGAAATCGGAGTGCGCTTCGAGCAGCAACTGCGTGGTGCGTTCGTCGAAACGCACGAACGGCAGGAAGAACGAGATGATCAGCGCGACGCCGGACACCGACGCCACCAGCGTCAGGTAAGAGCGGCGATCCTTGTCACGTTGCTCCTTCTTCTTGTCCGCCTTCTTGTCGCTCATCGTGTCGCCCCCCCCTTCAGTTGTGCTGGTGCGAGCGGATGTCGTGCGCGACCGACGACGACGAGGCGAGCAGAGGATCGTCGGCATCCAGGCCCGCGGTCGTGGTGTCGGAATGCGCACGGTGCAGCGGCCGGCCGTAACCGCCATGCCGGCTCACACGGGCGCGCGGCCACGCAATCGCGGCCACCAGCAGCAGCGCCGACGAGCCGATCGCGAACCAGAATCCGGATCGCACGTACGGCAGGTGCCACTGCACATTGGAGATGATCGTGTCCTGGCCGGTCGGGCTGCACGTGCCGAACACTCCGAGCGCCAGCAGCCCGGCTACCAGGCCGAGCACGCCGACGAGCGCGTGACCGTCGTAGCCGAGCGACCAGTGAACCAGCTCCCAGACGATGATTATCAGGCCGAACACCGGGAGCAGGTAGAGCAACTCGACGACGCTGCGCCAGATCTCGGTGGGCAGCATCGGCATCGTGCTCTCGGACAGGCCGGGCAGGCCGCCGATCATCAGGTCGCCGGGTGTGCCGACGCCGCTGCGCCAGGGCAGCAGCACGGAGACCATCAGGCCGACCGACGCGGCAATCGCGAGCCAGTTGACCGGGCGGGAGTGCGGGTGCAGTCCGGTGCGCATGATCGAGCCGGCGCCCATCCGCTGCAGGTTGAACGCGCGCGAGCTGTCACCGGCCGTGGGTGACGGGTTGGCGCTGCTGCCCGAACCGGTGGTCGGCAGGCCGAGCATGGTCTGCAGCTTCATCCGCTCGCCGCTCGTGGCGCTAGCCGGGGGTGTGCGTGGCGAGTTGCGCGATGACGGGCGGTTGCCACGCGCCGAGCCGTTGGCCGGTTGCGGCGGTGGCTTGCGCGACGACGGGTCCACCGAGCGGAACAGTGCAGGCGCGGCACCTGGCGGCGGCACGGCGCGCGCCGAAGCAATTGTCACGTCGGGCGCGAGGTGGGTCGCGGACGGCATCGGCGGCGGCGCCTGGTGGACCGGCGGCGCGTGCGGCGCCGGCGCACTCCGCGCACCGCCGTTCTGCTCGCTGCGCGACTTGAGTTCGCGATCCTTGCTCAGCACCTCGCGGCTGACCGCGGCGAGTTCCTGATTGAGGTTGATCAGCTCGGCCTGGCGCGACGCCAGCAGGTGCTCGTTCTGGTTGATCTTGACCTCGAACTCGCGCTTCTGCGCGTTCGCGTCGTTGACCATCTTCTCGAGCTGGATCATCCGTTCGCGCGCATCGCGCAACTGCGCCTCGGCCTCGGCGAGACGCGCACGCATGATGTCGTCGTCGGATGACTTGCCGGCGGCTGAAGCGGCGACGGCTGGCGACGGCAGCGACGCGGGTGGCGGAGAAGCGCCCGTGATCACCCGCAACGGCACCGGATCCTCGTCCGACGGCAGCGGTTGCTGCAGCATCTGGAACGGCGCCGCCGAGTCGAACATGCTGCGGCTTTCGTCGTGCGTCGCCGACATGTCCGGCAGTTGCTCGCGGCTCTCGGCGTCGAGCAGTTCCAGGCATTCGCGCGCCGCCGCGCGGTCGTCCTCGGTGGCCGCCGGATGATCGAGCACCAGCGACCAGACGCCGAACGCGTCCTCGAACTCCCGCTTGTGGAAGTGCGTATAGCCTTGCTCGAGCAACTCGTGCGGACTGACGCTCATGACGGATGGGGCCCGCGAAAGACAAATCCCCGATGCTCGATCAGTCTAACCGGCACGCCCGGAGGGGCAACACCGGAACCGCCGCCATGTCAGGCATCGTAGTCGTCGAAGCCGCCGTCACCGTCGCCCTCGCCGTACACGAAGTCGACCTCGCACCGGCCCAGCTCGGCGCCCGGCACGCCGCGCAGCAGGTTGCGGATTTCATCGAGCGCGCCCTGCACGTATGCGGTGTCGGTGCCGACCATCACGGCCGCGATCGCCGAACGCTTGCGGTCCTCGTGGAAGTCGGTCTCGGCGACCGACACGTTGAACTTGCTGCGCAGCCGGTCCTTCACCGACTTGACGACATGGCGCTTGTCCTTCAGCGACTGCGACTGGCGGATGTAGAGCTCGAACGACAGGACTCCGATGATCATTGCAGATGCGCGTGGATCGCGCCGGCAGTGGATGCAACTGACATATGCGAGGCCGCCGTGGCCTCCGGTTGCAGGCTACCACCCGGCCGGCTCCTTTACTTGCGCAGTCCGCTGCGGCATCGTGCGCGCTGCGAATCTGCCCGGCAGCCGACCACCATGAGCGACGATCCGACCACCGACCCCACCCCGGCTGAGGGACGCACCTCGCTGCGCACGCTGGTCGCTGCCGCCGACGCGGCCATCGCCGCCGGCGATGCAACGGCCGCGCGCGATCATGCCAGCGCCGCGCGCCGGCACGCGCTGGAGTCGATCGACGCCAGCGGCCTGTTGCGGGTCCGGCGCGACTGGCGGATGCGCATCCTGCGCGAACTCGATCTGCCGCGCGAACCGCGCAAGCCGGAGCAGTTGCAGCAGAGCCTGGCACTGCGTGAGGCGTTCCTCGCGCTGGCCGACACCGACCTGCTCGCGCATCAACAAATGGAGGTGCTCTGCGAGGTCGCGCAGTTGCACCTTGAAGCAGACGACGCGGCCGCCGCCACCGAGGCGCTGCAGCGCGACTCGCTGGTGCGCATTGCCGCGGCCGATCCGCTGTTGCGGGCGCGCATCGCGCGGCTGCGCGTGGACACTCTGGCGGCGTCCGACGACATCGACGGCGCGGTGGCCGAGGCCGATCGCACGCTCGCGCTGATGCGCGACGGCGCGAGCACGGGCGAGACAGCCGGCACGGCGATCCACTTCGGCATGCTGTTCCGCGACCTCGGCCGGCACACCGATTCGCAGCGCTGCCTGGCGCTGGCCGAGGAGCTGGGCCGCGACCTGCGCCACTGCAGCTGGCGGCGTCGCGTGCTCGAGATGCTCGCCGACGTGGCGCGCGAACTCGACCAGCCGGACGAGCTGATCCTGCGCCTGCAGCAGTTGCTCGAGGCGTACCAGCCCCGCCAGATCAACGATCGCGCACGCACGATGTGCCAGCTGGCCGTGCTCCAGCGCAACCGCGACGAGGAGAGCCTGGCCGACGAGCTTGAAGCCGACGCGATCGGGCTGTTCGATGCGCGCCTCGATCAGCTCGGCGACAGCGGCGATGCCTTCGTGATCGCCCGGCTGCTCGGCCAGAAGGGGCATTGCCAGCGCATGATCGGCCAGATCGAGGACGCGATCGACACGTGGTACGAGGCGATTGCGAAGTTCGAGGAAGCCGAGGTGCCGGGTGGCCTGGCGTGGGTCGCCGACCGCCTCGGCGGTGTGTTGCGCACAGCGGGTCGTCTCGACGAGGCGCGCCGGTTGCTGACGCGTGCGGTTGACTACTACGCGTCGATCGACGACCCCGTCGAGCACAGCGACACGCTGAACTCGCTGGCGCTGGTCGACTCCGACGCGGGCGACCTGCATGCAGCGTTGCGCCTGCTCGACCAGGCGCACGCGATCCATCCGAACAGCGGGCGCGCCAGCTACGACCAGGCGTGCATCTGGGCGCTGGCGATGCGAGCCGTGTCCGACGGGCCGCGCGACGACCTGCCGCCGCAGGAGCAGTGCCGCGCGAACGCGCTCGACGCGCTCGAGCGGTCGATCGACGAGGGCTGGATCCACGGCCAGCACATTGACGAGGATCACGACCTCGACCTGATCCGCGACGATCCGCGCTTTGTCGAGCTGCGTTCGCGCATCGACTGAGGCGAACCAACGTCCTCGATGCGGTTGACTGCTCGTTGGTGATTTCAGCCGCGCAGCCGCGCAGCCTCGGCGTGACCGTGCAGACCCTCGGCCTCGGCCAGCGTCACACACGGGCCGGACAACGACGCCGCCGCGTCGGCGGTCATCTGCAGCCAGGTGCGCGGCATCAGGAACGTCAACGGGCTCAGGCCTGATGAGTGCCGCGCGCTGCCGGCGGTGGGCAACACGTGATTCGTGCCGGCGAGGTAGTCGCCGAACACCTCGGCCGAGTGCTCACCGATGAACAGGCAGCCGAAGTGGCGCACGCGCGTCGCGACGTCACGCGCCAGGTCGTCCGGCAGGTGCAGCTCGAGGTGCTCTGGCGCGAGTTCGTTGGCCGCGGCCACGCAGCCGTCGAGCGACGGCAACACCACCATTGCCCCACGGCCCAGCGACTCGCCGATGAACGACGGCAACGACATGCGCGAACACTGCGCGTCAATCGCCGCCTGCACCTTCGCCGGCAACGCCGCGTCGCTGGTCAGCAGCACCGGCACCGCGGCCGGGTCGTGCTCGGCCTGGGCCAGCAGGTCGGCCGCCACGCGCGCCGGGTCGGCGCTCGCATCGGCGACAATGCAGACCTCGCTCGGCCCGGCGATCATGTCGATGCCGATGCGACCGATCAGCAGGCGCTTGGCCTCCGCAACATATGCGTTGCCCGGCCCGACGATCATGTCCACGCGCGGAACCGACGCCGTACCGAACGCCGCGGCCGCCACCGCCTGCGGTCCACCAATGCGGAACAGTCGATCGGCTCCGGCGATCTGCGCGGCCAGCGCGGTCTCGGGCGCCATCCGCGGCGCGAGCACAATCACCTCGCGCACACCGGCCACGCGCGCGGCCGTCACGGTCATCAGCGCCGACGACGGCAGCGGGAAGCGGCCACCCGGCACGTAGCAGGCAACACGATCGACCGGCGTCCAGCGCACACCGGCCCGTACGCCGCTCGCGTTGTCGTCCCACTCCGCGTCGCGGGCGGTGTCGCGTTGCACCTGCGCGAACGTGCGGACGCGTTCGTGCGCGAGTTCGAGCGCCGCCTTCACGGCAGGCGCCACGCCGGCCACGTGCGCCGCCAGGGCCTCGCCCTCCAACTCGAATGGCTGCAGCGCATCGCGATCGAAGCGCAGGTTGAACTCGGACACTGCCTCATCGCCGCGGTCGCGCACCGCATCAATGATCGACGGCACGCCCGACACATCCACGCCGCCCGCGGCGCCGCCCAGCAGGCCGGCTGGCAGCGAATCGTGGTACACCGGGATTGTCGTGGCCATCGGGCGGTCGGGTGCGCGGGGTCGGCGTGGCGCGCGGATGATACGACCGCGCGTCGCTTGCCCGCCACCGTTCCGGCGTTTACGATGCGGCCGAATCGCGCATGCTCGCTGTTGCTCGGCGCCCGGACCTTTTGATGACGCGCTCGCAACCTCTACCCGGCGATGACTCCACGGCCCACGATGACGCGGCGCCGCCGGTGGATCCGCACACGCGTTACGCGCGAACGCTGCACCCCGAAGAGCGCCAGTTGCTACGCCTCCGCGCCGAGCTCTACGACAACTCGTGGGACCGCATGCTGGCCGACCTCAACGATCGTCTCAAGGGTCGGCCCTACATCTTCAAGATCGTCCATCGCATCGAGGAAGACATCCATCGCGTGCAGAAGCTGCAAAGCTACGAGCAGAAGCACCTGATCGACTTAATGGACTATCTCGAGCCCGAGCCCGGCACTGATCCGGACAATGCGGCGCCCGGAATGGCCGGCCACTGACTGCCATGGACCCGGGCGCGCCACCTGGCGTTCCTGGCTATTCGCCCATGGCGGCCGATTTGGCGAAACCAGGCTGGCGGAGACGCGTCTCAAATCCCGGCCAATACTCTGTGTGCCGGCAGCCTGCTGCGCTGGCAATCCGAACCGAACTC
>JBFWQT010000364.1:0-7476 GCA_050249295.1 Planctomycetota bacterium
CGCTTCGGTGGCAACGGCGGCCAGGTGGAACTCACCATGGACCCCGACGACGCGCGCTGGGAGAAGGACGACGTCGGCAAACTTCTGACGTTGCTGCTGCCGCGCTTCCCCGGCGTGATCCCGCGCTACGGCTGGGGTGGCGGCACGGGCGGCGCCGGCGGCGGGTTCGGGCAGTTGCGCGTCAACGTGATGCTCTCGGGCCAGGACACCAACCAGCTGACGCTGATTGCCGAGGACGTGTCGCGCCGGCTCGAGGCGCTCGACGTGCTCTCCGACGTGGCGACCGAGGCCGAGGAAGGGCGCGACGAGATGGTGCTGTCGTTTGACCGCACGCTGGCGGCCGCGGCCAACGCCAACCTCTCGACGATCTCGCGCACGCTGGCGTTCAACCTCAACGGCACCAACCTGCCCGACCTGCAGCCGGCCGACGGCGGGCCATCGCGGCGCGTGCGCATGAGCTTCGAGGCGTGGACGCAGTTCGACCCGAATCGCGGCAAGCAGGTGGCGATCGACGACGACCTGCCGAGCGTGATGGATTCGCCGGTGCCGATCCAGGGTAGCAGCTCCGGCGGCGCGGAAGGCGGCAACATCGGCGGCGTGGTGCGCCTGCAGACGCTGATCACGCGCGCGCCACAGTTCACGCGCAGCCTCAGCCGCATCCAGCGCCAGGACCGCCGGACGAGCCTCACCGTGTCGGCGTCGGTGAAGGGTGGCGACATCGCGGCGGCCAACAAGGCCGTGTACGAGGCGCTGGCCAGCCTGCCGATGCCCAGCGGCTACCAGTGGGAGCTCGGCGACCGCGAACGGCGGCGCCAGATTCTCGCCTTCCAGGATCTGCCGTTTGCGCTCGGCACCGCGCTGTTCTGCGTGTTCGCGCTGATGGCCGTGTTCTTCGAGAGCGTCTACCGCCCGTTCGCGATCATCTGCACGGTGCCGCTCGCGTTCATCGGCGTGATCTGGACGATGAAGCTCACCGGGATGGCCGGCAATCCGGTCGTCGCCGTGGGCATGGTGATTCTCATCGGCCTCGTCGTGAACAACGGCATCGTGCTGGTCGACCTGATCATCCGCAACATCGCGGCCGGCAAGGATCGTCGCGAGGCGATCGTCGATGCCGGCGTGCATCGCTTCCGGCCGATCCTGATGACGTCGGCGACGACGATCGTCGGCCTGATTCCGATGGCGATGGGCTCGGGCACGTTCGTCGGCATTCCGTGGTTCCCGATTGCGCGCACCGTGATCGGCGGCCTGTTGGCCAGCACGCTGCTGACGCTGATCGTCATTCCGGTGGTGTACAGCGTGATCGACGACTACCTGGAGGGTCGTGCGATGAGTGGTGGTCGGCCGCCGACGTTGTGGCACAAGGTGGTGAGCAACGTGGTGTCGCTGCTGTTCATCGTGCCGGTGCTGGCCGCGGGCGTAGGGATCTCGGGGCTGCTGGGTTGGCTGCCGGACTTCACGGCGTTCGGCCCGTAGTCATGCGCGAGTCAATTGCTGCGGTGCCGCACGTACAGAGCGAGTTGCGCGAGCTTCGCACCGCGGGCACCCAGCGGCTCGACCGCGGCCAGTGCCCGGCCGATCAACTCGTCGGCAATCTCGCGACTCCTCTCCAGACCGTACACCGAGAGGTACGTGAGCTTCTGCTGCTCGGCATCCTTGCCGGCCGTCTTGCCGAGCTCGGCGTCGGTCGAGGTGGCGTCGAGCATGTCGTCCACCACCTGGAACGCGAGGCCGAGCGCGTCGCCGTACTCGTCGAGCGCGGCCAGCACGTCACCCTCGGCCCCGCCGAGCCGCGCGCCGGCGCGCACGGCCGACTTCAGCAGGGCGCCGGTCTTGTGCTCGTGGATGAAGCGCAGGTTGCCGGCGTCGGGAGCCGCACCCTCGCAGCGGATGTCGGCCGCCTGGCCGCCGACCATGCCGCGGATGCCGGCCGCGTTGGCCAGTTCGCGCACGAGGTCGCGAGCGATCGCGGCGGTCGGCGAGTGCGTGGCGATGATCGCGAACGCCTCGGTCAGCAGGCCGTCGGCCGCGAGGATCGCCAGCGCCTCGCCGTACTGCACCCACGTGGTCGGCCGGCCGCGACGCAGGCGGTCGTTGTCCATCGCCGGGAGGTCGTCGTGCACGAGCGAGTAGGTGTGCACGAACTCCCACGCGCATCCGATCGGCACCGCCGACTCGATCGTGCCGCCGGCCGCCTCGCAGGTCAGCATCACGAGCAGCGGACGGATCCGCTTGCCGCCGCCGAGCAGCGAGTAGAGGCTGGCCTCGTGGACGTCGGAGATGAACGGATTGTCGGGCGGCAGCAACGTCGGCATGGCCGCGTTGACGCGCTCGATCAGCCCGGACATCGACTCCTTGAAGGCGGCCTTGTCGAACGTCGCGGCAATGTCGGTCATCTGGGAGTCGCGGGCGGTGGCCGGCTCGGACAGCGCGCGGAGGATACCACGCAATGTGAGGCCGGCATGTGGGCCGCCCGGCATGCCCGGCGGTCACACGGTTGGCGGTCAGCGTCTCGCGTACTGGCCGCCGCTCTCTCGCGCCAGCCGCTTGAGGAACTGCTCGGCCGAGCCGGCGACCTCGATGCCGATGCAGTTGATCACGATTCGCCGCGTGCGGTTGATCTTCGCGATCTCGCGGCAGATGTCGTCGGCGGCCACAAACTTGCCGCTGCCCGGCGCGCCGTCGGAGAGCAGGAAGATCGTGTCGACCTCGGGGTCCTGCATCGCCTGCTCCAGCGAGTCGAAGATGTTCGTGCCGCCGCGCGGCGTCTGCTTCTCGACGTAGGCGCGCGCATCGGCCAGGTTGGCCTTGCTCGTCTCCACCAGCGACTCCTTCCACGGCTCCGGGTTGGTGTGGAAGAACGTGATGTTGAACTTCACCTTCGCGTCCATCTTCGCGAACTGGTCGAGCACCTGCAGCAGCTGCTGCTTGGCGACGTCGAGCTTGGTGGGGTTGGCCTTCGGCGCGTTGGGGCCGGTCGGCACGAACTTCGACAGGCCGCTCATCGAGCCGGACACGTCGAGCACGAACGCCACGCGGAGGCTGCGCACCTCGATGCCGTAGAAGCCCGTCGAGCCAGCCTGGCGGTTCGGGTTCTCGTCGCGCTCCTCCATCGGCGGCGGCATCATGAAGCCGTCGCGATTGGCGCGCCACCACGTGCGCCAGACCTGCTGGTCGTCGGGCAGCGCCTTGCCGGTCAGGTCTTCGAGTCCGATCACGATGTCGCCGCGCAAACGGCCCTCGGCCTTGGCGAGCGCCTCGATCAGCAGGTCGATGCCGCGGATGTCGCGCAACTGGCGCAACGCCATCACGGCCGCCGAGACGACGTGCCAGTCGCGGCTCTTCATGCCGTCGGCGATCAGCGCAAATGCGCCCTCGGTGCGCAGGCGGCCGAGCGCGATCAGCGCCTCCGACTGCTCGTTTGCGTCGCGCCGGTTCTTCGCCGCCTTCTCGAGCTTCTGCAGCAGCTTGCGGTCGGTGTTGTGCCCGGCGCAGAACCCCAGCGCGTAGATCGCCGGCAGCGACACCGCGGGCGACTTGTCGTCGGCGAGGTCGAGCAACTGCTCGAACGCCTTGTCGCACGCATCGGGGCCGAGCGAGACCAGCGTCTCGACGAGCATCATCTTCGCGTCGCTGTCCTTCTCGTCTTCCAGCGCCTTGACCACGGCGTCGACCACCTTCGGCAGGTTGATGCCGCCGAGCGCTTCGGCTACGGCCGCGCGCACCTTTGCGTCCTTGCTGCCGAGTTCGCCGATCAGCACGTCGAGCGCGGGGCCGTCCTTCAGGCCGCGCAGCGCCTCGATGGCGTACTTCTTGACCGACGACCCGGCGCTCTCGCTGGTGTACTCGGCCAGCACGATCCGGATCGTGTCGGCGTCCACGCCGTAATTCTTCAGCGCGTTGATCAACCGGCCGCGATAGGCGTCCTGCGTGGCGTCCCACTCGGCCAGGAACTTCCGGATCAGCTTCAGCGTGTCGGGGTGCTTCTGGCGCGCAAACTCATCGACGATGCTCGCGCCGGCCATCACGCCGATCTTCGGCTCGCCGTTGGCCAGCCGCATCAGTCGTTCGTTCAGGTCGGCCGGCTTGAGACGAATCAGCGCGTTGACTCCGGCGTAGGCCAGCGAGCTGTCCGCGCTCTGCGCAGCCGCCTCGATCGGCGCGAGTGGCGCGTCCTTGCCGTAGTTGCCGAGCCCCTCGATGGCACCAGCCGCGACGTAGGCGTCGGCGTCGGTGGCGAACTTGCTGATCGCGTCCATCTGCGCCGGGTCCTTGCAGCGGCCGCAGTTGCTCAGCGCGGTGCGGCGGACGTAGCGCTCTTCGCTGGTGTTCTGGAAGATGGTGGCGAGGAACTCCGCAGCCCCGGGTGTGCCGAGCGAGCCGATGCTGGAGAGCAGCGCGACGCGCGACGTCGGCGGCAACGACTTCTGCTGCTCGAACGTGGCCTTGTACTCGGCCAGCTTCTTCGCCTTCGCCGCGTCGTCGTCGCCCGCCTGCAGCAGACCGACCGGCAGAGCGAAGACGACGAGCGCGAGCGCCAGCAGCAGGAGCGACGCGGCGGCGGATGCGGTCGCGGTCGCGGTGTGGCGGGTCGTCGTATTCGTCGGCAACGTGTGCGGCGTCGGGTGTTTCATCGTCATCGTGTGCATCAGCATCAGCGGTGGCGGAAAGCGGATTGTAACCACATTCGTCGCAAACCCGGGTCCAGCCATTCGGCCTGCGCCGAATGGTTATAACCTGTTTTTCGGTATTGCTTTGCGGGCCTCGCGTGGCTGGCGGCGAATGCTGCAGGGCTGTTGCAGGGTGTTGCAACGGCCCGCCATGGTGCAACAGAGGCTGCACCAGCGCAGGGCGATCCGATCAGTGCCCGACGCTTGTTCTCGGCGGCCGGGTCCGGTACACCGCTGTCCCCGCCGCCAACGCCCGCCTTCCAACCGCCCGCCTGCGGAGCCGCACCGTGACCGATCTCGGAACCTCTGCCCGTCCATTGCGCGTCGCCATCATCGGTAGCGGACCCAGCGGCTTCTACGCCGCGGAGGCGCTGTTCAAGGCCGAGCAGGCCGTGGCGGTGGACATGTTCGACCGCCTGCCCACGCCGTTCGGCCTCGTCCGCGGCGGCGTCGCGCCGGACCACCCGAAGATCAAGAACGTCATCCGCGTCTACGAAAAGCTCGCCGCGACCGCTGGCTTCACCTTCTTCGGCAACGTGATGGTCGGCCGCGACATCAGCGTCGACGAGCTGCGCGTGTACTACGACGCGATCCTCTTCACCTGCGGCGCCGAGACCGACCGCCGGCTCGGCATTCCGGGCGAGGACCTGCCCGGCAGCTACACCGCGACCGAGTTCGTCGGCTGGTACAACGGCCATCCGGACTACCGCAATCGCGAGTTCGACCTGTCGCAGGAAGTCGCCGTGGTGATCGGCCAGGGCAACGTGGCGATGGACGTCAGCCGGATTCTCGCCAAGACGGTGGACGAGCTGAAGGACACCGACATCGCGCAGCACGCGCTCGACCAGCTGGCCGAGAGCAAGGTCAAGGAGATCCACGTGATCGGCCGGCGCGGCCCGGTGCAGGCCAAGTTCACGCCGCCCGAGATCAAGGAGATCGGCGAGCTGGCCGACTGCGACGTGGTGATCGACGAAGCCGATATGCAGCTCGGTGCCGCCTGCCAGGCCGAACTGGCCGACGAGGCGAATCGCGACGCGCAGCGCAATTTCAAGGTGATGGAGGAGTTCTCGAAGCGCGGCAAGCCGACGAAGTCGCGTCGCTACTTCCTGCGCTTCCTGCTTGGCCCGAAGGAGCTGTCGGGCGACGGCCGCGTGCAGCGCCTGGTGCTGAGCAAGAATCGCCTGGCTGGCGAGGCCAACAACCAGTGGGCCGAGGAGACCGGCGAGACCAGCGAGATGCCGTGCGGCCTGCTGTTCCGCAGCGTGGGCTATCGTGGCGTGGCTGTGCCGGGCGTGCCGTTCGAGGATCGCAAGGGCATCTTCCCGAACCAGGCCGGCCGCGTGATGGATGGCGCCGCGCCCGCGCCGGCGCTGTACGCCGCAGGCTGGATCAAGCGCGGCCCGAGTGGCGTGATCGGCACGAACAAGCCGGACGCGCAGGAGACCGTGGCGACGATCCTCGGCGACCTCGCGTCGTTGAAGCCGTGCAGCAAGCCGGACAGCAAGGCGCTGGCCGACCGTCTGTGCGGCGAGGGCGTGCGGGTGATCAACTGGGCCGACTGGCAGAAGATCGACGCGGCCGAGGTCGAACGCGGCAAGGCGGTCGGCAAGCCGCGCGAGAAGTTCGCCACCATCGAGGAGATGCTGGCCATTCTCGGCTGAGTAGCCATTGCGTCGCAGGCTGTCGGGCAGCACCATGTGCGGCCATGGCGAAACCGCACATCACAAAGCCACCCGCCAGCCCCGCCAACCCGGCCAGCCCGGCCGCGCGCTATCCGTTCCTGCGCGGCCTGGATCGCATGCGCCTGCGCTTCGGCAAGTTGCGCGGCAGCAGCAGCACCGGCGTGCGGCCCACGCTCGCGCTCGGTGCCGGCCTCGACTTCCGCGAGTCCCGCCGCTACGCGCCCGGTGACGATCTGCGCTTCCTCGACTGGAACGCCTACGGCCGGCTCAATCAGCTGTACCTCAAGCAGTTCGAGGCCTTCGGCGAGTTGATGCTCGACGTGATTGTCGATCGCACACCGTCGATGGACTTCGGCGGCAAGGGCCCCGGCACGGCCGGTCACAAGCTGACGTTTGCGCGCAACCTTGCCGCTGCCCTCGGCTACGTGGGCCTCAACTCGCTGGATCGCGCGCAGATGCTCACGCTGCCGTGGGCCGCGCACCAACGGCTGATCGCGTGGCAGGGGCGCAATCGCATTCCGCAGTGGCTCGACGCGGTGGACCGCCTCGACGTCGCGCCGATCCAGCAGCACGCGCGCACGCTGCTCGACCTGCTGGCCGACCGCCGCAACAACCACATGGTGGTGGTGATCACCGACTTCCAGGAGTCGGAGGTGTGGTTCTCGTTCCTCGAAGCGTTGCGCCGCCATACGCCGGGCATCTTTGTGCTGCACCTGCTTGCTCCGGAAGAACGCGACCCGCCGCTGCATCCCGGTGATGTCGACCTGTTCGACGGCGAGTGGTCGCGTGGCAAGGGGTCGCGCGTCGAACTGACCTCGGCCGCGCTGACGGCGTACCGCGAGGAGTTGTTCCACCATTTGCGGCGCGTGCATGCGTGGTGCCGGCAGAAGCGCATCGGCTACATGCTGCTCGACACGGCCGCCCCGCCCAGCACCGAACTGTGGCAGCAATTCCGCCTGAGTGGTCTGTGGGACTGAGCAAGGAACTGCGACGGCGAAACAAGAGCCGCGACCGTCAGGGAGCCTCGTATGCGTCGCGCCTCGGTCGCGGTGGCGCCACATTCCATCCGCATGATTCGGGCTACCACAAAGTGGCCGGGGACAGCGAAGCTGTCCCCGGCTGGC
>JBFWQT010000365.1:0-7474 GCA_050249295.1 Planctomycetota bacterium
CCCGGCGAGCGGCAGTCCGCAGAGCCGCGGATCGCTGCGTCCAGGCCGTCGCGTTGCTGCAAGCTGAGTGTAGCGGCGATCACATCGCACAGTGCGTGGCTGTCGGCCACGAACGAACTCGACGCACCGGCACCCGCCGGTGGCTGTTGCGCGAGCACCGCAACGAGCAATGGCGCCAACCGGTCGGAGCCGAGCGGCGCGATCCGGCATGCCGACGAGACCGCTTGCCGCAACGCGCCCTGAGACTCGACCGAGACGGGTTGCGCCAGAACCCCGGCAAGCACATCGACGGTGAACTGGTCGCGCCAACCGCCAAGCGCAAACAGCGCAGGCAGCTGGATCAGGGGGTCGTGGCTCTGCGCCAGCCGGAGCAACTCGACGCCTGCTGCGCGAGCGGGGATCCAGCCCAACGCGAAGATCGCATCGACGTTGCCGGCCTGCGCGTACTTGCAGATCGCCGTCACACCCGGGGGGTAGTCGATCGCGTGCTCGGCCAGTAATGCGATGGTGGCAGCGCGGTACGGGCTGGAGGTTCGCAATGTGTCGGCGGCGACTTGCCCGGCCAAAGCGGGCAGCAAGGACCCGAGATCACCGTGGGCCAGCGCAACCAGCAACAGCCGCAGTTCCACGGCGTCGTCCATCGTCAAGAGCGCCCCCACCGCGGGCAACAGCTCTTTCCCGGAGTACTGACGCGGAATACCCAGCGACTGGATCGCCGCGAGTCGAACCTCACGAACCGGGTCGCTCAGCGTGCGCGTGACATCAATGACGTCGATGTACAAGGACAGTACCGCTGTCGCTCGAACGGACGGGTCGGCGTCGTGCAACATGGCCTGCGACAGTTCACGCGCAACCTCCGGCGACAAACCTGGCTGCAGCGGGTGCGGCGCGAGCCGCTCTGCCAGCAGTCGGCGCACGATCGGGTCCCGATTCGCGGCGACCTTTCGAGCGAGCGCGTCGTCCACCACCTGCACGACTCCGCCCGCCACGGTGCGCAATGCCTCGTCGCTGAGGTACGACATTGCGGTGATCAGCTCACCTGCGTGCGGTCGCAGGGCCTCGCCGTAGCAACCAATCACCCGCGACGCGGCCGGCGTGTCATCGAGCCGGTCGATGAGTGAATGAATCGCGCTTTCGGGCCGGATCAGGCGCAGCAGCCACTCGGCGCGGACCGCGACATCTCGCCGACGATGATCGAGCGCCCGCACCAGCGCCGGCCCGGCATCGCGACGCAGCAATTCCAGTAGCGCATCCATGCGGACCTGATACGCCGGGCAATCCAGTTGCTCCTCCAATTCAATGTTGGTTGGTGCGGCCACAACGCGTGACACCTGCGGTGGCGGTGACGCGCATCCGGGCAACATGAGCCCGACGACCAGGGCGGAAGCAGCGACAGCACGCATCTGGAGCATCACGGGTACCGGGTGCCACGAGTCTATGATGTCCGCCGCGCGTTGTGTCGGATCAGCGGAACAGCAGGTTCTGGTTGCTGCCGCGCGGCGGATCAATGCCCAGGTGCTGCCACGCGGCCTGCGTTACCTTGCGGCCGCTTCGGGTGCGCGCAAGGAAACCGATCTTCAGCAGGAACGGCTCGACCATGTCCATCAACGTGTCACTCTCCTCGCCGATCGTCGCGGCAATCGCCTCGATGCCGACCGGGCCGCCTTCGTAGATGTCGATCACCACTCTCAGGTAGCGGCGGTCCAGGTCGTCGAGGCCGAGCGCGTCCACGCCCCACATCTTCAGCGCCTTGTCGGCCAGCTCCGGCGTGATGCGGCCGTCGCCGCGCACGTCGGCGTAGTCGCGCACGCGACGGAACAGCCCATTGGCCACGCGCGGCGTGCCGCGACTGCGGCGCGCAATCTCGATCGCAGCCTCCTCGGAGATCGGCGTGTGCAGCAGGCCCGCGGCGCGACGGATGATCTGCGTGAGGTCCTCGGCCGGGTAGAAGTCGATGTGGTGCGTGATACCGAAGCGGTTGCGCAACGGCTCCGAGAGCATGCCGGCGCGGGTCGTCGCGCCGATCAGCGTGAAGCCCTTCAGCGGCACGCAGATGGTTTTCGCGAACGTGCCCTTGTCGATCACGAAGTCGACCTTGAAGTCTTCGAGCGCCGGGTAGAGGTACTCTTCGACGGTCTTGCCGAGTCGGTGGATCTCGTCGATGAAGAGCACGTCGCCGCGCTCGAGGTTGGTGAGAATGCCGAGCAGGTCGCCGGCGCGCTCGAGCGTGGGGCCGGAGGTGACGCGCAGTTCGCTGCCCATCTCGTTGGCAATGATGTGCGCGAGCGTGGTCTTGCCGAGGCCGGGCGGCCCGTGGAGCAGCACGTGCTCGAGCGGCTCGTCACGCATCCGCGCGGCCGAGATCGAGATGCCGATCTTCTCGATGAGATCGAGCTGGCCGATGTACTCGGCGATCGATTTCGGTCGGAGCGACCAGGAGAATGACTCGTCCTCGGGGCCCTGCTGCTCGCCGGAGACGATGCGCTCGCGTGCCATGCCGTGTTGGATGAGGGCGGTTTCAGCTTCGCCTAGAATTGTATGTTCGCATGCAGAGCGGGCAGAATCAAGGCTTGCGGGGGATTGGTGGTTCCTCCGACTGCGGCGCGTCTGATTGCGTCGCGCGCTCCGCTTCGTTTCGCGTCGGGCTTGCTAGATCGTCGTCGAGCGTGCAATCCCGACGCCCACCGATGCCGGGGCGAGGGTTGTCTCGGGGGCTCGTGGCGTCCCTCGCGAGCGTTGCTGTGGACCCTACGCGCCGGACTCTGGCGGTCGCGAATGGCGCTGAGCCCGGCGCGCCCGGCGGCCGCCGACAAAGGGATAGTCCGACGCGTACACCGCCACGTGCCGGGCCGGTCTGGCAGCGTCCACCACAAGGGTGATCGGCGCACCAACCCATCCAGCCAGTGAGGCGCGTTTGCTGAGCGCTGAACCCGTCAGGGTGCGACCATCGCCGGGTGCACGGTACTCGTAGTGGATCCGGGCCACCCGCGACTCGTTGCGTCGATCGATCGACGTGATGGTGCCGTTCACCACCTCGCCATACGTCAGCATGCGACGGTGCTGCATCATCGGTCGGACCGCGGTGAGCAAGGCGAGTGCGGACAGAACCAACAGCCCGACCCCCGCCCACGATCCCACGCGGTACACGGAGTTTGTCCCGATGTCCGCCAGTCGGCTGATGTGGGGCGCCTCTGGCAGATACTCGACCGACACGGCGCTGTCGATCTCCACGTCGCCGAACACCAGGCCCTCCGCCTGCACCACCCGGCCCGACACCTTGAAGCGATAGGTGGCAGTCCGCCAGACGTACCGCTCCGATCCGAACCTGTTCCTGTCGGTGCGAGCGGCCCAGCCCTCGTGCTGCTGGACATCGATCAGCGTGCCTGGCGCGGTCTGCGCGAACAGATCCAGCCGGACACTGTCCAGGGCCGACGGGTGGCTGCCCTGCATGAACAGGAGGAACACGGCCGCCAGGCACAGACCCAACAGTCCGAACACCACGCGATGCGGGGCAGCACCAACCAGCTCGCCGCTCGCCGGTCGACGCGGTGGGTCTGGCACCACGCCGACCAGTGGATTGATCGGTTCCGACTCCCCCGGCCGTGCGTCGTCGCCGGCCGGGGCGTCATGTGATACGGGAACGTCCGCCATTGCGCTTCACTCCGTAGGGGAACGAACCAACAACGAACGCCCGGATCGGCGACTGCGTCGCGCCCGCTCACACGTTGATCGTGTGGTTGCGGTCGGTCGTGTAGGTCACGGTGATGTCCTTCACGCCGGCGGCGGTGCTGCCATTGAGGACGATGTCCTTGCCGAACTTCGCCTCCAGCTCGGCCAGCTCGCGGCGCTTCTCGTTCTGCACGTGCTGGATCAGCGCCAGCGGGCCGGTCACGGTCACCTCGGTGGCGCGCGGCTGCGACAGGCCAGCCTTGATCTTGCGCATCAGCTGTAGCACCTGCGACGAAACCGACTTGATGTAGCCGGTGGCGTTGCAGTGCGGGCAGGCGTCGTAGGTCGTGCCCTTGTGGCTGGCCTTCACGCGCTGGCGCGTCATTTCAATCAGGCCCAGCGGGCTCATCCGGCAGATGCGCGTGCGCGCCTTGTCCTGCTTCAGGTGGTGACGCATCGCGTTCTCCACCATCCGCCGGTGCGACGGCTCGCGCATGTCGATGAAGTCGTTGATCACGAGGCCGCCGAGGTCGCGCAGGCGCAACTGGCGGCAGATCATCTCGGCCGCCTCGAGGTTGATCTTCAGCGCCATCTGCTCGGCGTCCTTCTCGTCCGTGAACCGGCCCGAGTTGACGTCGATGCTGACCAGCGCCTCGGTCTGCTCGATGATCAGCGTGCCGCCGGACTTCAGCGGGACGCGGGTATCGAAGACCTTCTCGATCTCGCGCTCGAGGTTGAACTTGTCGAAGATCGGCTGCTGCTCGGTGTACTGGATCACGCGGTCGGCGTACTTCGGCTCCACGGCGCGCATGAACTCGAACACCTTGCGCCACTCCTCGTCGTCGTCGATCAGGATCTCGGCGACGTCGGCGCGGAAGCTGTCGCGCACCGTGCGGATCACGAGGTCGCTCTCCTCGTACACGCAGCTCGGCGCCTTCGTGTCCTTGATGCGGCGCAGGATCACCTGCCAGAGCTTGACGAGGTAGTCGAGGTCAGCCTTGAGCTCCTCGCGCGTCTGCCCGGCCGCGGCGGTGCGGGCGATGAAGCCCATGCCGTCCGGCGAGTCGAGCTGCGCGATGACGTGCTTGAGTTCGCGGCGCACGCGATCGTCGGCGATCTTGCGCGAGACGCCGCGCTTCTCGACGTTGGGCATCAGCACGAGGCAGCGGCCCGGAATGCTGATGTACGTGGAGAGCGACGGCCCCTTGTGGCGGATCTGCGACTTGGTGACCTGCACGAGGACCTCCTGGCCCTTCTTCAGCAGGTCCTGGATGTGCAGGCGGTCCTCGTCGCGGCCGCGGTCGCGGACGGCAAAGCCCTCGTAGTTGGAGAGCTGCTTGCCGGCGCCGTTGGCCTTCCAGCGATCGCCGTAGGCGGGGATCACGTCGGAGACGTGGAGGAAGCCGTTCTTGCCGAGGCCGAGGTCGACGAAGGCCGCCTGGATGGCCGGCTCGACGTTCTGGACGACGCCCTTGTAGATGTTGCCGAGGGCACCGACGACGTCGGAGCCGGGGCGGTCGATGTTGAAGCCGACGAGCTCGTTGCCTTCGGTGATCGCGATGCGGATCTCCTCTGGCTCGGCCACGTTGATGAGCATGCGCTTGCGGCCGCGCGGGCGGTTCTCGTACTGGGCGGCGATGGCATTGTCGCGATCGCGCTCGGCGCTGTCGCGCGTGTCACGGTCACGGTCGCGGTCCCGGTCACGATCGCGGCCCCGGCCACGGCCGCCGCGGTCACGGTCGCGGCCACTGGAGCGCTGACGCCCGCTGTCACGCCCGCTGTCACGGTTGTCGCGGCCGCTGTCGCGGTTGTCCCGGCTGTCACGGTTGTCCCGGTCGCGCCGCGGTTCGCGTTCGCGGTCGGCGCCGCCTTCGCGGGCACCGTCACGGTCACGGCCGCCGTCGCGGTTGCGCGGCTCACGATCATCGCGGTCGCGGTCGCGGTCGGCGCCGCCCCGACGGCCACGACGACGACGTCGACGACGACCCCCGCCTTCACTCTCGCCCTCACCGGACGCGCGGGCTTCGGTGGCGGTGGCAGACGACGCGCCGGTGCCGACGGACTCTTCGTCCTCCTCCTCGTCATCCTCGTCTTCGTCTTCGTCTTCGTCTTCTTCGTCGTCGTCTTCGTCCTCATCTTCTTCTTCGTCGTCTTCCTTGTCGTCTTCGTCGCCCGCTTCGTCCTCGTCGGACTCCTCGTCCTCGTCGTCCTCTTCCTCGTCCTCGGCGTCGAGTTCGGTCGGGGCTTCGAGTTCTTCGGTCTCGCCGTCGGCCTCGACCTCGACCTCGGCGTCTTCCTCGTCCTCGTTGGCCTCTTCGTCGGCCTCGGCCGAGGCGCTGTCGCGACCGCGGCGACCGCGACGGCGGCCACCGCGACGGCGGCGACTGCCGCGCTCGCGCTCTTCGGTAGTGGTGATCGCCGCGTCGTCGTCGCGCGCATCGTCGGCCGCGTCGACGGCGTCTTCGGCCGCTGCGTCGGCGTCGGCCTCGGCCTCGGCTTCGGGAGCCTCCTCGGCGGGTGCCGCCTTGCCGCGCCGGCGGCCTCGACCGCTGGTGCGTTCGGGCTTGTCGGGGCGGGTCTCGGTCGCCGCGTCGGCGGCAACCTCGGATGATCCTGGCGTGGCCTCGCTCTCGGGTGTAGCGGGTCCGCTGGTGGCGGTGTTCTCAGCCGGCGCGTCGGCCGGGTCCTTGTCGGTACGCTTCAAAGGTGCGCTCCTCGTGCTTGCAGTCGTATCCCGGCTGATGACGGTTGATCATCAGTTGGTCCGTTCTACGGCCGCTATGGGAGGAGCAACCGGCACCCGGCCCGTGCATCATCTGTGCATTCGCTGCTGCGTCGTCGTGTGTCTCGTCGCGGTGGTGGTCGCGCCGGTCGGGCTCTGCACCCGGGGTCCGCCGTGGCGGTGCTCCGGGCGTCGGCTCACCGGCAGTGCCGCGAACGACGCTGCCGGGAGACTGCCGATGGTGGGCGCGGGTCCGACTCGTGCCACCCGGTGTGGCACCGTCCCGTCTGTGTCCGTGGCCGTCGGTGGGCTGCTCGCCGGTGTGCGCCTGCTGACCAGAACGCGCGGTGGCGTCCGGATCGGCAGCCGACAATGGCGTGCGGTTCCCGGTGGTGGTGGTCACAGCGATGGGTGCGGAGTCGGGGTGATCTTCAGTACGGTTCCGGCCTGTGGGGGCGAGACGTGGTGCGTCCGGTCCGATACCGGGCGCGTCCCAACGGAATGTGTCGTCTGCTGCAGCTGCGAATGCGTGAGCTGTTGTGCGGCCGGCCGGTGCGCGATCCGATGCGCTCCCGATGGCCGCCGGGCTGGTTGCGGTTGCTCCGGAAGAAGTTTTGTCCAGTGCCTTCTGCTGCACCCGGGTCTCCGAATGTCCGGACGCGGCGAGCATGTGTCGATCATGCGGCCGCGGCCGTGCAGAAATCTCTCGTCAACTCGTCGTCAATCTCGAACGTCGAATGCGGCAGTCCAGTCATGCGCGGGCGCGAGGTTGTCAGTCCCGTGCCTGCATGGTGGTTCGGCCAACTGCTCAACTGTGGTCGTCGCGACCGGGTGTTGCCGGTTGCGATTGTTGGTTGTTCAGCTGCCACCGCGTGCCGGAGGTTCAGGTTTGCTGTCCGGCAGGGGCTGATCCCTGTAACCCCGGAAGCCGCCGGCAGTTGTCCACACGGGTACGGCCGGCGTCAAGAATTGTACGTGAGAGCGTCGGTGTGTCAAGTATCGGGATTGCTGCGTGGTGTCTTGCCCTGATGCCAGCCTGCATCCCGGTGTGGTGCAGGCTTCCAGCCGGCATCCGGGTGTGGT
>JBFWQT010000366.1:0-7466 GCA_050249295.1 Planctomycetota bacterium
CCCTTCCGGAGCCCCGAAGCGGCGGCTTCAAGCCCACGGGCTGCCGCCCGTGGGTCACCGTGAAGAAACAACGACGCAACAACCACGCGAGCGAGCCCACAACAAGCACCGCGACACCACCACAACACGCGACACCCACAAGGCGCGATCGGGAGGATTGCGGAACTGCACGGTTACCACGGGCAGCAACCCGTGGACTTGAATGGAACACCAACACCCATCGGATGCCCTTGCGCTTGCCCGAGAGACGGAACACGTCATCGATGGTCTCGACACACTCTCTGTTGCCTTCTCCGTGTTCTCCCTGTCCTCCGTGGTCAATCTCTCTTCCAGGCCCCGGAGGCCCCAACGTCCCCGGCTCGCCTCGGATCGGAATACTCGACCGATTCCCGAAGCAACCCGCTGCGCCCCGTCCGCGCCGCGCGGCACACTTGCCGAGTGCACGCCCGCGGCCCCGGCCGGGTAGACTCCGCGCATGATGATGCGCACGATCAAACGACTACTGCTGATCGTCCTGCTGCTGCTCGGCGCGCACATTGCCGGGCCGCAGGGGTCAGCCCCCGCACGCTCCACCGGCGACATCCATGACGCACCACCCGCGTCGCCGTCACGCAACCCGCGCGACCGGCGCGTCATCGTGCTCGGCTTCGACGGATTCGATCCGCGCATCTGCCGCGAGCTGATCGCGCAGGGCAAGCTGCCGCATCTCGCGAAGCTCGCGCAGACCGGCAGCTTCCACGACCTGCAGACCAGCATGCCGCCGCTCAGCCCGGTCGCGTGGTCGGAGTTCACCACCGGCGCCGACGCGTCGGTGCACGGCATCTTCGACTTCCTGCATCGCGACGCGGCCACGATGAAGCCGGTGATGAGCATGGCCTGCGCGCACAGCGCGTGCTGCACGCTGCCGCTCTGGCCGCTCGGGCCGTGGCAACTGCCGATCGGTGGTAGCGTGGAATTGCTGCGCCGCGGCAAGGCGTTCTGGCAGGTGCTCGACGAGGCCGGCGTCGCCACGACTGTGATCGCCTGCCCGGCCAACTACCCGCCACCGCCGTCCGGCGGACGCAGCCTGGCGGGCATGGGCACGCCCGACATGCTCGGCACGCGCGGCCGCTTCACGTTCTTCAGCGAGCAGGGCGACGACGACAGCGACGCATCGCCGGCCGGGTTCCAGGCGCCCGATCCGCTCTATCCGCTGCCCGGCCGACCGGCCACCGCTGGCGCGCGCGATCCGCAGGAGACGGCCGAGGGCCGCGTCGTTCGCTTCCGCTTCGGCCGCGGCGGCGCGTTCCTCGACGAGCTGCGCGGCCCGCCGATGCCGCTCGACGCGAGCGGCGCCGTCGCGTCGGTGCCGATCCGGCTGCGCCGCGACCCGGCCAATCGCGCCGCGCTGATCGACCTCGACGGCACCACCGTGCTGCTCGGCGAAGGTGAATGGACGCCGATGTGGATTCCGCTGCGCCTGCCGCTCGGCATTCCCGGCACGTCCACCACCGGCATGGTGCGCATGCTGCTCGCGTCGCTCTCGCCGTTGAGACTCTACGTCAGCCCGATCAACATTGATCCTGTGTCGCCGGCGCAGACGTTGAGCACGCCCGACGGCTACGCGCGCGAGCTGGCCGAGCGGCTCGGCCGCTACTACACCGAGACGATTCCCGAGGACGTGGGCGCGCTGGAGGCCGGCGCGCTCGATCGCGACGAGTTCCTCGAGCTGGCGCACCACGTGCTGGCCGAGCGCCGTGCGCAACTCGACTTCGAACTATCGCGCCACCGTCGCGGCCTGCTGTTTGTGTACTTCGGCGGCAGCGACCTGGTGCAGCACGTGTTCTTCAAGGAGATGCGCCAGGAGGATGTGACCGGCGCGCCGTGGCGCGATGCCGTGGCCGCGATCTACGCGCAGCTCGACGACGCGGCCGGGCACGCGATGGAGTCGATCGCCGGTGATCCCGACGCGGTGCTGATCGTGCTCTCGGACCACGGTTTTTCCCGCTACCGCCGGGCGTTCGACGTCAACGCGTGGCTCGCGCGCGAGGGCTTTCGCGACGACAGCGCCGCGAATGCGACGCTCGATCAGCTCGACTGGTCGCGCACGCGTGCCTTCGGCCTTGGCCTGAATGGTCTCTACCTCAACCTGGCTAGCCGCGATGCGCACGGCATTGTCGCGCCGGCCGACGCCCCCGCGCTGCTCGCCACGCTGCGCGAGAAGTTGCTGGCCGAGCGCGACCCGGCCGACGGCGCCGCGATCTTCCACGAGGTCTACATCACGCGCGACCTCTACCCCGGCATTGCGGCCAACGCCGAGATTGATCGTCGCGCGCCCGACCTGCTGCTCGGCTACGCCCCCGGCTACCGCACCGCCGGCGCATCGTCCGAAGGTGGCCTCGGCCAGCGCGTCATCGAGGACAACCACTCGCACTGGACCGGCGACCACTGCACCGATTGGCGCGACGTCCCCGGCGTGATCTTCTCCAACCGCCCGCTCGCCGCTGCCACCGTGCCCGCGCCCGGCCTGCGCGACCTCGCGCCCACGCTGCTCGCCCTTTACGGTGTGCGCCCCACCGCCGCCATGCACGGCCGCTCCCTGCTGCGCTGAGATGCAAGGCGAGCCGTCGCGAGCGCCACGGCGGCTTTGTACAGTGCCGGCGCACATGCCCGCCGCACCGCCTCACTCACCGCCGCCACGATGACCGCTGCCGCTGCTGCATCCCGCGTGTTCCGCGTCGAACTCGTCTACCGGCATCGCGACTACGACGGCGAAGGGCGGCACCTCGAAGGGCCATTGCGCGAGGCCGGCTTCGAAGCGGCTGTGCAGGCCGAGTTCCGGCCGCAGTACCTGCTCGAAGGCGAGAACCTGACGGCCGCGCAGGCGCAGACGATCGCCAACGAACTGCTGGTCGATCCGCCGACGCAGACCGTCAGCGTGCGGCCCGCCAGCGAGCCCGCGGCGCGGCCCGACGGCGCGGCCGTGGTGGTGGTGCAACTGCGGGCCGGCGTGATGGACCCGGTCGCGCAGTCGGTCGTGCGCGGCGCGAAGGACCTCGGCATCGCCCTGACGGCTGCGCGCACGGTGAAGAAGTTTGTCTTCCGCGGCGTGACGCCCGGCGCCAACGGCGCACTGCCGGCCACGCTGGCCGCGTTCACGAAGCGGCAACTGGCCAACGACGTGATCGAAGAGGTGCTGCCCGGCGACCCGGCGCTGACCACGCTGCGCACCGGCAGCCACACCGAACCACGGCGCGTCGAGATTTCCGGCTTCCGCGAGCTGACGGCCGACGCGCTGGTCGCGCTCTCGAAGCAGCATCGCCTCGCGCTCGACGTGCACGAGATGACGGCGATCCAGGCGCACTTCCGCGAGGCCGGCGCCGACCCGACCGACGTCGAGCTGGAGACGATCGCGCAGACCTGGTCGGAGCACTGCAAGCACAAGACGCTGACCGGCATCGTGGACTACGTCGAACGCGACGCCGCCGGCGCCGAGGTGCATCGCGAGCGCATCGACAATCTGCTCAAGAGCACGATCGCGCGCGCCACGCACGAGCTGATGGCGAAGGACGACACGGCGAATCCGTTCTGCCTCAGCGTGTTTGTCGACAACGCCGGCGTGATCGCCTTCGACGAGACCTTCGGCGTGGCCATGAAGGTGGAGACGCACAACCACCCCAGCGCGCTGGAACCCTACGGCGGCGCGGGCACCGGCATCGGCGGCGTGATCCGCGACATTATGGGCACCGGCCTCGGCGCGCGGCCGATCCTCAACACCGACGTGTTCTGCTTCGGCCCGCCGCAGTTCTCGCGCGACGACCTGCCGGCCGGTGTGCTGCACCCCGCGCGCGTGATGCGCGGCGTGGTCGCGGGCGTGCGCGACTACGGCAACCGCATGGGCATCCCGACCGGCAACGGCGCGATCTTTTTCCACGAGCGCTACCTCGGCAATCCGCTGGTGTACGCCGGGTGCGTGGGCATCATGCCGCGCACGATGATTGCCAAGGCGGCGCAGGACGGCGACGCGATTGTCGTGATCGGCGGCCGCACCGGGCGCGACGGCATCGGCGGTGCGACGTTCTCGTCGGCCGAGCTGACCAGCGAGAGCGAGACGGTGAGCAGCGGCGCGGTGCAGATCGGCAACGCGATCGAAGAGAAGCGCGTGCTCGATGTGATGCTGCAGGCGCGCGACCGCGGGCTGTTCAACGCTGTCACCGACTGCGGCGCGGGCGGCCTGAGTTCGGCCGTCGGCGAGATGGGCGAGCAGCTTGGCGCCGAGGTGCAGCTCGATCGCGTGCCGCTGAAGTACGACGGCCTGACGAGCCGCGAGATCTGGCTCAGCGAGGCGCAGGAGCGGATGGTCGTGGCAATCTCGCCGGGTGACAAGCTCGACGCGGCGCTGGCGCTGTTTGCCGGCGAGGACGTCGAGGCGACCGTGATCGGCACGTTCGTCGCCAGCGGCCGGCTGAAGCTGCGACACGGCGATGTGCTCGTCGCCGATCTGGACATGCGCTTCCTGCACGATGGCCTGCCGCGCACGGTGCGCAAGGCCGAGTGGCAGCCGGCCGCCGCGACGCGCAGCGAGGTGCCGGCCGGCAATGTCGCCGACACCCTGCGAAAAATCCTCGCGGCGCCGAACGTGTGCAGCAAGGAGCCGGTGGTGCGCCAGTACGACCACGAGGTGCTGGCGATGAGCGTGGTCAAACCGTTTGTCGGTCCGGGGCAGCGTGGCCCGTCGGATGGTTGCGTGCTGCAGCCGGTGCCCGGTTCGCCGCGCGGCGTGGTGATCAGCAACGGGCTGAACCCCGAGCTCGGCCTGATCGACCCGTACCACATGGCGACCAACGCGATCGACGAGGCGGTGCGCAACGCGCTGGCGTGCGGCGGGTCGCGGCGCACACTGGCGATTCTCGACAACTACTCGTGGGGCAACTGCAACAAGCCCGACCGCTTCGGCGGCCTGGTGCGCGCCAGCAAGGCCTGCTACGAGCTGGCCGTGACGTGGGGGCTGCCGTTCATCAGCGGCAAGGATTCGCTCAACAACGAGTATCTGACCGCTGCGGGCGAGGCGATCGCGATCCCGCCGACGCTGCTGATCAGCGCGATCGGCGTGATGCGCGACGTGAACGCGCAGACGATGACCAGCGAGTTGAAGGCCGCCGGCAGCCGGTTGTTCGTGCTCGGCGTCACGCGGCCGGAGCTCGGCGGCAGTCATCTGCTGCTGGCAAGCGGCCTGCCGAGTGGCACCGACGTGCCGCAGGTGCGCCCCGCCGAAGCCGCCGCGACGTTCGACCGGCTGGAGGCGCTGCGCGATGCCGGCATCGTGCGCGCGTGCCACGACTGTGCCGAGGGCGGCCTGCTGACGGCCGTCGCGGAGATGGCGATCGGTGGCGGTGGTGAGCTCGGCGCGTCGCTCGACGTGCATGCGCTGCGACTGGCCGATGACGACGCGTCGCTCACGCCGGCGCAGCGCGACACGGTGCGACTGTTCGCCGAGAGTCCGTCGCGCTTCGTGCTGGAGATTGCCGCCGAGCACGCCGACCAGGCGGCGTCGATTGCCGGCGACCGGCTGCAGCCGATCGGCAGCGTGACCGATGCGGCCACACTCACCGCGCGCGGCGAGACCGGCGAATTGATGAGCGCCAGTGTCGAGGTATTGTGCGCCGCCTGGCAGGGCACGCTGCGGCCGTGGTTCGCGTAGCGAACAAGAGGCGCCTACTTCTTCTCCGTGGCCGCCTGCGCCAACTCCTTGCGGATGCGCTCGTAGTCGGCGTGCGCCTTTGCCCGCGCGCGGTCGGCGCTGTCGTGCGTGACCACGCCGCTGGCCATGCTCGCGCCATCCAGCTCCGGATTGGGGAACGGAATCGCCTCGACCGCGACCGCCAGGTAGCAGCGCATGAACATCCGATCGTCGGCCAGATTCTCCATCACCCACGTCCAGTGGTAGTTGGCCATCGGCTTGTCACCCAGCCGGTAGCAGGCCTTGCCAGCCAGCCAGCGCAGCTCGCCGGTGCGGTTGCTCGCCGGCCACGTGCGCAGCGCGGCGGTCAGCAGGTCGCGCGCCTCGGCGTTCTTCTTGGCATCGAGCAGCGCGTGCGCGCGCTCCAGCGCCACATCATCCAGCAGGTCGAAGCGATCGGTTGCGCCATCGCTTGCCGTGGCCGTGGCGACTTCGTCCAGGCACAGGGCCGCGGTGCGGGTGCGCTGTTGATGCCGCGCGAGAATCGCGAAGCGCAACGTGGCCACCGCCGCCTCACGCGTGCCAGCCAGCTTGCGCGCCATCGAGTAGCGGAACTGCGCCTCGGGTGCGCGACCGAGCTGATCGAGCAGCTCGCCGGCGGCCAGCTGCGCGGCCGCGTCGTCGGCGTGCTCCTTCGCGGCGTCGAGCGTCTTCTGCTCGTCGTCGGTCATCGTGTTGAATTCGGCGTGCTGCGTGAGCGTGCGGACCAGCACCGCGTGCAAGCGATCCTTCTGGATGCCGTGGTCGAGCGCGATCACGAGCTCGCCGGTCGGCTGATAGATGCTGAGCAACGGCTGCGATCCGCTCTTCTTCACGAACGCGGCCGCGTCGGCGTCGTAGCCGCAGCCACCCGCGCCGAGGTTGTAGTAGAAGCAGACGAAGCGACGGTTGAGCAGATGGATGACGCGTTCTTCAGCCAGGGGCCCGCCCCGGAACACGTCGCCGGCCGGTCACCAGTGGCCCTTCGTGGCGCATTGCGCGCCGAGCTCGTCGACGCCGAACGCGATGCCCTTGATCAACAGCAGTCGCTTCTGCTGCGTGGCCGCCGCCACGGCCGCCTTGAAGTGGCCCGGCGTGAAGAAGTTGACGGCGACGGTGTCGGGTGCGGGCGCGGGCTCGGGCGCGGGCTGCTGCGCGAACGCTGGCGCGGCCAGCGCAACCAGCAACACAGCGGCTGACAGGGCACGTTGCATGAGGTGGGGTGGTGGTTGATCGGTGGGTCGTGGCGTTGGTGCCAATCGACGATGCGCCGGTGCGCAAATCGCGGATTCGGTGCTGGCCAATCGTCCGAATGGTCTGGCCGCCACGCGCGACCAACCGGTATTGATTGATGCACACACGCTCGCACACCAGCCGGAGACCTTTCCATGCGTCCGTATCTGCCGCTGTTCGTATTGCTCGCGCTGGCGCTTGCCGCGCCGTTCGCTCTCGCCCAGGATCCGCCCGACACGCAGGTCGCGCCGGCCGCGCCAGACACGCCGGACCCGGCCGCTGCCGAGGCCGCCGCGTGGGCCGCGGTGGAGGCCGCCAACGAGCAGATGAACACGTGGCGCCGCGCGCCCGAGACCGTGAAGGAGATGGGCTTCGAGATCTACCGTCCGCTCGGCGATGCCGCGGCCGCGTACATCAAGCTGCACCCCGACAACGAGGCGCGCGTGCGCCAGGCCTGCTACCACGTCAGCAACTACTACCGCATTCTCGACGAGTGGGAGAAGCAACTGGCCGTGTGGGTGGATGCTGCGCCCCA
>JBFWQT010000367.1:0-7466 GCA_050249295.1 Planctomycetota bacterium
CCAGGTCACGCCGAGCGAGAAGATATCGGCGCGATGGTCGGCCGGCACTTCGAGCCACATCTCGGGCGCCATGAAGTACGGCGTGCCGAGGCACTCGCCGTCCTGCGTCAGGCCGAGCGCGCGGGTACGACCGCGGCCGTTGGTGGTGGTGCGCCGGCCGGACGTGGAGCTGCGTCGCACCTGGCCGATGCGCCCCGTGCGGCCGGTCGCCTTGCCGCCGCGATGGCGGTAGCTGGTGTCGGAGTCCTGCGGCAGCTCGATGCGCTTGGCCGTGTAGAGCACGTCACGCAGCTCGCGCAGCACCTCGCGGATCTCCAGGTCGGTGCGCCGGCGCGACCAGTCGCGCTGCAGCACGCGATCCATGTGCGCCTGGAAGCGGTCCATCACGCCGAACCAGTCCTGCGGCTGCAAGGTCAGCAGGTTCTCGTCGCCGTGCTCCGATGTGATCTGCTTGATCAGGCCGAAGTCCACGATCTTGGCGCGCGCGAGCCGACCCTTGCGTTGCAGCAGCACGTTCTCGGGCTTGATGTCGCGGTGGATCAGGCCGCGCCGGCGGGCGAACTCCAGGCCGCGCGCGATCGTCAGCACGAGTCGCGTGGCCTGCTCCCAGGGCAGCGGGCCGCGCTCCTCGACGAGCGTGTGCAGGTCGGTGCCTTCGATCAGCTCCATCGTCAGGTACGGCACGTCGCCGCGCGTGCCGAATTCGAGCAGCCGGACGATGTTGGGGTGGTTGAGCGTTTGCAGCTGCTGGCACTCGAACAGGAAGCGCTGGCGGTAGCGCTCGTTGGCCAGGTACGTCGGCTGCAGGATCTTCAGGGCCGCCTTCGTGCCGGCGCGGTTGACGCGGTACACGGTGCCCATCCCGCCGCGGCCGATCAGCGATTCGACTTCCCAGCCGGCGAAGACGTCGCCGGGTTGCAGCTCGTGGCCGTCCTCGACGTCGGTGTCG
This sequence comes from Planctomycetota bacterium, assembly GCA_050249295.1. GTDB lineage: Bacteria > Planctomycetota > UBA8742 > SKZP01 > SKZP01 > JBFWQT01. Next base: position 950 of record JBFWQT010000367.1, read on the forward strand.
AGCGGCGACGGTGCGTCGCGGTCGAGTGCGGAGTGCGGTCGCACCACCGGCTCGGAAATGGAGGAGGAAGAGGAGTCGCTCACGTTGTTCGGCCGAGGTGGTGTCCGGGGGCGCGGGGCAGCCAGCGCCAGCCGCACTACAGATGTACCGCGCGGCGGCGTGGCGGGTCGAGCGGGAAGTTCATGTGGGCGGCGGGAGCCGTTAGCTGCCGAAGGGGGACGACAACTGCGCCTTGATCGGGTAAGAGCCGCGACCGAAAGGGAGCGGGGAAACGCGGGCAACCTCGCAACCTCGCGCATCTCGCGGTTGCCTCCGCTATCTTCAGGTCGAGCCCGGGGACCGGCCAGGGAACCAATCGAGAGCTGACTTCAGAGCGCTAGATCAAGAGCCGCGAGCGCGAGCGAGCAGGCCCCGTTGGTGCCACGCCTGCAAGCCCACCGTTCGAACGCTGACAAGCGCGTTCACGAATCCTGCGACGGTTGATCCGTAGACCCGGGGCCCTCGGGGCCCGCTCGCTCGCGCTCGCGGCTCTTGTGTTAGCGGGTGGCCAGAGTCTGTCCGCGCACAACGGCCACAACGGCCACAACGGCCACAACCGGCGCACTCGGTCGTGGCCAGGACAGTGACATGCAGTTGCTCCGGGAATTCGTGATCGCAAGCGCACCAGCCTTCCGTCCCCGGCTCGCCCGGGCGTGAGTTCTTTGACAGCCACTTGCGGTTGCGCTCGTGCTCCTACAGGCCGAGCCGCTTGAGCAGGCGATACAGGCGCGACCGCTCGATGCCGAGAATGCGCGCGGTCTCGGAGCGGTTGTTGCCGGTGCGCTCGAGGATGCTGGCAATCAGCAGTCGTTGATAGCGCGTGACCGCCTCGTCAAGGCCACCCTCCAGCACCAACTGCTCCGGCCCCGGCAGCGCTGCGGCCACCGCATCGGTCTCGGCGGCCTGACCGACGTCGTCATTCGCGGCCGGCTCGTTCTCGACCGCGGCCTCCGGCGTGCTGCGCCACGCGGCGGGGCGCTCGGTGGGCAAGTTGGCGATGCGCGCCGGGTCGGGCGGCATCGGCACGTTGCGCTCGGTCTGCAGATCGCCGACGGCCAACGACCCGATCGCGCCGCGCTCGGTGGGCAACGAACCGATGCCACCGTCCGCCATGTCGTCGTCGCCACCATCGTCGTCGCCGCCGTCGGCCAGCGCATCGAGCAACTCGAACTCGCCGACCGCCGCGAGGTGCGCGGGCAACTGCCAGAACGCCGGCCGCTGATGCGGCGCAAGATCAATCGCAATCTCGTCGAGCGTCTGGCGCGCCTCGTCGTGCCACGCGGCATCACCGGTGATGCGGCCGAGCAGGCCGGCAATGCGCCACGCGAGGCCGGGCCATGGCGCACGCACCGCCCACGTCAGCAGCCCGGAAAGCCAGTCGACGGGAAGCGTCGCAGGGTCGCCGGTCGCGAGTGGCTGCAGGATGCGCAACAACTCGGGCGGCGCGACCCCGTCGTCGCCGGCAGTCAGTGCATGCAACGACGGCACGGGTGGCGGCACCGCGTCGTCATCGCGCCGGCGCGTCAGCCAGCCCTGCAGTCGCGCGGCCAGCAACGTCAGCCAGTCCAGCACGTTGACGCGCGCGAATCCGGTCGCCGCAATCGCGTCGGCCATGTCGTCATCACCGATCAGCCGCGCGACGGCCATCACGTGCGCATGCTCGCCATGGCCGTGGGGCGACTCGTCGAAGCGGCGCACCGTGCGATGCGCCGAGCGCAGCAACGAGCGCGCGTGCGCCGCATCGCCCTGCTGCCAGGCAATCGTCGCGCCGATCAGATCGAGCCGCGCGCGATGCAGCGCCGACTCCTCGATGCCTTCCTGCTGGCGCAGCATGCGGGCCAGCTCGCGCGCAGACGTGAGCTCGCCCTGCAGCACGCGCAATCGCGACGCCAGCGGCAGCACAGCGCGACGTTCCACGCGGCGGTCCACGTCGGCCGTGCGCTCCACGGCCGCGGTGAGCATCAGGTCGGCGACACCCCAGGCGCCATTGCCGATCGCCTGCAGGCCGCGCGCGAGGCGGTCCCACAGGCCGGCGTCGCCGAGCGTGTTGAAGTTGCCGCGCGCACCCGGCGGCGGTGGCGCGTACGCGCGCAGCGCATCGGCGAGGCGCGAATGATCGCCGGCCAGCGCCAGCAGCGACGCCCGGCGGCTGGCGCCACGTTCGACCATGAAGTCGAGCCCGCCCTCGGCAAAGTACGTCTCCGAGCGCGCGAGCATGTCGGCCGCGTCGAGCAGCTGGCCGTCTTCGGTGGCGAGCGACGCGAGGTTGTCGAGCACCACGCCGTGGATCATCGGCTCGCTGACGTCGCGGATCCGCTCGGCCGCGCTGTTCAGTGCGTCGGCCGCCACGTCGAACGCCGACGCCTCGATGTCCTCGGCCGCGATGTTGCAGATGATCGACACCTCGAGCTGCACGTCGCCGCGATCGGCGGTGAGTTCGAGCGCTTCCTGCAACATTGCGCGCGCCGCCGATACCTCGCCGCGACCGAGCGCGATGTGCGCGCGCGAGTTGAGCAACTGGCCGAGCGCGTCGACCATGCCGAGCCGGCGATAGAGCATCTCGGCCTGTTCGTAGACCGTGCCGGCCGCGGCTGTGTCGCCCAGCGTGTGCATCATCAGCGCGACGTTGCTGAGGCTGATCGCCTGGCCGCGCGTCGAGCCGGCGGCACCCTCCACCTCGGCGGCCTGCATGTAGGCGTCGCGCGCGGCGGCGTAGTCGGCGCGCACCCACGCAACGTGCCCGCGCACGGAGAGCGCCCGGCCGCGCACCTCGCTGGTCAGCTCGTCGGGCAACAGGCGGATCAGCTGCATCGCGTCGTCGAGATGCTGCAGCAGGATGTCGTAGCGCGCGCGGCCGAGTTCGACCATCGCCAGCGAGATGTGACACTGCACCTGCTGCAGGCGGTTGCTGTCGGTCGCGGGCTGCGTGGCGAGCACGTCGAGCGCGGTGCGCAGGTGCTGTTCGCCGGCGTCCCAGTTGCACGCGCGCTGCTCCTCGCCGGCCAGCATCTCGTGGCACTCGGCCAGCTCGCGCGCGACCGGCGCACCGGCGGCCTGCAGGCGCGGCAGCATGGTGTGGAGTCGCGCGGCAATCTCGTGCGAACGGCGGGTCTTGCGCAGCGCGCGCGTGAGCTTCCAGTGGCGCGCGAGACCGGCGATGTCGTCGTCCGCCGACGACTCGCCCGCAAGCACGGCCGCGGTCTCGAGGGCGCTGAGCGCGCCGGTCGCGTCCTGCTCGGCTTCGCTGGCGTGGCTCGCACCGAGCCACCACGCGCGGCGCTCGTCGGCCGGCCGGCGCAGTGCATCTGCCAACGCGGCGAGCGCGCGCCACGACGCGGCCGGCAACGCGACTTCCTTGTTCTGATCGAGCGCCGCGGAGATCGCGTCGAGGATCGCGCCGCGCGCCCTGTCACCGTTGTCCCCGTTGTCCCCGTTGCCGCCGTCCAGGCGATCGGTCAGCGTCGGCAGGCCATCGGTGACTCGCGCGGTGAGTCGCCAGGCCTCGCCGTCGCGCTGCTCCTGCAGCAACCCGGCCGCAGCCAGTTGTTCGATCGCCCGCGGCCCGCGCGTCGCGGCATCGTTCGCGCCGGATCGTCCGAGCGCATCGACCGCCAGGGCGCGCGTCGCCAGCGGCCCGGCCAGTGCCACCGCGGCCAGCACCGTTCGCGCATCGGCGTCCAGCGCATCGAGCTGTCGCGCGAGCCGGTTGGCACGCTGCGGCAACGGCACGTCGGCCAGGTCACGCTCCTCCGCGAGTTGCCAGCGCCCGCCAGCCCAGCGCACGGCGCCGGCCGCGGTCATCGCCTCCAGCGCCTGGCGCCACAGGCCGGGCCAGCCGGGCGCGAGCCGCGTCGTCCACGGCTTCCACGAGGCCGGCAACTTCTGCGCATCGTCGAGCCGCAACGTCGCGCGCACGTAGGTGTCGAACTGCTCGACCGGCAGCGGGCGGATCGTCTCGACATGCAATCCGTCCAGCTTGCCGAGCCACTCCGGTGCCGTCTCGGCCTCGTCGCTGGTCGTCACCAGCAGCATGACGGCAAGGTCCGAGGGCGCGAGCAACCGCACAGCCGTGACCAGCGCGATGACAAACTGCCGTGCGTCGGGCGCGACCCACTCGACGTCAGGCGGCACGGCGAGCACCAGCACGCTCGGCACCTCGCGCAGCCAGTCGATCAGGTCGGCGGCTTCGGCGGGGCCGGGCAGGCGGCTCTCGGCCCGAACCACATCGCGGATGCGATCCAGCGAGACGACACCCTCGGGCAGGCCCGCGTCGTCGGCCAGCGCCGCGACCTCGATCACGCGACGTCCACCGCCGAGGTCGTGCATGCGATGCACCGCCTCGCGCGCGACACGACGCATGCCGGCGCCGGGCGGGCCGACCAGCGCACTGCACGTGGCGGCGCGCGCGACAAGCCGATCGCTCAATCGGTGCAGCAGGTCGTCGCGGCCGAGCACGGGCGACGGCGGCAGCGGTGGCGGCGCGGCATCGCTCCCGGCATCTGCACCCGTATCGGCGTTCAGCGACTGCAACACGCGGCTGCCGTCGCGCGGACGATCGCCGGGGTCGCGCGACAGACAGCGGCGGATCGTGTCGCGCCAGGCCGGGTCGATCGCTTCGCCGCCGAACCCGGTGTCCGGCAACGGCGGAATGCTCGCCTCGCGGGCGGCCTTGCGCGCGGACTCGGCGGTGTTGCCCGGCTCGATCGGCAGCGCGCCGACCAGCACCCACCACGCCATCACGCCGAACGCGTACACGTCGGCGGCCAGCGACGGCGGCGCACCATCGAAGCGCTCGGGCGCGAGAAACGCGTAGGTGCCGGCCAGGCCGCCTTCGGGTTCGGCGTCGCGCAGATCCTTGGCCAGGCCGAAGTCGATCAGCACGGGACGAGCCAGCGCGGGGCCATCGGCGGTCATCGGCAGCAGCACGTTGGCCGGCTTGAGGTCGCCGTGCACGATGCCGCTGGCGTGCAACGCGGCGAGCGCCGAGGCGATGCCGCGCAGCGTGGGCAGCAGCGCCGACGCGGCCGGGCGGTCGTGCGCACGCAGCACGCGGCCGAAGTCGGGGCCATCGATGTGGTCGAGCGCGAGGTAGCTCGCACCGCCCGCGCCGTCGCGCCCGGCATCGTGCACGCGCGGCAACCCCGGCACCGAGAGTTCGCGCAGCAGGCGGAACTCGCGCCGCAGCTCGGCATGCACCGCGGCCGGCGCATCCGGGTCGGCCAGCTTGAGCGCCACGGTGCGGCCGGTCAGCGCGTCGTCCGCCATGAACACGCGCGTGGCGCTGCCCGCGCCGAGCATCCGGTTCAGTTCGTAGCGGCGGGCAACGCGCATGGTCGCGGCGGCGTCGGCAGCAGTGGTGTGCGCGTATCGTACGCACCTCACGCCTCAAGTGCGCCGGCATTCCGGTCGTTGTATAGGTGAGGTCAGCCGCGGCACGGAGCATCGAGCCGGATGACGGAACCTGATCGCGAAACCGGGAGCAGCGGGGTCAAGCCGCCGGAAAAGCTGTACAGCACCGGCGAGCTGATGGCGCATACCGGCCTGTCGCGACAGACGCTGCACAACTACAAGTCGCTGGGGCTGATCAAGCCGGTGCGCTGGACCGACGGCGGGCACGCGTACTACGACGAGAGCGTGTTCGAGCGGATCCACCGCATCAAGAAGCTGCAGCGCCACCGGCCGCTCAAGGAGATCCGCGAACTGCTGGATGTGGATGGCGAGACGACCGGCGACGAACCCGCCGATATGCCGGCCGACACCCCGGCAGCGCAACCCGCCGACACCGCGGCGATCGCGCGCGACATCCGCGACGGGCAGGCGCCGAGGCAGCTGTATCGCATCGGCGACGTGATGCGCATCACCGGCTTCTCGCGCCAGACGCTGCACAACTACACCATCCAGGGTCTGCTGCAGACGCGCGACGCCACCGACTCCGGCCATCGTCTCTACGGCGACGACGTGTTCCAGTCGCTGCGCCTGATCGAGATCTACAAGCGGCACCGTCGGTTCGACGAGGTGCAGAAGCTGATTGAAGAGTGGCGCCGCTTCGGCCATCCGCGCGCCACCACCGGCCGGGTCGTGCAGTCGCTGGATGACGGCGACAGCGCGCAGGACGACGGCAACGACAACGCATAGAAACCGCAGCCCCGGAATCGGCAGCGCGTGCAACTCGCCACGCGTGCGCGGCGTAGCATACTGCCCGTCTCCCATCCGGCCGTGCGGGGGCAACTCCCCGGCCTGCCGTGTCATCCATCAAGGACGCGACGCCATGCCGCAGCAGCAGTCACGCACCGGGCTTCTCATCGCTGTCGTCTTCATTGTTGCGCTTGCGCTCGCGCAAGTGGTCGGCTGCGGGCAGAAGGCCACCGGGCCAGCACCCGACGAGCCGGGCAACGCCGCGACGAATCACGCGCCCGGCAACGGCAACACGGCCGACACGACGAATCCGCCGCCCGTGATGACCGAGGCCGAGCGCCAG
>JBFWQT010000368.1:0-7459 GCA_050249295.1 Planctomycetota bacterium
GGGCACCGCGATCTACCAGGCATTGCCGGCCGAGCTGCATGCCACGCTGCGGCCATGCGAGCCGTTGCGCGAGGTGCCGGCCGATCGGCCGCCGATGAACATCGAGTACCGGCCCTGGAAGCAGACGAAGAGCGACGGCGCAGGTGGCGAGTAGCAGCAGCGCGCAAATGCCGACCGGCGGAACCCCGTTGGAGTTCCGCCGGTGCGGACCACACACACACATCGCAGAGAGAGATCAGTCCACGCGGTAGAGCGTGCCGGTGGTGCTGCCGCCGGCCCAGATCTTGCCGTTGTAGACGGTCATCGAGGCCATCGACTCGGTGTTGATGCCGCCACCGACCGCCTCGGGATGGAACGGCTGGCCGGCCGGCGCGGCGCAGACCTGCGTGAAGGTCGTGCCGTTGGTCGAGCCCCACAGGCCGTCGTGCGACAGGGCGTAGACGTTGCCGTCGATCTCGCAGAAGTCGCTGATGAACTTGCCGTCGAGGCTGGTCACCACGCTCCAGCTGCTGCCGTCGGTGGTCGTGTAGCAGTGCAGCGCATCCGATGCGAACGACCAGTACAGGCGCGTGCCGTCAGCCGTGACAAACCAGCGGAAGGTGTTGGCCTCGCCCGGCGCGACGTCGTAGCCGTAGCCCGCGGCGGTCTCCGGGTCGCCGTCCCAGCGCGCATAGTCCATGGTCGTGCCGATGGCGCGCTTGGCGACGAAGAGCATGTTCTTGAACCACACCATGTACTTGAGGCGCTGCAGGTTGGTGGGCACCGTCTCGCTCCAGTTGCCGCCCACCGTGGTGGCCTTGCACAGCGAGCCGTTGCTGTTGCCCATGCCGTTGCTGCAGAAGTACTTCGCGCCGATCTTGATGCAGTCGAAGGTGTGCACCGCGCCGGTGACGACGGTCTGCGTGAACGACCCGAAGTTGTTGCCCGTGGTGCTCTCGTAGACGTAGCTCGGGTCAAGGCCGTTGGGGTCGCCGTCGGCGATGAACAGGTTGCCATCGATCTCGCGGATGCGCAGGTAGCCCTGGCTGGTCGCGTCGCTGATCACGCTGGTGAAAGTGCTGCCGTTGGTCGTGTAGTGCACGTTGGCGCCGAACGAGCGCAGCGGGCTGTTGTTGTTGGTGAAGTACAGCCGGCCATTGAAGACGTGCATGTCGGTGATGACGTTGTAGCCACCGGCCGGCTTGCCGAGCGTGGTGAACGACCCGCTGATCAGCGGGGTGCCGCCACCGCCGCCAGCGTTGTTGTTGTTTGCGCCATTGTTGTTGGCTGCGTTGTTGTTGTTGGCCGCGTTGTTGTTCGCTGCATTGTTGTTGTTCGCAACATTGTTGTTGGCGTTGCCGCCACCGCCGTTGCCGGTGTTGCCGGGGTCACCGAAGCCGCCGACGCCGCCACCGCTACAACCCGTCAGGAGCAGCAGTCCGAGCCCGGCCGCAGCCAGCGTGAGAAGGAAGAAGGAAGCGTGGTTGGCGCGCGGCATGGGTCGATCTCCTGAACAGCATCCCGTGTGTGTGTGATCCGTGCGAAGGGAGGGTGCAACGGGCGTGCCAGGCGCCGACAAATCCAGATGCGATGTAACTCCTTTCCTTAGAGCTAGTTGAGACGCGAGTCAAAATGTCCCACCGCCGCACACCCCGGGTTTATGGCAAGTCGGCCGCGAGCGCGGTTGACGTCTTCCGACCCTGTGCCAGAACCAGGACACCACCGTAAGAACTGCTGTAAGCCGAACCTGACACGGAAGATGGGTGCCGTGGGGTCCCGGGTGCGGGGAATCAGCGTGTCATGACTTGTGTTGAACTCTGCATGCTGGGAGAACACTACTCATGCCGGGAGAACATCTTGCCGGCCATGACGCTGCGGGTTAATTGATCCGCACCCGATGGCCTCGCTCGCCTGCCGTCCCGAAGGTCACCCAATGCACGTATTTGCGAAATGCGCCGACTTTGATGCGGCCGACGAACTCCGCCGGCGGGGGCTATATCCCTACTTCCAACGCATCGAGGAAACCCACGACACACACGTCGTGATCGGCGGCAAGCGCAAACTCATGGTCGGCTCCAACAACTACATGGGGCTGACGCACGATCCGCGCATTGTGCGCGCGGCGCGCGAGGCGTTCGAGCGCTTCGGTAGCGGCAACACGGGCAGCCGGTTTCTCAACGGCAACCTCGAACTGCACGACCGGCTCGAAACCGAACTCGCCGCCTTCGTCGGCAAGGAAGCGGCGCTGGTCTTCAGCACCGGATACCAGACCAACCTCGGCACCATCGCCGCACTCGTTGGTCGCGGCGATTCGGTCGTGCTCGACAAGTTCGACCACGCGTGCATCCAGGATGGCGCGCGACTGAGCTTCGGCGAGACGCTGCGGTTCCGCCACAACGACCTCGAACACCTCGACCAGTTGCTCGAGCGCGCCGGTGATCGCGGCAAGCTGATCGTCGTCGACGGCGTCTACAGCATGGAAGGCGACATCGCGCAGTTGCCCGAGATCACCCGCATCGCGCGTCGCCACGATGCCGCGGTGATGGTCGACGACGCGCACTCACTGGGCGTGCTCGGGCCCAACGGCGCCGGCACCGCCGAGCACTTCGGCATCACCGACCAGGTCGACCTGATCACCGGCACATTCAGCAAGTCACTGGCCAGCATCGGCGGCTTCGTGGCCGGCGACGCGAAGGTCATCGACTACATCCGCAATCACTCGCGCGCGCTGATCTTCAGCGCCAGCATTCCGCCGGCTTCCGCCGCGACCGTGCTGCGTGCGCTCGAGATCATCAAGGAAGAGCCGTGGCGGCGCGAGCGCCTGTGGGCCAACACGCGCAAGATGCGCGACGGCCTGCGCGCGGCCGGCTTCAACATCGGCGACACCGAGACGCCGATCATCCCGCTGATCATCGGCCCGCGCGAGACCACCTTCGGCATGTGGCGCGCCCTGCTCGACGCCGGCGTGTTCACCAACCCGGTGATCTCCCCGGCCGTGCCCGAGAACGCCTGCCGCCTGCGCACCAGCTACATGGCCACCCACACCGACGAGCAACTGGACTTCGTCCTCGACCAGATCATCCGCGTCGGCCGTGAGTTCAAGGTAATGAACGAGGTCGGCGCCGCCTGACCCGACCCGGAGCGCGATGCCCATGCGCCTGGTCTTCGTCGTCCTGATGACGATCCACGGGCTGATTCATCTGATCGGCGTCGTCAAGGCGTTCGGCATTGCCGACGTTCCACAACTCACCCGGCCGATCTCGCCGGCGTTCGGCGTGGTCTGGCTGCTCGCGGCCCTGCTGACGCTTGCTGCGATGGTCGCGCTGTTCGTGGCCCCCGCGTGGTGGTGGCTGATCGGCGCCGTCGCGCTGGTCGTGTCGCAGGTGGCGATCGTCTCCTCGTTTGCCGACGCGAAGTTCGGCACTCTGGCGAATGTGATCCTGCTGCTCGGCGTGATCTACGGCTTTGCCACGCAAGGGCCGACCAGCTTCCGCGCCGACCTCGCGCGACACGCCAGCGCCGGTCTGGCCCGTGTGGCGGCGCTGCCGTCACCCGGCCTGATCAGCGAAGACGACCTCGCGCCGTTGCCGCCGCCGGTGCAGCGCTACCTGCGAGTCACCGGGTTCGTCGGCCAGCCGCGCATCCTCAGCTACCGCGTGACGTTCAGTGGTCGGATCCGCAGCGACGCGAGCGCGGCGTGGATGCCGTTCGAGGCCGAGCAGCAGAGCTTCGCCGACGAACCCACGCGGCTGTTCCTGATGAGCGCGACGATGAGCGGCGTACCGGTGCAGGCGTTCCATCGCTTCGTCGGCGCAGCGGCCACGATGGACGTGAAGGTCGCCGGGCTGATCGACATGGTGCACGCGAGCGGCGAGGTGATGAACCGGTCGGAGACGGTGACGCTGTTCAACGACATGTGCATCCTCGCGCCCGGCACGCTGATCTCGCCCGCGATCCGCTGGGAGGCGGTGGACGATCACACGGCGAACGCCCGGTTCACGCTCGGCGAGCAGACCATTGCGGCCGTGCTGCACTTCGACGACGACGGGCAACTCATCGACTTTGTCTCCGACGATCGGTCGCGCGCCGCGCCGGACGGCAAGTCGTTCGCGTCGATGCGCTTCTCCACGCCGGTGCGCGACTACCGCGCGTATGGCCCGTTCCGCCTGGCCGCGCATGGCGACGCCCGCTGGCACGCACCCGCCCCCGAAGGCGAGTTCGTGTATGGCGAGTTCGAGACTCTCTCGGTGGCGTACAACAACGAGGACGCATCGAGGTAACGAGCAGCGGAAGCGCCAGGCGCTCCGCTCATTCGACCGTGACGGCCTTCGCCAGGTTGCGCGGCTTGTCCGGATCAATCTGCCGGCTCACGCTCACGTGATACGCCAGCAACTGCAGCGGGATCACGGCGACCACCGGCGAGAGGATCTCGCTCGTCTCCGGGATGCGGATCACGCTGCGGCAGAACTCGTCGAGGCCTTCCACGCCCTCGCTCGCGATGGCGATCACGATGCCGTTGCGCGCTTCCACTTCCTTGAGGTTGGAGATGATCTTGGCTGTCACGCGGCCCTTCACGACGACGGCGACGACGGGGAACGTGTTGTCCACCAGCGCCAGCGGGCCGTGCTTCATCTCGCCGGTCGCATAGCCCTCGGCGTGGATGTAGGTGATTTCCTTGAGCTTGAGCGCGCCTTCCAGCGCCGTGGCAAAGTTGTAGTTGCGGCCGAGGTACATGAAGTTGGGCGCGAACGCGCAGTACCGCGCGACCTCCTTCACGGCCGGCTCGCAGGCCAGCGCGGCGCGCACCAGCTCGGGCAACTGACGCAGCTCGACCAGCAGGTCGCGCGAGCGCTCCTTGCTGATGGTGTTGCGCGACCGCGCCAGGTGCAGCGCGAACAGCAGCAGCGTGACCAGCTGCGTCGTGTACGCCTTGGTGCTCGCCACGCCGATCTCGGGCCCGGCCAGCGTGTAGATCACGCCGTGCGACTCGCGCGGGATGCTCGCGCCGACGACGTTGCAGATGCTGATGCAGCGCGCACCCATCTCGCGGCAGCGGATGAACGCCTTCTTCGTGTCCTCGGTCTCGCCCGACTGCGTGATCGCAATCACCAGCGTGCGCTCGTTGACCACCGGATCGGCGTAGCGCAGCTCGCTCGCGAACACGACATCCACCGGCACGCGCGCCAGCTCCTCGATCGCGTACTTGCCGACCAGCCCGGCGTGCCAGGCGGTGCCGCAGGCCACGATGATGATCCTCTCGAACTGCGCCAGCTCGTCCTTCGACAGCTTCAGTTCGGGGAACTCGATGTCCGGCCCGTGCCCGTTGCCGGTGCTGCGCACGGCCGCGTTGATCGTGTTGCGCAGCACATCGGGCTGCTCCTTGATCTCCTTGACCATGAAGTGCGGCTCGCCACCCTTGCGCGCCTTCTCCAGGTTCCAGGTGATCTCGGTGATCTTGCGCTCGACGCGCTGCCCGGCGGCGTCGAAGATCTCGAAGCGGTCGGGCCGCAGATCCACGAGGTCGCCCTCGTCGAGGTAGATGACCTTGCGCGTGTGCTCGATCAGTGCCGAGACATCGCTCGCGAGTAAGTTCTCGCTGCTGCCGTTGGTGTTGGCGCCCACGCCCACGATCAACGGCGAGTCGCGCCGCGACGCCACGATGCGGCCCGGCTCGTCGCAATGCAGGACCAGCAGCGCCCAGCTGCCGTGGCAGCGCGCCAGCGTCTTCTGCACCGCCTCGCGCAGATCGACGCCGTCGGCGACATACTGCGCGATGAGGTGGGCGAGGCCCTCGGTGTCGGTGTCGGAGCGGAACTCGATGCCGGCCGCGATCAGTTGCGCGCGCAGCTCGGCGTAGTTCTCGATGATGCCGTTGTGCACCACCGCGATGCGGTCGTCGAAGCTGTAGTGCGGGTGGCTGTTCTCGTCGCTCGGCGGGCCGTGCGTGGCCCAGCGCGTGTGGCCGATGCCCGTGCGCCCGGCCGGCTGCCAGTTCTCGAACTCGCGCGTCAGCGACGAGAGTTTGCCCGCCTTCTTCTCGCCCTCGAATCCGTGCTCGTTGGTGACGAGCGCCACGCCGGCCGAGTCGTAGCCGCGGTACTCCAGCGTTTTCAGGCCATTGAGGAGGATCGGAAGCGCGTCACGATGACCGGTGTATCCGACGATGCCGCACATAGGACGTCTCTGATTGCGGGCTGCAGGCGGGCGGGCAGACGATCGCGATCGGCGGGCGCCGGATCGGACCGTCTCATATCTAGCTTATCGGCTGCCGGGTGACAGCGCTGAAGCCGCCACGGGCACCAGCTGTGGAGCGGCCGCGGCCGCCACTTGTTCAAACCTCCCGGGTTGGCTGCCGATTCCGCGGCGGGCGTCGGTGGCCGGACGGCACGCGCCGCGCGACAGTTTCGGTTGCATCGTGGCCGCGCGGAACGCCAGACTGGACGGTCCAGCACACCGCACCCCACCCACACGCGACACGCAACGCGAGGCAAGGATTCCATGCAGAGGACGCAGATCGCAGCCGGCGCACTGTTGATGCTGATGATCATCGCCGTGGCCGGCCCCGGCATCGTCGTGTGGCAGCAATCGGCCAGCGCGCAGCCCGCCCCGCCGGCCCCGCCGCCAAGCGAGGAACAGCAGATCGCCGACCTGATCGCGACCTATCGCACGCAGAAGGCCGCCGGCGACGCGAAGCGCACACAGACCCTTTCCAGCCTCTACACCCATCGCGGAGAGGTTACGGCGCGCTTCTTCCTCGAGGTCTACCGCGACACCACCGAGGACGTCTCGACCCGCCGCTACGCCTTCAGCCTGCTCACCGCGGTGCCCGACCCGTCGGTGCGCGACGACCTGATGAAGATGTACCGCCAGCCCGCCGACGACTACGAGAAGTCGTGCGCGCTGCGCGGCCTCGGCAAGCTCCGCGCCCTGCCAGCGGCCGAGTTCGTGACCATCGCGCGCACCACCGACGACCTGTCGCTGCTCGGCGCGGCGCTCGATGGCTGGCAGGCCGCCGGCGTGGCCGACTTCGACCGCCAGCTGGGCACGCTGTTCAAGGGTCGCAGCGAGGCGGCGGTCGGCGTGCGCGTCACGATTCTCTGCACCTGGCTGCGCAACCACGGCCGCGCCGCGATCGCCGCGATTCCCGCGCTGATGGCCGCCGAAGGGATCACCCAGTACCAGATCAGTTCGATGTTCATGGCCATCTCGGCGGAGGACGTGCGGCGGCCCGACGTACCGGTGTTGCTCGGCGTGCTGGCCGGCAAACAACCCACCGCGGCCGACCGCGTTCAGTTGATCAAGGTGCTGCGCGCGATCAGTGACCCGGAGATCGTGTCGGTGCTGATCCGCGGCGCCGCCACACATGCCAGCGACGACGTGCGCGCGATTGCCACCGACGCGACGCAGAAGATCGCGGCGACCAAGGACGTGCTGCAGAAGAGCCGCGACCGCGTGGCGATCCTCACGGCGATCGACACGC
>JBFWQT010000369.1:0-7453 GCA_050249295.1 Planctomycetota bacterium
CCGGCGAGTTCGACACGCGCAGCGACAACCAGGGTGGCGAGCCCGAGGCACTCGCGTACGGACAGGTCGGCAGTCGCCACTACATCTTCGTGGGCATGGAGCGCACGAACGTGGTGATGGTGTTCGACGTCACGACGCCGGCCTCGGCCACGTTCCTGCAGCTGATCCACGTTGACGGTGACGTGGGTCCGGAAGGCATGAAGTTCATCTCCGCGACCGACAGCCCCAACGGCAAGCCGTTGCTCGTGCTGGCCAACGAGGTGAGCGGCAACCTGCGGATCTACCAGATCAACGAGAACTGACACCGGCCGCGAACAAGTGCGTGGCAGGCGTCTGCGGGCGCCTGCCACGCGCCGTTCACGCGGCGTTGCGTGGCGAACGTCAGTCATGCGGCGTTGCGGGTGTGGCCGCCAACGAGGCGTGGCAGGCGCTCCGGAGAGCCCCTGCCACGCGCACGTGTCCGGTTGTCGTAGACAGATCGGCGATCAGCCCTTCTTCTTGCCGCCGTCGCTCTTCTTGCTGACGCCGACGCTGTCGCTCGGGCCGCCCTCGTCCTCGCTCAGGCTCTGCAGCTTCGCGACGTGCTCGGGCATGTCGACGCCACCGATGTCCTTCATCACATTCAGGATCGGCGGGAGGCTGCCAGCCAGGCCCTTGAGGAAGCCGCTCGTGGCGCTGCCGTTGCCGTTCGCGCCGCCGCCATCCCACACGACGATCTTGTCGAACTTGATGTTCGAGATCGCGCGCGCAGAGGCGTTGGCCAGCGTGTCGAGGTGCTCCAGCATCATCAGCTGGAACGCTTCCTTGCTGCCGCCGCAGGCCTCGATGATCTTGCCGAGACCCTCGCCCTTCTTGGCCAGCATCTCGAACTCACCCTTGGCCTGCGCTTCGAGCCGCGCGAAGATCGCGGAGGCTTCGCCTTCCGCCTCGATGCGCCGCTTCTCGGCTTCGGCCTCGGCCTCGACGATCGTCTTGGCCTTCGCCGCCTTGGCCGGGGCTTCCAGCTCGGCGCGGCGTTCGTTCTCCACGCGCTCGGCCTCGGCCAGAGCGGCCTGCGCCAGCGCGCGGTTCTGGATCTCGAGCACCTTGGCCTCGGCTTCCTTCTGGCGCGACTCGCCCGCCTGGTAGGCCTCGGCTTCCTTGATCTTCAGCTCGGCGCGCGAACCGGCGATCACGGCCTGGGCCGTATTCTCGCCCGTCACGGCGCTGGCGTTCGCGTCGGCGATGCGCACGCGCTTCTCGCGCTCGGCCTCGGCGATCTGCGACTGCCGTTCGAACGCCGCGCGCTCCTCGGCCACGCGCTGTTCCTTCTCGAGCTCGGCCAGACGCACCGCCTGGTCGCGCGTCGCCTCGCGCACGCCGATCTCCTTGACCTTCGTCGCGTTGGCCACCGACACGTTCTTCTCGCGGTCGGCCTCGGCCACACCGATCGCACCCTTCTTGTCCTGGTTGGCCACGTCGATCTCGGCCTGGTTGATCGCTTCGGCAGCCGCCTTGCGACCGATGGCCTCGATGTAGCCCGACTCGTCGGTGATGTCGGTGATGTTCACGTTGATCAGCACGAGGCCGATCTTCTTCAGCTCGGGCTCCAGCGAGGTCTGGATGTGCTTGAGGAACGTGTCGCGGTCGCGGTTGATGTCCTCGATCTGCATGCCGGCGATCACCTGGCGCAGCTGACCGAAGATGATGTCCTCGGCCTGCTTCTTGATCTGCGGCGTGTTCAGGCCGAGCAGACGCACGGCGGCGTTCTGCATCACTTCGGGCTGCGTGCCGATGGCCACCGTGAAGATGCTGGGCACGTTCACGCGGATGTTCTCGGACGACAGCGCGTCCTTGAGCGGCACTTCAATCTGGATCGGCTCCAGCGACAGCCACGCGTAGTCCTGGATCAGCGGAATGACGAACGCGGCACCACCGGCGTAGCACTTTGACGAGATGCCGCCACCGACGCGGCCGTACACCACGAGCACCCGGTTGGAAGGGCAGCGCTTGTAGCGCTTCACCAGCAGCAACACGAAGCTGAAGACCATCAGCACGATGGCGACGCCGCCGATCACCAGCCACGGCGGGTCCGACGACTCGGCAGCGAGAACCGGCAAGAGGGATGCAAACGACTGCAGCATGGGGTCAGGCCTCCTGTGACGGCGCAGCCGCCACTTCGAGAGTGTCTTCGGTCAGAACATTGGTGACTACAATCTGCTCGCCGGTAGCCAGAGCGGCGCCGGTCGTCATCGCCGCGAACTCGGTGGAGCGGCCGTTCACGGTGACCGTGACCTTGCCGGCCCCCGACTTGCTTTCCGGAATCGCCAGGTACACGACGCCCGCCTGGCCCATTGCCTGGCGTATGTCGGTGGAGCCACTGGCCTGCAGCTTCTTCATGCCCTTCAGCACCAGGCCGACCAGGATCATGGCAACCAGGCCACAGCCGCCGGCGATGGTCAGCGCAGTGAACTCCGGCTGACCGTTCTGCAGAGCGGCCAGACCACCAATGCCGAAGAACATCACTGCCGCTACGACCGTGCGGATGCTCAGTATCCCGAAGAACAGCGAACTGTCCCCGTGATCGCCATCGGCGTCGACATCCACATCGGCGTCGTGGTCGAGGCCCATCAGCTGCATCACCAGCTGGATCAGGAAGATCACGCCGCCCACTGCGGCACAGATCGAGAAGGCGGTATTCATCGAACTCCCTCCGTGGCCGGTGGGCCGGCCGTAGTGGTCCGCTGGTCTGCAATGTCACGCCCCGCGCCAGATAATGCTCGGCGCGAGCTCGTGTCCGGACCCGGGTGTGCGGCATGGCGGGAAACCGGGTTTCCCACCTGGCGGCCCGAAGTCAACAGGAATCGGGCTGGAAGCCGCCTGTGTGGAGGCACAAAGGCCGCCACGCGCGGGGGGCAACAGACCGTTTCTCTGAACTGCTTCAACGACCGGCCAGTGTACGCGGTCACCACAAACCCCCGTGATTACAAGGATTCGCGGAAATCAGAATCGGCAGATGATGTGCAGAAAAAGTCAGTACACGGTCGGGGTGTTCGCCGTTGCATGACCGGGCCGGCAATTGACCAAAAACGCCAGGTTGACGACTGGCCGAATGAGGCAATGGCCCTGGAAGCCTGTATTCATCGGGGTCAAATTCGTGAAGTGGCAGTGAAAGTGGAGTGAAGCCTCGTATGGGCGTCGAGAACGCTCGTATGGGCCGTTTCAAGGCTCACAAGAGGCTCGTGAAATCCACTCCATGAAATCCATAAATCATTCCATATGAATGACTTGAGAAGAATCGTACGCCCGGAATCGGCCCATTTCACTCCCTTCCGTGGTTTGACGATTGTCTGCCCATCGGGCATGTCTCAGCCTGGCGGCCCATTCGATACATTCGGACCGAGACCAACTTTCTGCTCTGTCCATAATACGTCATTCGCCCGTAAAAGTCAAGTTACGACGGGCGTTTTTATGAATCTCATACGGGCCGCGCCCGCCACCCACCGCGGCGCTACTTCCACGCCGGGTCGTCCGGGTTGATCGCGCAGACCGACAACGTCGAGCCCTGCACCGCCACCACGCTCGTGCCCGCCGGGTCCGCGTCGAACCATTCCGCCTGCCGCACCATCCCGTCAATCTCCGCCAGTGTCGTCGCCGGATCACTCAACGCCGCGATCCGCAAGTGCCCGTTGTCATCGAGCTGCGCGAACCGGCCGCGTGGCAACAGCGCCACCCGCCCCTTGATCAGCTGCTGGCCGACGACCAGACCAAGCGACGTGCGCACGCCCACCACCACCGGCGCATCAGCCGAGGCTCCCGGCTGCGCCACCAGGCCAACCGGCTTGCCCGATGCATCAGCCACGGCCGGCTGGTACGGCGTCACGGTCCACGCCACGGCCTGCGCGCCCGGCTCGCCCTGCAACTTGCCCTCCACCGCCAGCACCTCGCCCGCATTGGTCAGCACCCACGCGCGCAGGCCCGGCAGCGACGCGATCGACACGACGCACACATCGGAGACCTGCTTGTAGATCGCGGCCACGTCCTCGCCCGGTCGCACCGCGCACGAATACAACCCGCCCTTCGTGCCGATCAGCAGCTGCAGCTCGCGTGGCCCGAACACGCCGAACGCGGTCACATCCTGCCATTCCAGCTTGCTCCCGCTGAGATCGAACAGCGACCGCCGCGCGTCATAGGGTCCGAGCCAGATCGCGCCGCCACGGAACATCACCGCGAACACGCGACTGCCGCGCGTGGCCGTCCCCGCCACCGCAATCTCCGGCACCGTGTTGATCGTGAACTGCACCAGCGAGATCGGCGCCGCGTAGCGACCCTTGCGAGTCCACTGCTCGATCTGCGTATCCGCGACGTGCAGCCGGTTGGTCAGCTCGCCGCTGACGTACGGCGCCTGGCGCGGATCGGTCAGCAGCAGCGATCCGCCGGGCATCATCGCCGGCAAGCCGGGCAGGTCGAGCGGCGGCGCGAACGGCAACACCTGGTTGATCACGGGGCCGATCGGGCCGGTCGTGGTCGGCACCGGCAGTTCGGTCAGCGGGTTGGCGCCCGGCGTACCGAAGTTGCTGTTCCAGTCGCGGTCCGGCTGGTCGTCGTAGCAGCCGACGAGGAGGCCGAGGCACGATGCGACGACAACGAGAATGAGGGCCGTGGCAGGCGTTGCAGGCGTGGCAGGCGTGGCGGTCAGAACCATTGGAATGCGGAGCATTGGTCGAAGGGGTGTGCGACCGACGGTGTGTCTGTGTGTCTGTGTGTGTCGTCGGCCCGAGCCTGTTCCGGGCGAGCCGGGGGTGTAAACCCCCGGAGTCACGTTCTGGGACCAGCACATGACTCTGTTGGTTGCGCGGACCTGGTGCGCCGCACGCTCGCCTCAGAACCAGACTCCGGGGGCTTACACCCCCGGCTCGCCCGGAACATGCATTCGGCCCGGACAGAACAGAACAGAACAGAACAACTCGGGATGTGCATTACCGGTTCGGCTGCCGTCCCGCGTCAAGCGATCTGTGGAATTGCGCGCCGGCCGACGAACAGATATCGGGATGGCATGACGCAACCCGCCACTGACACTGCCGCCGCCGGAACGACGCCGCCGGGGCGCGCGTGGATGTCGCGCACCGTGCTGGTGCTCGGCGCCGCGAGCCTGCTGACCGACGTGGCGACCGAGATGATCGTGCCGTTGATGCCGTTGTTCATCGGCATGCTCGGCGGCGGCGCAATCGCGCTCGGTCTGCTGGAAGGCCTCGCGGAGGCCACGGCCAGCACGCTGAAGCTGTTCGCCGGTCGGTGGTCGGACCGGCTGGATCGCCGGCGGCCGTTCGTGGTGGTCGGCTACTCGCTGGCCTCGGCGGTGCGTCCGCTGGTCGCGCTGACCACCGCCGTGTGGCAGGTGGTGGCGATCCGCATGCTCGACCGCGTGGGCAAGGGGCTGCGCACCAGCCCGCGCGACGCGCTGATTGCACGCTCGGTGCCGGCCGACCAGAAGGCGCGCGCGTTCAGCCTGCATCGCGCGATGGACCACACCGGTGCCGTGATCGGCGCGCTGCTGGCTGCGCTGGCGGTGTGGCTGCTGACCGACGCGAGCGACCCGCAGGCCGCGGTGCGCACCGTGTTCTGGCTGACGATCATCCCCGGCGCGCTCGCCATCAGCGTCGTCACATTCGGCGTGCGCGAACTCGACGCACCAGCGCCGAAGAAGGCGCCAGAGCCGACGCACGCGCACGCAGGCGGCACCGCGAAGCCGTATCGACTGTCGGCGTTCTTGCTGCCGCTCGCGCTGTTCACGCTCGGCAACGCGTCGGACATCTTCTTGTTGATGAAGGCGGTGGAGGTGCAGGCGCCGGCGTACACGTTGCCACTGCTGTGGGCCGCGCTGCATGTGGTGAAGACGGCTGCGTCGGTGCCCGGCGGCTGGGTCGCCGACCGGCTCGGCCACCGGCGCACAATCGGCGCGGGCTGGTTGTTCTACGCCGGCGTGTACGTGGCGTTCGCGTTCGTCACGACGCCGATGGCGGTGCTGGTGTTGTGCCTGCTCTACGGCATCTACCACGGCCTGACCGAGGGCCCCGAGAAGGCGCTGGTGGCCGGGTTGGCGCCGGCCGACAAGCAGGGCACCGCGTTCGGCTGGTACCACTTCACGCTCGGCATGCTCTCGCTCGCCGCCAGTGTGATCTTCGGCGTGCTGTGGGAAGTGAACCACAACGCTGACGTGGCGTTCCTCACGAGCGCCGCGCTGGCGGTGCTGGCGACGGTGTCGTTGTGGTGGCTCGGTCGCGGCTCGGACCGGAACCCGTAGCAGGGTATCCTCGATGCCCGCTGCCTCGCCCACCCGATCGCCCGCCCATGACATGACTCGCGCCGCACACAGCGCCTTCCTCCTGCTCGTCGGCAACGAGCTGCTCACCGGCAAGATCGTGGACACCAATGGTGCGCACGCGACGGCCGGGCTGCGGGCCGCGGGCATTGCGCTGCTCGGCGTGGAAGTCGTGCCCGACGACATCGCGCGCATCGCCTCGGCCCTGCAACGCGTGCGGCGCGAGTTGCGGCCCGACGTCGTCATCACCTCGGGTGGCGTCGGCCCCACGCACGACGACATGACCATGCAAGCCGTGGCCGTGGCGCTCGGCCGGCCGATGGTCACCGACCCGCTGATGGAGCAGGGTCTGCGCCGGCACTACGGCACGCGCATCAACGACGACCTGCTGACCATGGCGCGTGTGCCGCAGGGCTGCGAGCTGGTCTACCCGGAGCCCGGCGCCTTCCCGCTGTTCAGCCTGGACGGCGGCCGTGTGTGGTGCCTGCCCGGCGAGCCCGGCTTCTTCACGCGCAAGTTCGACTGGCTCGTCGCGCACCTCGGCTCGCCGGGTGCGTTCGCCGCGCGTCGTGTGCATTGCGCCTGCGACGAGGGTCAGATCGCCGCGTTGATGCGCCGGCTGCAGGAAGCATTTCCCGACGTGGCGATCGGCTCGTACCCGCGCTACGACGCCACCGGCGCCGCCTGGTGGACGCTGGTGACGCTCGACAGTCGCGACCCCGCGCGAGCG
The DNA here is from genome assembly GCA_050249295.1 of Planctomycetota bacterium. Classification (GTDB taxonomy): domain Bacteria; phylum Planctomycetota; class UBA8742; order SKZP01; family SKZP01; genus JBFWQT01. The sequence goes on from JBFWQT010000369.1 coordinate 7,032, forward strand.
GATGCGCTGCTCGACGAGTTGTTGAGGGGCCTGCCCGAGGGTTGTGCGACGAAGGTCGAGCGCGGCTAGTTCCAGCCTCTGCACCTGCAAGCCCACGGGCTTCCGCCGTGGGTTGCGCCCCGACTCCGCTGCGCGTTCGCCCCGCCTCGTTCGCCCCGGTCGGGCTTGCGCATCCGCTCCCACGTCGGCGCCCCATGGGCGCCAAAACAAGAGCCGCGAGCGCAAGCGAGCGGGCCCCGGTGGGGGTCACGCCTGCAAGTCCACCGTTTGAACGCTGACAAGCACGTTCACGAAACGTCCGACGGTTGATCGGTAGACCCGGGGCCCGCGAGGCCCGCGCGCTTGCGCTCGCGGCTCTTGTTTCAGCGCCCCCACGGCGGCGCCCCGGGCCCCGGGCTGGCCGGACTTGGGTGGCGCATCAC
>JBFWQT010000370.1:0-7397 GCA_050249295.1 Planctomycetota bacterium
CCTGCGAGTCGGGCTTGCAGCGTTGCTCGTGCGGCGGGCTACCGACGCTGCGACGTCGCGGGCCGGGTGAGGCGGTCGCAGGGTGGTGCAGCAGCAGCAAGCCCGACGCGAAGGCGAAGCCGGAGCGAGGGTGGAGCGAGGGTGGATGGCGCGAGGTGCGTGTCGCGTGCGTCGCGTCCCTCGCTCCGGCTGCGCCTGCGCGTCGGGCTTGCAGCGTTGCTCGTGCGGTGCGCTACCGACGCTGCGACGACGCTGGCCGGTAGTGCAGCAGCAGCAAGCCCGACGCGAAGGCGAAGCCGGAGCGAGGGTGGAGCGAGGGTGGATGGCGAGGTGCGTGTCGCGTGCGTCGCGTCCCTCGCTCCGGCTGCGCCTGCGCGTCGGGCTTGCACAGCTCTCTGCGGCGAGCCGCGTCGCTCGCCTGGTCACTCACCGGCGGCGAACGCGGGCAGCGCGGCGCGCATCACTCTTCTTCTGCTTTCCCAGCTTCTTGTCGTAGAGCCGACGCATCTCCTTCAGGCGGCCCTCTGCCATCGCCTTCTCGGCAGTGGACAGGTAGTCGATGAAGAGCTTGCCGTCGATGTGGTCGTTCTCGTGCTGGATCGCACGCGCGAAGTAGCCGGTGGCCTCGATCTCGTGCTGCGTGCCGGTCAGGTCGGTGTAACGCACCGTGACCGTCTGCGGCCGCGTGACCTTGCCGAGCACCTGCGGAATGCTCAGGCAGCCTTCCTCGCGGGTCTGCTCGCCGTCACGCGACAGGATCTCGGGGTTGATGAACACGCGCTCGCCGAGGCGGTTCTTGTCCGGGTCGGGGTCGGGCTGCACGTTGACGATGAAGAACCGCTTGCTGATGCCGACCTGCGGCGCGGCAAGGCCCACGCCGCGCAGCGAGTACATCAGGCGGAACATCTCCTCGACCGTGTCCGCGAGCCTGGCGTCGATCTCCGACGCGTCCAACGGATCGGCTACCCGCAGCAACACGGGGTCGGGGTAGAGCACGATTTCGAGCATGATCCGCTACGGGGTTACTTCGCGAAGTGGCTGTACTGCTCGACCTTCTTCAGATCGAGCCCGAGTTTACCAGCCACCTCGGTGATCGCGCGCTGCAGCACCGGATCTTCCTGGAAGTTCTGGTAGTAGTCGCGGCCGCGCTGGTCGGCGCAGGCGAGACGCAGGCCGCCGGTACGGAACGGCGTGCGGCCGAGGCGCAGCAGGCGCCGTGCGTCGTCCTTGCTCAGCGTGGTCTTCAGCGAGGCATACCACTCGTCGAAGCCGGGGTACGCCGACGCATCGAGGTTGTCGTAGTCGCACAGCGCGAGGAACTTCGCCTCGTTGCCGGGGAAGTTCTTCGCGACGTAGGCGCGCACCGGGTCGAGCCCGGCCTCGTCGGTGGTGGCCAGAATGCGGTCGACCTCGGCGAGCTGCCACCCGCTCCAGGCGATGTACTCGCAGCTGTAGTGCACGCCCTGGAAGTGGATCTTGTCGTCCATCGGGATGTCCGGCTTCACGCCGACATTGTTGATGCTGCGGCCGCTCGGCAGGTAGTAGGCGAACGTCGTCAGGCGCAGCCAGCGCGAGAAGCCGTTGTATTCGGGGTCCTTCTCGCCGTCGCCCTGGCCGAGGCTCGAGAGCACGAAGAAGAACGCCTGGCCCACGCCCTTGCCGTAGCTCGTCTGGCCGATGATCGTCGCGCGCTGCTGGTCCTGAAGGCAGCCCGAGAGCAGCTCCGACCCCGACGCCGAGTTGTTGTTGATCATCACCGCCATCGGCAGCGTGCGCGGCTTCACCTGGTTCTGCGTGAACGTTTCTTCGGGCTTGGCCCACTTGCCCCAGCGGCCCTTCAGCGAGGTGATCAGTTTGCGGCCGGAGAGGAACTTGTCGGCGATCTCGGTCACGGCGTTGAGCGCGCCGCCCGGGTTCTCGCGCAGGTCGAGCACCAGCGCCTTCATCCCGGCCTTCTCGAGGGCCTGCAGCGCCTTCTCCATGTCGTCGTGCGAGTTGTAGCCGAAGCGGATGAGCTTGATGTAGCCGATGCCGCCGGGCAGCATCTCGTACTGCGCGGTGTTGATCTCGATCTCGGCGCGCAACACGCTGACCATCTTCGGCTCGGTCCAGCCGCGGCGCATGATCTTGACCGTCACCGGCGTGCCGGGCGTGCCCTTCAGCTCCTTGATCACGTCGTCGAGCGGCCAGCCGGTGAAGTCCTTGCCGTTGCCGCCAAGAATCTGGTCGCCACTGCGGATGCCGGCCGCGTAGGCCGGGCCCTTGACAACCTTGAACGAGCCGTCTTCCTGCTGGACGATGTACTCGTAGATCGGCTGCGAGATGGTCACGACGCCGTTCTCGAGGCCGACGTAGGCGCCGATGCCGCCGTACTTGCCTTCCATTTCCTCGGTCATGTCCTTCATGTCCTTGCCGGTCATGAAGACACTGTAGTTGTCCACGTGGCGCAGCATGCCGCGGCAGGCGTTGTCGAGCAGCTGCTTGGGCGCGATCTGGTCGTCGACGGTCCAGAGGCGGTAGTCGCCGCGTTCCTTGCTGCCGGTCTCGCGCTCGCGCACGCTGGCGAAGCGGTGCACGGTGAGGGTCAGCGCAGCGATGAACCCGCGGCCGGAGTAGTCGGGCAGGCCCGGGAAGTGCTGCACGTCCGACCCGCTGCCCGACGTCTCGGCCTTGATCTCGCGGCGGATCGACTCGTTGTCGAGCAGCGTGCGCGCGAGCGAACCCACCGTGCCCGGTCGCATCGACAGCGAGCGCATCGGCGTGCGGATCTTGTCGAACCGGCTCTCCTCGGCCAGCGCAAGCACGGCGTCGTTGCGCACCTCGGGGCTGCTCGCCGACGTCGCCAGCTTCTCGATCAGCGCCAGCGCGCTGTCGTCGTTGTCGAGCACACGCGCGGCGCGCGCCATCGCCAGCTTCGCGCTCTCCGGCAGGTCGCCGAACTCGTCCGACTCGTAGAACTCGAAGAAGCCGTTAATCTGCGCGTCGCTGTCGGCGAACATGTTCACCAGGTCAGCGGCGGCGCAGATCGCCTCGGCGCCGACCTTCGCGATCGACGCCTTGTCGGCCATCGCCGCGCCGAGCACCTGCATGCCCTTGTCGCCAGCCGTGAGCTTGTCTTCCAGGCCGGTCGCGCTGACGCGGCCGATGGCGATCTGGATGCGCGGGTTGTCCGAGTTGTTGTAGGGGCGGAACGCGTCGCGCACGGCGTCGGGCATCTCGCGAGCCAGCGAGACGAGGCGGGCCATGTAGTCCCAGCAGCGTTCGAGTTCCTGGCGCGCCTCGATCTGCTTGAGCAGGGCGGTCGCCTCGGCGCGCACCTGCTCGGCCCGCGCGGTGGCCGGGTCCGGGCCGGGTTGCGGCGGCTGGGCAGGCTGCGCGAGCGCGGCCGGCGCGGCCAGCATCGCCAGCACCAGCAGGTGGGTGATGATCCAGAAGGCGGGACGCGTGTGCTGGTTCTGGCTGATCATGTGCCGGCCACTCCGTATGTGCAGATGCGGTGCTGTGCGTGCGTGGTTGCCGCCGCCGCGGGCGCCTGGTGCGAGGCGGGCTGCGGGCCGCCGGGCTACCAACCATTTGATACGCGGCAGGGCCGGGCGGCGTTGGATGGGTCGCGCCGAAGCCTGCGCAGGTGGTGCAGTCTACCGCAGTGGGGTGGAGCGAGCCAGGGCGAAGGGCAAGGGCAAGGGCGAGGGCAAGGCAGGGCAAGGGCAAGGGCAAGGGCAAGGGTGCGGTTCGCTCTCTGATGCAGAGACCGCTGCAAACAGCTTGTCAAGGCTGATCGTGCACGAGTACAATTGATGCACGCCGACCGGCGACTACCACACTTCTCTCCTCTCCACTCCACACGACACCGGCATACCTGCCGGCAGGAGCCACGATGCACTCCCGATTCCGCGCGATCGCCCTTCTGGTCCTTCCGCTCGCCCTCGTGCTGGTCACAACGACCGCACTTGCCGGCGACAACGATCCGCCGAGCATTCCGTCCGGCGGCGGCCAGTACTCCGATCCGGCCTACGGCCTGACGATGAACACGCCGACGTGGCCCAACACCACCGTCAACAGCGACACGACGTTCATCCGCTGGAGCGGCCCGCGCGCCAACAACTTCTCGCCGAACGTCGGCGTGTCGGTCCAGAACATCGTCATCACCAAAGCCGGCTGGCAGAAGATGCAGCGCGACCAGCTGACCGCCTTCGGCGCCACGATCGGCCGCGAACTCCCCGCCAACGTCGGCGGCATGGAAGCGGTGAAGATGGAAGTCAGCCTCAAGCTGACGGCCACGATCGAGACGCAGGCGATCCAGATGGCGGTGTTCTACCCGAAGCACGTCGTCGTGATCGTCTGCACCGCGCTCAAGTCCGGCTACGCGGCGCTCGGGCCGACGTTCGATGCGGTGTTCAACTCGGTTCGTGGCGGCAATGACGTGCCGGTACCGGCCGCCGAGGGCTGCACGTCGTACGTCGACAAGAAGTACCAGTACTCGCTGAACAGCCCGAAGTGGCCGAACGGCGCCGGCACCGTGATGATCTTCGGCCCGGTCGAGGCCGAGTTCGCCAGCAACATCGGCATCGACGTGGCCACCGCGCGCGGCACGCTGGCCGACTACATCACGAAGAACACCGACACCTTCAAGAAGGATCGCAACGTCAAGCTGAAGACCGCGAAGGAGATCAAGTGCGGCACCACCGACGCCTGGTACACCGAGGTGGAGGTCAAGATGGGCAACGAGGTGATGTTCATCGCGCAGTTGCACGTCTTCGCCAACGGCAAGCAGTTCCTGATCACCTGCACGACGAAGAAGCAACTGGCCGGCAAGCTGGCCCGCCCCTTCAAGGCGGCACTGGAGAGCTTCCGTCTGAACCCGCCGACCGGCGGAACGGACGGCGAGAAGAAGGACGGCGACGAGTGACCTGACCTCGCCGACTCCGGACGTCGCAGCAGAACTGACGGGCGTCGTCACGCGAGTGGCGGCGCCCGTCGTGTTGCGGAACACGGCGACAGGCGCAGCGAAGCCCACGGGCGGCAGCCCGTGGGCTTCAAGCTGCAAGCAGCAAACTGCACACCGGGCAATCAGTGAGAGAGGAGCTTGTCCTTCTCCCAGATGAAGTCTGCGCGGTTCACGCCGATCGGGTAGTCCTTGGTGGTCAGCTCGATCGCGTTGCAGGGGCAGGCCTCTTCGCACATGCCGCAGTAGATGCACTTGAGCATGTCGATCGTGAACACCTTCGGCCGCTTCTCGCGGGTGGGGTCGCCGGTCGCCGGGTCGTGCCACTGCTCGGGCACGGGCTCGGCCACGATCGTGATGCACTCGGCCGGGCAGGCGGTCGAGCACATGAAGCACGCGACGCAGTTCTCGCGCTCGTCCTTCGTGCCGTCCGGCAGTTCCCAGACCGTCTTCTTCAGGCGGTGCAAGCCGCGGAAGCGCGGACCGCGGCTGGCCTGCTGCTCGGGGTACTGCACCGTCACGCTCTTGCGGAACACCATGTGCTTCAGCGTGTTGCCGAGGCCGCGGAGCATCTCCGGCAGGTACATCCGCTCCATCCAGTCCATCTTCCGCGGCATCGGGAACTCCGTCGAGAGTGAGTGCGTGCGTGAGGCGGTCGTACGGCGTGCGACGCGCAGGATCGTAGAAGCGCAGCGGCCGGCGGTCAACAACGGCTGCCCGCCGCGGGGGGCAACCTGCTGATGCGATGGACCATGTGCTACTATCCGTCGACATCGCGCCGGGATCGGCGAGCAGGACTCGATGCGAACCGCCACCACCACTGTTGTTGTCGTCGCCCGGCCGCACGCGCGAGCTGCGCTGCTGACCGCGCTGGCGGTGTGCGCGACGATGATGCTGGCGGTGCGCGGCCTGGCTGTGGCGCAGGACCCGACCCGGCCGGCCGACAACGCGGGCGCCGAGGGCGGACCCGGCAGCGCGGCCACCCCGGGCACGACGCTGCCCGGCACGCCAGGCGGGTTCACGCCGGGCGAGGTGCCGTTCGCGCCACGGCCGGAAGATCGCGCCGACCCGCCGTTGCCGGCCGACACCGAAGGCACGGTGGAAAACGGCGACACGGTCATCCACTTCTATCGCTGCCGGCACAAGGACGCGAACGTCCTGAAAAAATACCTCGACCGGCTGGTCAAGGGCCTGTGGTCGCTGCCCTACGGCGGCCGTCGCGGCGTGAACATCCGCATTGATACCGCGCAGCCACCGACGCAGCAGGTCGTCAACAGCGCGGCCGAGGTGCTGGTCATCGAGGCCTCGCGCGAACGGCTCAAACGGATCCGCCTGCTGCTCGACCGCCTGGATGTGCCACGGCCGCAGGTGCTGCTCGACTGCCGGATCATCGAGGTCTCGTACTCGCGCGGCTTCCAGCTCGGCTTCAGCTTCGACCTGGATCGCGCCGGCGTGGCCAACACGTTCTTCCAGGGGTTCGATCTCAACTACGATCCGGTCGCGTTCCTCGAGGCGTTGCCGGAGAACACGCCGCCCGACTTCCAGGGCATCGGCCTCAACTTCGGCAACGCATGGGACCCCAACGGCAGCTCCGCGAAGTCATTCGGCATCAGCGGTCTGGCGATCCGCGCGCTGCAGCAGAACGGCTCGGCGCGCATCCTTGCCAACCCGCGACTGCTCGTCGAGGAAGACGAGTCGGCGCGGGTGCAGTCCGGTGAAGACGTCTTCGTGCAGGAGATCACCTCGCCGCGCCCCGGCCTGATCAGCATCATCAACCGGCCCCGCAGCGCCGGCATCACGCTCGACATCCGGCCGCTGATCATCTCGAAGGACGCGGTGAACCTGCGCCTGCAGCCGGCCGTGCGCGAGATCACGGGGTTCACGTCGCCGGGCGAGTCGGGCGTGAGCAACCCGGTGATCGCGTCGCGCCAGGCCGACACGCTGGCGACGGTGCCGAGCGGCAAGACGCTGGTGATCGGCGGCCTGATCCAGACGGAGAGCCGCATCGACACCAAGGGCATTCCGCTGTTGGCCGACCTGCCGTTGATCGGCGAGCTCTTCAAGAACCACAACCGCAGCTACAAGCGGACCGAAGTGATCTTCGCGATCACGCCGTACATCATCAGCGAGGATCGCGGCACGCCGTTTGTGCCGTGGGGCGAGAACACGCCGATCGACAGCGACAGGTGAGTGGCGAGCGAGGCGGCAACGAGCAATCCGGGTAAGAGCCGCGACCGACAGGGAGCGGGGGCAACCGCGGACCGCGAACCAGAAGAGACCGCGAATCGGACAAGACGGCGCATCAATGTCGTGATCGGCTCGCCACCCTCGCGCGTTTCCCCGCTCCCTGGCGAGCCTGTCCGGGATTTCCGATTCCAGGCGAGCCGGGGGTGTAAGTACAGCGAATCACAAGTCATCGTCCCATCAGAGCGGCCTCCGGGCGAGCCGGGGG
>JBFWQT010000371.1:0-7375 GCA_050249295.1 Planctomycetota bacterium
CGACTACCGCTACGCGTCGCAGATCGGCGAGAACCTGGTGCTGGTGCACACGCCGGACCGCTTCGCCAGCACCGAGGTGCTCGGCCAGCAGGACAAGACGCTCGAGATCATCGGCAAGGATGTCTACGAGCGCACGGCCGACGGCCTGATGATGCTCGACGCCGCCGTGTACGTCAGCGCCGGCGAGCGCTACTACGTCGGCTACAAGGACGACGCGGGCGACTACAAGGTGGTCCAGATGGATCACGGCCTGATCGATGTCATGCCGGTGGACCGCCCGACCGAGTGGCCGGTGAAGTACCGGGTGAAGATGTTCGAGGACATCCGCGGCCGCTACTACCCGCGCCTGCAGGACCCGGACGAGCAGTACCTGCAGCGTCCCGACGGCAAGGTCGAGCGCCAGTTGTTCAGCCCCGAGGGCTCGGTCGGCAAGATTGTCGAGCCGCGCAAGCGCGCCGCCGCGCCGGTGGAGTTCTCGACCACCGACACCGGCACCAGCCGCAAGCGCCGCGACACCGGCATGCGCACGCGCACCTGACCGGACCCGGCCGGCACGCGACGAAACACGCGACGGCATGGTCGACGATCGCGCCACGCGCGCTGCATCCGGCACGTACTGCTCGAGCACGGTCCGGTCGATCAACCTCATGCGCCACCAGTTGCCTGGCTGGTTCCGCTCCATCGTCGCGCCGTCAACGTCCGCCGGGCATGCGCGCGCGCTGCTGTTGCAACTCGCGCAACTCGGCCTCCAGCCGCATGATCGTCGCCGCGTCGTTGGCTTCGCGCGCTGCGGCCACGCGCTCCTCGAGCATCGCGATACGCACGTCGAGCTGCGAGCGGCTGATCTCGCTCATCAGGTTGGCCGTCTCGGCCGCCATCGCCGCCTCCATCACGGGGCCGACCATCAGCTTCATCTTCTGGTCGTCGAGCGCGTTCAGCTCGTTGCGCAGCGCGGCGGCCGCGGCATTGTCGCCGGCATCGCTGGCCCGACGGATCAGCTCGTTCCACTGCTCCGTGCGCCGCTCCACGCCGGCCTTCCACGCGTCGAAGCGCGTCGTCAACTCGACTCCCATCAGCATGTGCCGGTTCGCCTCGCGCGTGCGATCGGCCCCGGCCTGCATGCCGCGAATGCGCTTGTCGAGCGCGGTGTACTCCGCCGCCAGTTGCTCCATCCGCGCGATCGACCGGCGCCACTCGCCGTTCTCCAGCTCGATGCGCAGGCGGATCGAGCGTGCGTCCTGGCGCGCCTCCTGCAGCTCGTCGGTCGTGCTCTCGCGCTGCGCGGCCGTCAGCGTGTCGTCGGTGTCGAGCTTCAGCTCGGCCGCGTCAATCTTCATGCGCAGCTCGCGCGGCAACCAGTGGCGCGTGCGCGTCTCGAGTTCGACGTCGCGCACGTCGGCCAGCAGCGTGCGGTGGCGCGATTCCAGCGCCTCCACCAGCAGGCCGAGGCGATCCGCTTCCTCGGTCATCCCGGCCTCGCGCAACTGGCGCGCGCGTTCGAGCATCGCGCCGCCTTCCACCTCCACCGCCTGCAGCTGCGCCTCGAGCATCTTCAGTCGGCCGTCGGCGCGCTGCGGCACGCGCACGGCAGCCACCGGCTTGCCAGCCAGTTCGCCCAGCAGCCCGGTCCACAGCAGCGGGTAGATCGGCTGCGCGACCATCGGGTTCCAGTCGCCGTCGAGCGAGCTGGTGAACAGCACCACCGCGCCGCGTCCGTAGCGGCGCACCACCAGCAGCGGCCACAGCGACCCGCCGTTGGCCACTCGCAGGCGTGTACCCTCCACGTCCGACCCGGCGGCAGCCCCTCCATTGTCGTTGCGTCGCACGCGCACCAGCTTGCCCACGGTCGGCTTGTCCAGCTCGTGCAGCAGGTTGGCGCCGGGCGTCTCGGAGACCGGCATGTCGCTGCCGGTGCCGAGCGTGTCGTCGAGGCGCAGCGGCAGCATCGAGCCGCGAATCGCCAGCAGCTGGCTGTAGTGCGCGGCATCGATGCGGTCGCCGAGCGTGATGATCAGCGTGCCGCCGCGCGCAACGAACCACTGCAGCAGCGTGAACGTGCGGGCCGCCGGTCGCGCGACGTTGGCCAGCAGCACGGCGCGCACGCCGTCGAAGGTGGCGGTGGCCAGGTTCTCCGCGCTGCACGACTCGATGTCGAAGAGCACCGCGTCGCGGTCGACGTCCGGCCGTTCGCGGATCGCGTCGTTGTGTGCCGTGATTGCCGTGCGGAAGTAGAACGTCTCGCAGCGTGACGGCTGCGCGTGCGGCGCGCCGTCGACGATCAGCAGCTTCACCGACGGCGTTGCGCCGGCGTCGCTGTCCTGCGCGGCCGCGATGGATGCAGCACCCCCGAGCACGAGCCCGAGCACAAGTCCGGGCACGAGTCCGGGCAACCAGGCAAACGACGTGAGGGTGCGACGAGTCATCTGACGATCTCCGGTTCGGCGACACAGGAACGGTGAGCGGTAATTCAATTGTGCCCCTGCGCGAGCCGGAAGGGCCAGACTGTCAGAACGCGCGCACGGCGTCGGCCAGCGTCTTCAGCTGGCGCAGCAGCGGCTCGAGCTGCCCGAGCGGCCACGAGTTGGGGCCGTCGGATCTGGCCTTGTCCGGGTCCGGATGCGTCTCCAGGAAGATGCCGTCGCAACCGGCCGCCACGGCCGCGCGCGCCAGCACCGGAATGCTGCCGCGATCGCCGCCGCTGCTCGCACCCTGCCCGCCCGGCGACTGCACGCTGTGGCCCGCGTCGAACACCACCGGCACGCCGCACTCGCGCTGCATCACCGCAAGGCCGCGCATGTCCACGACAAGGTTGTTGTAGCCGAACGTCGCGCCGCGCTCGGTCAGCAGCACGCGCGCGTTGCCGGTGCTGCGGATCTTCTCCACGCCGTGGCGGATGTCGTGCGGCGCGACGAACTGCCCTTTCTTGAGATTCACGCACTTGCCGGTCTCGCCGCAGGCGATCAGCAGGTCGGTCTGCCGGCACAGGAACGCCGGGATCTGCAGCACATCCAGCACCTGCGCCGCCTCGGCCACCTCATCCACGGCGTGCACGTCAGACACCACCGGCACGCCGACGGTCTCGCGGATGTGCTGCAGCAGCTCGAGGCCGGCGCCGCGCCCGAGGCCGCGGTAGCTGGACACGCTGGTGCGGTTGGCCTTGTCGTAGCTGGCCTTGAAGATGTACGGGATGCCGAGCTTCGCGCAGACAGCTTTCGCCTCGGTGGCGATTTCGGTGGTCAGCGCCGTGTCCTCGAGCACACACGGCCCCGCCATCAGGAACAGCGGCCCGCGGTGGCCGAGCTTGAGGCTGGCGGCGGGCGCGGGCGCATCAACAGTGACCTCGGCGGTGGGCAGCGGAACGCGCAGCGTGTCGTGAGTCATGGCGTGATCGGCCGGATGCGGTTGCCGGATACCGGTTGGTGGGGGGGGCGACGACGAATGACGGCATCTTGCCATTGGCGAGGCGTCTTCCCGGCGGGCAATTGCTGAGCGCGACGTGAAGAGAGATCAGAGACCACAGAGAAGCGGAGAAGCGGAGAGTGTGAGACGCGCCTCACTCCTCTTCTCTGTGGTCTCTGTGGTGAACTTCTTCATGTGTTCGCCAGCGCGAGCGAGCGACCTGGTCAGTCGGGGTTCGACTCCAGCGCGGCTCTTGCCGCTGCCGTTCCGGTCCGCCGTTGTGGTGCAGGCTTCCAGCCTGCATCGGCTCACGCGGCGAGTGTTCCGGGCGCAGGCGGTGGAGGCCTGCACCCCCAACGGAGTTGCGTTGACGCTGCGCCGCGCAAACAGGTACGGTAACGGCGCTGCGGTGGTTCCCCCTGGATCACACATGCTGAATCGCCAGTTGGTTGCGCTGGCCGCGATCGTTGCATCGCTGCTGCTGGTGCTTTCCGTTGCGTCGGCGCAGACGGCGCAGGCACAGGACACGCCGCCGCCCACGATGACGGACCCGCCAGTGCCGGTTGCTCCAGCGCCCGGCCCGGCCACCGATGACGACGCGGCCGACGCCGACGATGATGACGGCGGCAAGCCGGAGGATGGCGGCGGAGTCGCGCCGATTCCGGTGCCGGGGTCGCTCTGGCCCGACGGCATGCCCGACCCGGTCGAGCCCGGCGGCGGGCGTCCGAACGACACGCTGGGCCGCTGGGCCGCGGCGGGTCGTGGCCACTGGCCGCGGGTGGTGTTCCGCAAGCCACCGTTCGAGAACGACGACTACTGGGTGCCCGGCGGCGTGATGCGCGCTGACAGCCCGCAGCTCTTCCTCATGCCGTTCGACTTCATGTACGTGCTTGATGGCGCGGGCCAGATGGGCGCACGGATCGAAGGCCGCGTCATCGGCAACGCGATTGTCTCCGGCGGCCTCGGCTTCTGGGGCATTGTCGAGCCGGGCGACTTCGGCGGCATCTTCCAGAAGTCGCCGCGCGTGAACGGCGTGTGGCGCCTGCAGCTCGATGGCGAGTTCCTGATGTGGCTGTCGCCGCAGGTATCCTTCGAGATCGGCCCGAACATCGGCCTCGAGAAGGACATCCTGCTGGTCTACAAGCAGGAGCGCGACATCGGCTTCTACTTCGGACTGACCGCGAAGCTCACGGCGTGGCGATTCATGTTCCGGGCCGACGCGATGTTCCGCATCGACACGGTCCATCACCTGACCAACGACGACATGCGCGCGTCAATCCTGCTGCAGGCCGAGTTCGAGGCGGTGCGCTTCGACCGGTTCGGCCTGGTCGTCGGCTACTGGTTCAGCGCGATTGAAGGCGGTCCGCCGCGCAACGGCCTGAGCGTGGGCCTGCGCCTGTGGGCGTCGCCGGGGCGCTCGCGGCCCGACTGGAGCACGCGCTACGGCACCGTGGACGACGACTGATCGAGCCGGCGCTCGACGATCCGGTTGTGCCGGCGCACGGCACGCTGCAGCAGCAGCTTGCAGATCAGCCAGGCGATCGGCGCGGTGAGCCACGACCGGGCGGTAACCGTGAACGTGCGTCGCAACGATGTCCCGCCGTCGGGCAGTGGCGACATCTCGACCCGCTCGTCGATGTTGCGCATCAGGTACGACGCCGGCGGTCCGGGCTCCATCGAGATGTGCAGCAGGCGGCCGGGCTCGAAGGCGGTGATCACCTCGTGGTGCACGCTGCGGTCGGTGTTCTCGACGCGGATGCGCGAGCCGAGCGCGACCGGTGAGCCTGCGTCACGAACGTCGCCGTCGATGCTGGCGCGCACAATGCCGGGCAGCGGGCCGTAGCCGGGGAACGAACTCCACGTCGAGAGATCGACAATGAACGCGAAGGTGCGCTGCGGATCGACACCGGTGCGCGACAGGGTGGTGAAGCGTGGCATGGTGGTCTACGGGTCGCGCAGGAGCAGCGCCGGGTCCTGGCCGTCCTTGGCTGCGCCGAGCATGGCCAGCGCCATCGGCCGCAAGCGGTGGTCCGGATGTTGCGTGCGCCACTCGTCGAGCGGTCGCATCGCGGCCAGCACCGAGGTGGCGTCACGACGGGGCAGTGCGGTCCAGGCGCGCAGGCTCGCGTGGCAGGCTCGCCAGAAGCTCGCGGCCGCGGTGTCGGGCTCGTACCAGCTGTCGGGCACCGTCGCGAAGCGCTTGCGCAGTTCGCGTTCGCGCTCGCGACTGATCGGCCGCAGGTCGAAGGTGTCGCGCTGCAGGCCGGTGATGCGCAGCGCCAGCTCGCGGTCTTCGGGCACGCCACCGCCGCACAGGCGGATCGCGCCGTCGGTGTCGGCCACGGCCAGCAGCGCGCCGTCCGGGCTGAAGCGAGCGGTGCCGTCGCCGTGCAGGCGCGCGAGTTCGCGGCCGTCGGCGACGTTCCACAGTCGTACCGTGCCGTCGCGCGACGCCGATGCGAGCAGGCGGCCGTCCGGCGAGAAGTCGAGCGAGAGGGTCATGCCTTCGTGGCCTTCCAGCCGCAGTCGCTCCTCGCGCGTGACCGCGTTGTAGATGCGCACCGACGCATCGAGCGAGCCGCAGGCGATCCATCGGCCGTCCGGGCTGATCGCCAGCGCCGACACGCCCTGGTCGAGCGCCTGCAGCTGCGCCATCTCGCGGCACTCGGGCAGGCTGATGATGCACACCGTGCGGTCTTCCGAGCCCGTCGCGGCCCACTTGCCGTCCGGCGCGATCGCGACGCCGAGCACCGCACTCTTGTGTCCGGTGAACTGCCCGACCGGCCGGTTCGCGAGCACGTCGTGCACGCGTACCACGCCATTGAACAACCCGGCCACGATGTGCCGTCCGTCGGGCGAGAACGCCATCGCGGCAATTCCCGACTCCCATGTGATCGGCGCACCGACCGGCCGGCCCGCATCCATGTCGCGCAGTCGCAGCGTGCGATCGGACGACCCGGTCGCGAGCAGCTTGCCGTCGGGGCTGAACGCCACCGCATGCACCACGGCGACATGATCGGTGATCGCCGCGACCTGCCGGTGCGAGACCACATCCCACAGTCGCGCCGTGCCGTCGAGCGAGCCCGAGGCGAGCAACCGGCCGTCGTGGCTGAACGCCAGCGAGCGCACCCACGCGCTGTGCCCGACCAGCCGGTCCGGCCCGGCAGTACTCACGCCGCCCACACCGCGGGGCGCAATGCGCCACAGCTGCGCGCTGCCATCCTCGGCACACGAACCGAGCCACCCGCGCGGCGACACCGCGAGGCAGGTCAGCGCACCGTCGTGGCCGCCGAGTCGCATGATCTCGCGGTTCTCGCTGACATCCCAGACGCGCAGCGTGCGATCGCGCCCGGCCGACACCACGCAGTTGCTGCCGTCGGCCTCGATCCAGCCAACGTCCATCACCTGGTCTTCGTGGCCCTGCAGCCGGTCGATCTCGGTCTTCTGCTCGATGTTCCAGAGTCGCACCGTGCGGTCGAAGCTGCCGCTGACCACGCGCCGGCCGTCTGCGCTGATCGCCACACTGGTCACGAGATTCTGGTGGCCGTCGAGCTTCGCCAGCAGTGTGCGATCGCGCATGTCGAAGATGCGCACGCACTGGTCCGAGCACGCCGCCGCCATCACCCGGCCATCCTGGCTGAACGACATATCGAGCGCGCTCCAGAACGGCAGTGCGCTCATATCGTCGCCCGCCACGCGCCGCCCCTCGAACATCGCGCGGAACGAACGCATCATCTGTCGCAGCTTGCGCGGATCGGAGAACATCTCCATCAGCCGTGCCTGCGCCGCCGGGTCGCTCGCATCAAACATGTTGACGAGGTGCCCGGCCGCGCGACGGTTGGCCACGTCCCACATCAGGATGCCGTCGGGCCCGGCCGACACCAGCGTGCGGCCATCGGGCGTGAAGCGCACGCAGACGGTCATTCCGAAGCGGTGCGCGCGCGAGAGCGTGTCGATCAGCCGCGCGTTCTGCGGG
>JBFWQT010000372.1:0-7368 GCA_050249295.1 Planctomycetota bacterium
ACGCGAGTCGTTCGGTGCTGTCTGGACCCCACACGGTGACGTTGAAGCAGATTGACCACGGAGATCGCGGAGGACACGGAGAGGAGCGGAAGAGCATGGCTGAATCGCCAACTCCCGCTCCCCTCTGTTCCGTGTCCTCCGTGTCCTCCGTGGTCAAATCTGTATTCGCATCGTGCGGCCCGCGCCATGACGTCAGCGGTCTCGAAGTCGCGACGCGTCGTTCGTTCATTGTCAGCCACAAAGGCACGAAGGACACAAAGGAGCACGAAGAGCTTCACGCCGGTCGTGAGCCCCTTCGTGGTCCTTCGTGTCCTTCGTGCCTTTGTGGCTGACGATGCAGGGCCAACCAGATCAGGGTCAGAGCCGCGCGCACACCAAGCGGCCACTGTGAGCTGACCAGCGAACGCGCGACCTTGCGCGGCGCAACCGTCGCCACAGCCAACGTATTCGCGTACGGTGGTCACCTTCCGATGGCCGCTTGCTGCGCGCGCGGCTCTGATTCCGATCTCGCTGGTGTCGTGACTCCTGATCGCGCGGCGTCAGCGACTTGCATTCGCCACCGCTGCGCCGGAGAATCCGCCGGTTGCCCGCCACCACCACCGACCGCCGACCGACACGCCACGATGAGCGCTTCCGACACGTCCCGCGTCCCGCCGTTCCGCCGCGTCCTGATCGCCAATCGGGGCGAGATCGCCCGGCGCATCCTGTGGGCCGCGCGCGAACTGGGCATCGGCACCGTCGGCGTCTACTCCGAGCCCGACGTGCATCTGCCGCACCTCGGCGAGTGCGACGCCACGATCTGCATCGGCCCGGCCCCGGCGGCGCAGAGCTACCTGAACATCGACAAGCTGATCGCCGCGGCCCACGAAACCGGCTGTGATTGCGTGCATCCGGGCTACGGGTTCCTGGCCGAGAGCGAGATCGCGGCGCGCCGCTTCGAGGCCGCCGGCATCCGCTGGATCGGACCGAATGCCGACGCGATCGAGAAGATGGGCGACAAGATCGACGCCAAGACAATGATGATCGCGCACGGCGTGCCGACCGTTCCCGGCTTTGTCATCGACCTCGACAACGAGGACGAGATGCGCCACGCGGCCGAGCAGTGCGGCTTCCCGCTGCTGATCAAGCCCAGCGCGGGCGGCGGTGGCAAGGGCATGATCGTCGTGCAGAGCGTCGACGAGCTGTTGCACAACGCGCGCAGCGTGTCCGAGCAGGCGCAGAAGTCGTTCGGCACCGGCGGCCTGCTGGTCGAGCGCTACCTGGAGCAGCCGCGCCACATCGAGGTGCAGGTGCTGGCCGACAACCACGGCACGGTGCTGCACCTCAACGAGCGCGAGTGCAGCATCCAGCGTCGCCACCAGAAGCTGATCGAGGAGTCGCCGTCGCCGGTGCTCACGCCCGACCTGCGCAAGCGCATCTGCGAGGCTGGCGTGGCCGCGGCGCGCGCCGCCGGGTACACCAGCGCGGGCACCGTGGAGTTCCTGTTCGACGAGGCGAGTGGCGACTTCTTCTTCCTCGAGATGAACACGCGCCTGCAGGTCGAGCATCCGGTCACCGAGCTGACGACGCGCATCGACATCTGCAAGGCGATGTTCCGCCTTGCGGCCGGCGAGAAGCTGTGGTTCGGGCAGGACGACGTGCCGCAGGAAGGCCACGCGATCGAGTGCCGGATCATCGCGGAGGATCCGTTCAACGGGTTCATGCCGGGCGCCGGCGTGCTGCGCGAATTCACGCCGCCGACCGGGCCGGGCGTGCGCGTGGATGCGGGCTTCGCCACCGGCGTGGAGATCGGCACGCACTACGACTCGCTGCTCGCCAAGCTGATCACCTGGGGTCGCGACCGCGACGAGGCGATCGTGCGGATGCAGCACGCGCTCGACGACTTCCACATTGTCGGGCCGCAGACCTGCATTCCGTTCCACAAGAAGATGCTGGCCGACGCCGACTATGTGGCCGGGCACATGACGGTGCACTCGGCCGAGAAGAAGCTGAAGGACGGGCTGATGGGCGGCGAGCGCACCGACGACCGGCAGGTGGCGGCGGCCCTGGTGGCGGCCATCGACGTGCTGGGCGCGAAGCCGCGGCGCGACGGAGCGTCGGCGGGCAGCAATGGCAGCAGCGCGGCGGCCGCGACCAACGGGTCGGCGGCGACGGTGGGTCACGAACAGGATGCGTGGCGGTTGGCGGGTCGCTCGGGGGCCGGTGCGCGCAGTCGTTGACCGCCCGGCATTCGCGAGACCAGCCCACCGCTTCTGTCGTTTAGCGCTGCAACAGAGCACCGGCCTGCATCGAGCGGGTCGCGGCCGGACGAGCCAGCCGGGCTCGGATAACGCACTTCGGCGGCTCGCCCTTCAGATTATCGCCAACATTGTCGTTACAGTATAGACTGACTGTCCACGCCACCCCGGACCGTAACCACCGAACGCCGCGCCCGGACACCACGCGCCGGACGCGCGAACGGATTGCAGCCGCGCCGCACGGCACAGCCCCGCACGCCATCGCACCGACATGCAGCAGGTCCGTGTGACATCCCGCAAACTGAAGCTGTCCACCGCCGACATCGGTGGCCACCTGCGCCTCGCGTGGCTCGGCGTCGGCTCGGCATTCTCGACCGGCAACTGGCAGACCAACCTGATCATCATCAAGGGCGACGCGTCGATCATGGTCGACTGCGGCACCCTCGCCAATCGCGCGCTGGCCGGCATCGGGCTGAGCGCGCTCGACATCCGCTGCATCCTGCCGACGCACAGCCATGCCGACCACGTCGGCGGCATCGAGGAGGTCGCGCTCAAGTGGCGCTACGTCGCGCCGTTCATCTTCGGCGGCACGAAGGGCGATCACAAGCCCGACGCGATCATCACCGAGCGCTACCAGCAGATGCTGTGGGGCCAGACGCTGCGCGGCGGCCTCGCCTACTCCGAAGAGATGACGCGCGACGGCGAGCTCGGCGAGATGGTCTTCGAGGACTACTTCAATCCGATCCGCCCCGGCAACGCGCCGAACGCGATCGACCGCCCGGTGTTCACGGCGAACTACAAGGGCATCGACCTGAAGATGATGCGCACCAAGCACATTCCGGAGCAGCCCACCACGTGGCGCAACTGCTGCTGGTCGTGCGGCCTGACGATCGACGATCGCGTGCTGTATCCGGGTGACACGCGCTTCGATCCCGAACTGGTGCGCGACTTCACGACCGACAAGATCGAGACGATCTTCCATGACGCGCAGTCGTTCCCGGGTGGTGTGCACGCCGGCCTGGCCGAGCTGAAGACGCTGCCCGACGAGATCCGCCGGCGCATGTACCTGCTGCATCTCGACGACGGCATGCTCAAGCTGGACAAGGCCGCGACTGACGTGTGGAACAAGGCCGAGGCCGACCTGAAGGCGCTGTACTCGGACGACAAGGCCGACGAGAAGGCCTTCATGCAGGCCCATCTGGCGGTGCACAACGCCCGTCGCGCGGCCCGCAACTCGGCCGAGGCGGTGGTCAAGGAGGCCGGTTTTGCGGGCCTCACGCACGACGCGACCGAGAGCTACTACGACTTTGCGTGAGCGTTCGTGATGCGTTCCCATGCGTGCCGGCGAGTCGTCCTGCTCCTCGTGGTACTGGCTGCCGGAACTGTGGCGGGGTGCCGGTCGACGCAGACCGACGACGGCGATCGTCTCGCCGGGTACTCGAGTCCGTTGGACACGCCCGCGTCGCGCCGCGTTGCACAGTGGCGTGCGATTCTCACCGGCAGTGCCAGCGAGCGTGCCGACGCCACGCGTCACGTGCAGGCGTCGGTCCAGGCGGGCGAGCCGCTGGGCGTGATGCCGGCATGCCTCCTGCTCGACGAGGATCCGGCAGTGCGCGCCGCGGCATTCGACATCATCGAGTCACGCGGCGGCGATGGGAGCGCGGATGGCAAACACGACGCGGGCTACGTCCGGTCGGTGCTGATCTGGCTGGCCAGTGCAGGCGAGCCCTCCGAGCGCGCCCGTGCCGCCGAGCTGGCTTCGCTGCTGCCGGCTCCACGAGATGACGAACTTGACGAACCCGTCGAGCCGGATCGCAGCGAGCCGGATGCCGAACGACCCGCCGACCCGATCTGGTTGCTATCAGCCGAACCGCTGGCCGAGAACGCGACCGAGCAGCTGGCGAACTGGCTCAACACCGGGTCGGCAGACCAGCAGTTCGCCGCCGCCAACAGTCTTGCGCGGGTTGCGCCTCGCCAGGCCGCTGCAGCTGTGCCGGCGCTGGTCGCGGCACTCGGCCGCAGCCCGATGATCGAGGAGACGCGGTCCGATGGCGGGCGGCTACGCTATCGCCAGGACACGCTCCCGCGCACACCCCGCGCGCAACTCCCCGACGTCGCCGCATGGGCACTGTTGATGTACGGCGACGCCGCGATCGAACCGCTGGCTGCGGCGATTCCCGGCTGGGACAAAAACCCGGTCGCGCGTGAGAACGGCGCCGTGGTGCTCGGGCTGCTCGGCGAGCGGCAGCCAGGCAAGCACACGCAGACGATCGTCGCTGCGCTGACGCGCTGCCTGAAGGACGACGACGCCGAGACGCGTGTGGCGGCGGCAACCAGCCTTGAACGGCTGGGCGCTGACGCGACTGAGGCCAACCGACGGTTGATCGAGGCCGCGAAGGACGAGGCCGACCTTCGCGCCCGATGGGCTGCCATCGACGCGCTGGGAGCCACGGCTCGCGACGAGGACCACGACCTGGCGCTGACATGCCTGCGCGACCTGCTTGCCGACGCGGACGCGGGGCGGCACGCGGCGGAGTCGCTGGCGCGCCTCGGCGAAGGCCCGGCGCTGATCGGCGACCTCGAACGTGATGAGGATTGGCGCGTTGCCAACGCGCTCTGCGGTCTGCAACTGTGGATGGACCGGACCGACCCGGATGGCCAGTACCGGCGCCTGGCCGCCGACAGCCCGCGCGCCGCCTTGCCGGCCGATCTGGCCGCGTCGCTCTGCCGAGCGATCCGGCGCTTCGATTCGAACCGTGATGTGCTGATGTTCGCGTCCCGCGTGATCTGCGCGTGGTGCCGGGTGGGCATCAGCGCGAACGATCCTGCCGGCTGGTTCGAGTCGGCCCGGCGGAATCCCGCACCGATGCGACCGCTGGTCGATTGCCTGGCCGAAGCAGTCGCCCGACCCGACTGGACCTGCCTTGAAGCGGCCCACGCGCTGGCCGCGATCGGACCGCAGGCCGAGCCGGCGCTCGATGCGATGGTGAAGGTGTTCAGTGGCGCGGACGGCAAGGATGCGGAGTCGCTGGCAGCAGACATGGCAGCGATCGGCCCGCGCGGAATCAGGCGGTTGGAGCAGGCGACGCACGCTGGCCGTCGGCTCAGTGCGGAGCAGATCCGCTATGTCATCCACCCCGAACGCGACATCGAGGGTGACCTCGCAACCGACCTGGCCACTGACGGCCCGAGGGGTCTGGCGGCAGTTGCGCGTCTCGCACGGCTGGGCCACCTGTGTCACCCGGATCGCGTCGCCCGGTGGTTCGTCGCCCTGTTGGCCGCCCGGCCGGATGCGCCGATCTCGCCGTTGGCGCTGCCTGGCATGGAGGTGTTCTGGTGGGAATTGCCTCGTGGTGCGGCGAGCCGTCCACCGGCCTTGAGCGACGAAGCGCGTCGCAGGTGCATCGACGTGTTGTTCGAGCGATTCACCAACCAATCCGACGGATCTCCCTTTTCCTTCGCCAGCATCCACCTCGCAACGGTGATCGCCGAACTGGGACGCACCGGGGCTGGCGAGTTTGCCGTGCCGGCGATCCGCCGCGTACCGCGCATTGAACAAATCGATACACCGTTCATGCATTCCGGCTCGAGCCCACCGACGACGATCCTGAACGAACTGCTGTGCGCCTGTCCGATCTCGTGGCCGGCGCGGATCGACCACGTCCGGCGCTAAGCCATCACTCAAAGGAGTTGACCACCTGATGACGTTCCTCGAAGCGCTGCTGCTCGGCGGTCTGCAGGGGCTCACGGAGTTCCTGCCGGTGTCGTCGTCGGGCCACGATGTGCTCGCACGGCATCTGCTCGGCGTGGATCTCGGCGCGCAGGCGGTCGCGTGGGAAGTGCTGGTGCATCTGGCGAGCGCGCTGGCGATCCTCGTGTTCTTTGCGTGGGACGTGCGCAACCTGCCACTGATGAAGGCGCCGGCCGAGGGCGAGGAGCCGGTGCCGGCCGCGCGGTTCCTGTGGCGCTGGGGGCTGTTCCTGGTGCTGTGCACGATCCCGGCCGGGCTGGCGTACATCGGGCTGCATGACGCCATCGAGCATGCGTTCAACAGTGCACTGCTCGTCGGCTGCGCGCTGCTCGTCACCGGCACCGTGCTGTTCGTCATCGATCGCGCAAAGCCGACCGGCACGCTGCGGGTCCATCAGGTCGCGCCCGGGTCGCGCGGCATGTGGCGACTGCTGGCGATCGGCCTGGCGCAGGCGTGCGCGCTGGTGCCGGGATTCTCGCGCAGCGGCTTCACGATCAGCGCGGGCCTGGCGGTCGGCCTCGAGCGCGCGGAGGCGGTGCGCTTCGCGTTCTATCTCGGCTTTGTGGCGATCGCCGCGGCCGTGGTGGTCAAGCACAAGCAACTGGCGGCGCTGCCCGAGACGCTCGGCACCGGGCCGATGTTCGCCGGGTTCGCGGCCAGCTTCGTGGTCTCGCTGGGCTCGCTGTGGCTGCTGCTGGCCCTCGTGCGCGGCATGAAGCTGCGCGTGTTCTCCTTCTATTGTTGGGCGGCCGGCCTCACGGCGATCATCGCCACGCTGGTCCAGCGCCAGGCCTGACCACCGGCCATGCGATCCCGCATCCCGCTTATCGCACTACTCGTTGGCGCGGCCGCGTTCACGACCATCCTGGTTCTGCAGGGGCCGGCCACGATCGCCGCCACACTGCAGACGGCCGGGCTCGGCGTGCTGCTCGTGCCCGCGCTGTACCTGCCGTTCGTTGTGCTGCCGGCGCTGGCGTGGCGGCTGCTGTTCCCGCCGGGGCGCGCGCCACGGCTGCGAGTGCTGCTGGCCGGGTCGTGGATCAGCCTCGCGATCAACTGGCTGTTGCCGGTCGCGCAGGTCGGCGGCGAACTGGCGCGCGCGCGCATCGCGCATCGCCACGGCAGCACGGGGCGCGAGGCGCTGGCCAGCGTGGTGATCGACAAGTCGGTGCAGGTCGCCGTGCAACTGGCGCTGACGCTGATCGCGCTGACCGCGTCGCTCGCGTTCTACCCGGACGAGCGCGTCCTGCTCGGCGCGATCGCGTTCCTCGTGTTGTTCTCGCTGCTGCTCGTCGCGTTTGTGCGTGCCCAGCAGCGCGGCATCTTCGCGCGCGTCTCCGCGTTCGCGCAGCGGATGACACCGGCGTTCTCCGCCTCGCC
>JBFWQT010000373.1:0-7348 GCA_050249295.1 Planctomycetota bacterium
TCGCCGTCGCTGAGGTCGGTGCGTGGGCCAGCCGGATTGCCGGTCACGTCGGGCGGGTTACCAGCGTCGGCGCGGTTGGCGTCCGCCGCGTTTGCGTCGATCGCGGCGTCGGGCACGACGAGGTCGGTGTCGTGCGCATTAGACGCGTCGCCGTGGCCGCTGCCGTCACCTGCGCCAGCAGCGTTCGCACTGTTGGCGCCGTGGGCGGCCGGGCCGGTGCGGGGGCCTGCGGGGTCGCCCAGCAGGTTCCACACGAAGTACCCGACGAGCAGCAGCAGGGCGACGAGCACCGCCGCGACGAGTCCGGTGGTCCGGCTTCCAGTCTCGCTGGGCATGACACTTCTCCACGGTCGGAATGAGGTGTTGCGCCACCGTTGGTGCGCACGGCCGGCGCCGGGGTGCAGCGAATGGCGGATTGTATCGAGGGTGTTCAGGCCCGGTCGCCGGTGTCGACCGGACGGTCGCCGGTGTCGACCAGCCGGGCAATCCGCTGCTGCTCGGCGCGCAGGGTCGTGTGCATCGCTTCGCCAAGCAGGTTGACGGCCAGGATCGCCAGCGTGATGACGGCGCCCGGCGCGAGCACCGCGGCCAGCTGCCGCTGCTCGAGACCGCTGCGCAACACCGCGCCGATCGTGTCGCGCGCAGCGGCTGCCGTGGCCGAACCAGCGTAGCCGGCGTGGCCGGCGTGGCCGGCGTGGCCGGCATGGAAGAAGCCGACCGCCAGTTCGAGGGCGAACAACGTACCGGCGGCAAACGCGCAACTCACCAGCAACGCGACAACCGGCGAGGCCGACTCCTGCGGCGTCTCGCGGCGCACATGCCGGACGATGCCGGGCAGCGCGCAGAGCGCGAGCAGGCCGATCAGCAGGCCGGGACTGCGCAGCGCGGGCGGCAGGACGACCAGCGTCGCGAGGACCACAAGCAGCGCGGGCACACTGTGCAGCGTGTCGGCGAGCCACATGATCAGCTGGTCCAGCGCACCGCCGGCGCGCGCGGCGATGAGGCCCAGCAACCAGCCGACCAGCGCGGCCGCCGCTGTGGAAAGCAGCACCAGCGCCAGGCTGCGCCGCAGTCCGGCCAGCGTCGCGGCGACCACCGGCCGATGATGCCGGGCCGGGGTCGTGGCGTCGGGCGTGTCACGCGGGACGACGAGTGGCGCGTACACCGGCGCGCGCAACGTGAGATCGCCGACGACCGCCTGGTATCGCGCGGCCGGCCGCTCGAAGTGGAACGCCGGCAGCAGCAGGCAGAACCACAGCACGCTGGCCGACACCACGAGGCAGAGCAGCGCCGTGGACCAGAAGTCGGTGACGTGCCGCAGCCAGACGCGCCGCGCGACCAGCGCGAACGGCAGCAGCACCAGCGCCACCATCAGGATCAGCAGGCAGCAGTTGAAGTAGCGATCGTGCTCGGCCGGGTAACGGCCGCTGTCGAGCAACGACTCGAGCCACGGCGAGTCGAGCGCGCCGTGCGGGCCGATGCTGGCCAGCGGCACATCGTTGACGATCAGCGGTGCCAGAATCGCCGCCAGCACCACCACCAGACCGGCCGCCGTGCCGGCCATGCCCAGCGGGTGCCGGGCAAGGCGCGCCCAGACCTGCGGCTTCCAGTCGGCGGCGGCGGAGGTGCTGCTCATGGCTGCGCGCTACTTCGGCTGCCACACATCCAGCAGCGCCTTCGCGATGTCGGCCGGGCTCTCGGCGACGTTGATACCGTGGTCGCGCATGCAGGACATCTTGCTCTCGGCCGTGCCCTGGCCGCCGCTGATGATCGCGCCGGCGTGGCCCATGCGCTTGCCGGGCGGAGCCGTCCGACCGGCAATGAACCCGGCGACCTTCTTCTCCTTCGGCATGTTGGCCTTGATCCACGCCGCGGCTTCTTCTTCAGCCGAGCCGCCGATCTCGCCGATCATGATCACCGCGTGCGTCTCGTCGTCGGCCGCAAAGCCCTTCAGCACGTCGATGAAGTTGGTGCCGTTGACCGGGTCGCCACCGATGCCGACGCAGGTACTCTGGCCGATGCCGGCCTGGGTGAGCTGGTGCACCGCCTCGTAGGTGAGGGTGCCGCTGCGGCTGACCACGCCGACGTGACCCGGCTTGTGGATGTAGCCGGGCATGATGCCGATCTTGCACTGGCCGGGCGTGATCACGCCGGGGCAGTTGGGGCCGAGCAGGCGCACGCCGGGGTAGTGGGTGCGCAGGTCGTCCTTCACGCGGATCATGTCGATCACCGGGATGCCCTCGGTGATGCACACCACGAGCGGGATGCCCGCCGCGGCCGCCTCGATGATGCCGTCGGCGGCGCCGACCGGGGGTACGAAGATGACCGACGCGTTCGCGCCGGTGGCCTTCACGGCCTCGGCTACGGTGTTGAAGACCGGCGCCTTCTTGCCGGCATGCTCGAAGACCTCGCCGCCGCGCGTGGGCGTGACACCGCCGACGACGTTGGTGCCGTACTCGATCATCTGCCGGCTGTGCAGTGAGCCGTGGTGGCCGGTGATGCCCTGGACGATGAGTCGGGTGTTCCGGTCGACGAAAGTGGCCATGCGAGAAGCCCGGGGATCGTGGCGCAGCGACGGGTGAGTTGCGGGCCTTATCCTGCGTTGCAAGTGTGCCGGGTGCAAGCGCGGGCCCTGCTGACCGCGCGCCGCACGGCTTCAGGGCTTCGGTGGCGGGACCACCATCGGCTCGCCCACGAATGACGGCGGCGGATCAGCCGCCAGCGCCTCGGCCAGTCGCCGCTGATAGTCGGTGCGTGAGATCTCGACTGCGCCGAACCGCGTGAGGTGTCCGGTGATGAACTGCGTATCCAGCAGCGTGAAGCCGCGCTCGCTCATCCGCTGCATCAGGTAGATCAGGCAGACCTTGCTCGCGTTCGTCTCGCGGCTGAACATGCTCTCGCCCATCAGCGCCGCGCCGACCTGCACCATGTAGAGGCCGCCGACCATCTGCCCGTCGCGCCACGCCTCGACCGAATGCGCGAACCCGGCCGCGTGCAACTGGCAGTACGCGTCGATCAGCTCCGGCGAGATCCACGTGTCCGACTCGCGCGACCGCGGCCCCGCACAGCCTTCCATCGTGGCGCGGAAGTCGCCGTTCACACGCAGCTCGAACGGATGATTGCGCATCAGCCGGCGCAGGTGCCGGCCGGGTCGCCACTCGCTGAACTCGATCACCGCGCGCGGATCGGGCGCGAACCACAGGATCTGCCCGCCGCGCCGGCTCGTCGACATCGGGAAGATGCCGTGCGCGTACGCATTCAGCAGCAGCGATGGCGTGAGTGGTTGATGTCGGCTCATGCCGCGACGACCGGCTGTTGCGAGCGAGTGCTGCAACTCATCGTGCGCGCGGGCTGCCCGTCATTCAACTGTTTACGTTCCCGTTACCGCCGCGGTGGCGATCCGGTGCGATGCTTCACGCGTCGACGCTGCCCTCTGTTGTCCTGTTCCGTTGCTTGCCATGCGCCGCGCCTGCCTGCTGCTCATCGACTGTGCCCTCTGGATCGGCCTGCTCTACACATCAGCGCTGGTCGTGCTGAACACGCTGCCGTACTTCAGCGACGCTGGCCCGTTCCAGTTCCTCGTCGAGAAGGGCCGGCTGGCCGGGTGGCTCGCCTGGCGCGCGGCGTTCTTCGCGCACATCTCGGGCGCACTGGTCTGCCTGCTGGTCGGCCCGCTGATGTTCTCGCGGCTGGTGATCAAGCGGGCGCGCAGCGTGCACCGCATCGCCGGGCGCGTGTACGTGATGGCCGTGCTCGGCTGGGCGGCGCCGGCCGGGCTGTTCCTCAGCGTCTACGCCAAGGGCGGGCTGCCCGGCCAGACCGGCTTCATCGTGCTCGGCCTGTGCTGGGTCGGCACCACGCTGCAGGGCTACCGCACGGCTCGCGCGCGCCAGTTCAAGCAGCACGCGCGCTGGATGGCGTACTCGTACGCGCTCGCGACCTCGGCCCTCAGCTTCCGCGTCGCGCAGATCGCGCTCGTCTACAGCGGCATGGAAAGCCACAGCGCGTACGTGCTCGCGATCTGGCTCAGCCTGTTCGCCAGCATCCTGCTCGGCGCGTGGTGGTCGCGCGCCGCGCGCCGCGCACCCGCATCGGCCGCGCCGTCGCCCACGATTCGATCTGTTCCCCGCCCGGTCCGTCGCGTGCCGGTCACGCAGCGCGTCCTGCAACTCACCCCGCAGCCGTAGCTGGCTGCACACACAAGGAGACTCCCATGCGAACGCTCGTCGTCATTCTCGGCGCCAACGTGCTGATCCTGATCGGCCTGGTGATGTTCACCACGGTGCCGCCGGTCGACACGCCGGACGCCGTTGATCAACCGGCTGCACCGACACCGGCCCCGGCATTGGCACCGGCGCCGGAGGCGGACTCCGTGGCAGCAGCCGCGCAGCTTCCGCCGGCCGTGGCCGCGGTGGATATCGACGAGGCGCGGCAGCGTGCGCAGGCCAACCTGGTCGACCCGCTGACCGACATCTTCAAGCGCAACCGGCCGCGTCACGAGGTCTTCAGCCGGGCCTACGTGCCGAACCGTGAGCGGGTGCCGGAGGTGTCGATCGAGGTGTCTCCGGTGCAGAGCCCCGGCCGCGTGACCGGCACGCTGCGCATCACGCACAGCAGCGGGCGGTTCAATGAGGAGATCGCCGTCGTGATCACCGCCAGCGAGATTCTTGTCGGGCCGGACTCGATGCCTGCCACCGACTGGCTCGCGGCGCGCGATGAGCTCACGCTGTTCCGTCGCGACTGATCGCTGGTCCGAGCCGCGACCGTCGGTGCGCTCGGGCTCCCCTTCGTTCGCGCCGGCGAAGAAGGTTCAACACAGAGAGCGCAAAGACCACAGAGAAGAGGAAGAGGCGCGTCCCGCCACTCCCCTTCTTCTCTGTGGCCTCTGTGCTTTCTGTGTTGAATTGCAATTCCCTGACAAGCTCGAAAGGGAGCGGGGAATCGTCGAAGCCTGGCCGCCTCGCGCCACACCCGCCAAACTCATCAGCGCAGCGGCGCTTGCGCCCGCTCGTACGCATCGGCCACAAGATCGCGCGGCAAGCCGATCTCGATCAGCGCAATCTCGCCGACGTGGTCCGGACCAACCCCGGTCACCAGGCCCTTCTTGAGGGTGCCGAACGTGGCCGTGCCGGTGGCGCGAACCGCCTTCTCACCGAGCACGCGGCCGGTGTCGGCACACAGGCCGGTCGGAATATCCACGGCCAGCACCACCTTGCCGATCTCGGCGGCCTCGGTGCAGAGCTGCACGCCGGTCACGAACGGCTCGGCCAGGTCCCGCGTGAGGCCGGTGCCGAACATCGCGTCGACGACGAGGTCGGCACTGTGCACGAATCCGTCGCAGGCGCGCACCTCGTCGGCCGTCAGGGCGGGCCGCACAATCAGGCCCATCCGCTCGCAGATCGCCAGGTTCGTGGCCGCGTCAGTGCCCTCGCGGAAGGACGCGCGATCGGCCAGCAGCAGGATCACCAGGTCGGCACCCATGTTGTGCAGGTGCCGCGCAATAACGAACCCGTCGCCGCCGTTGTTGCCCGGCCCGGCCAGCACGCACACGCCGACGCCGGCCAGCAGCTCGTGACGCAGACGGCGGATGTCGCCGTGCATCACGGCGCGCGCGTCGCGATCCTCGGGCATGCGCTCGAGCAGCAGATCGCGGCCGAACTCGGCGGCGCCGCGGCCGGCGTTCTCCATCAGCAGCAAGCCGGGAATGCCGAACTCCTCGATCGCCCGGCGGTCGAGCTCGCGCACGGCTGCGCGCGACAACGGCGGCTCGGGCGCGTCATCCAGAGGGTCGCTGTCGCGGGCGTCGGGCGTGGCGTTCTCGCTGGTCATCATCATCGGCCGGCCTCCCGCAGGCGCCTGGCCTCGGCCGCGTACTGCGCCAGCTGCTCCTCGATGCGCGGCAGCAACGACGTGTCGAGCGCCTCGATCAGTTCCGTCAGGGTCAGCTCGCGGCGGCGCGCGTCGTACGACGAGACCCGCACGCGCGTCGGCTCCAGGTCGCTCCAGTCGGTCTGCCCCGGCATCTGCTGGCCGAGGCTCCGCGCCAGCGCGTAGTGGTGGGCGAGGTCGGTCACCAGCCCGGCGTCGAGTTCGTGCAGCAGCGGCAGGCCGGCCACGTGGGTCCACAGCGTGTCGTGCGCCGGGACCAGGCGGATCTCGTCGATGTAGTCCTTCGAGCCCGGGCGGCGGATCTCCGGGCTGTCGGTGCCAAGCAGCATGCGGTAGCCCTGCTCCTCCATCTCCAGATCCTTCACCTCGGCCGTCATGCGCTTCTGCGCCGCCTGCATGGTTTCCATCTGGTGCCGCGCAGCCTCCTGCTCGCGCGGCTCGCGGGCCTGCTGCAGTTGTTGCTCGATGCGCTGCAGGTCGCTCTGGATGCGCATGAGCGACTCGCGCCGGGAGTCGGCCTGCAACGACGTGCGGGCCAGCAGCATGCAACGGACCAGCCGCAGGTTGTTGACGTACAGCGGCCGGTTGAGCAGCAACTCGGCGCGCACCGACTCGAGCGCACGCTGGCGGTGCACCACCGACTGGTAGTCGTCGAAGCGCACCGCCTGCCCGAACCCGGCTCGCGCCGCCAGGTACACCAGCGCGGCCGCCACCAGCGCGAACAGCAGGTGCGACACCAGGAAGCTCCAGCCGAGGCGCTGCACGCGCAGATCGAGCGCGGCCAGACGGGCCGGAACGCCCGGATCGGCGGCAGCAGGGGGTACAGTCGACATGGCAATCCTCATCGGCGCGGATCCGCAAGCCGGGCGGCGCTTCCTGCCACCCAAGCACGCACAGCGGGTCGGCGCAAGACTGTGCATCGCGTGCAACCGCACAGGAACCGTGCGCACGCTTCACCGCGCGATGCGCCCGCAGTACGCTGGGTGGTCAGAGTTGCCACCACGAGCCGACCCACCCACGTCACGCGGATGCTGCGCCACGAGTTCACGGCCGGGCTGTGCCGCCGACTGGGTCTGGTCGATGGCGATGCGTGGGACAGTCTGTACGCCGAGTACCTGCAGGCGCTGTCGTCCGAGCCACGCGGCGCGCCGTACCTGACGTGGGAGGCGTGGGGGTTCTCGATCGGCCTGTTCGATCCGAACTCGCTGGCCACGCTGACGCGCGCGTTCAACCAGGCGAACTTCCGCTGCGGCGCGTGCGGCAAGACCAGCCACGGCGGTCAGCTGCGCGAGACGCCGGTGATCACCTGCCCGGCCTGCGGCGACACGGCGTCGATCCAGCTGATGCCCGAAGCGGTTGGCCCACCCGGCGGCCAGCCACCGGCAGGGCAGCGCCCGGCGCCCGCGCCCATGCCCGGGCAGTCGATTGCATCCACCGTGCCCGGCGTCCGTAGCGCCCC
>JBFWQT010000374.1:0-7339 GCA_050249295.1 Planctomycetota bacterium
TATCGAAAGAGCCGCCTGCTTCGCAGGCTCCGGCGATGCGGGCCGGCCGTGCCACCCCGGGTTCACGCCGCTTCGCGGCTCCACCCGGGGCTATCGAAAGAGCCGCCTGCTTCGCAGGCTCCGGCGACGCGGGGCCGGCCGTGCCACCCCGGGTTCACGCCGCTTCGCGGCTCCACCCGGGGCTATCGAAAGAGCCGCCTGCTTCGCAGGCTCCGGCGACGCGGGGCCGGCCGTGCCACCCCGGGTTCACGCCGCTTTGCGGCTCCACCCGGGGCTATCGAAAGAGCCGCCTGCTTCGCAGGCTCCGGCGATGCGGGCCGGCCGTGCACACCCCGGGTTCACGCCGCTTCGCGGCTCCACCCGGGGCTATCGAAGAGCCGCCTGCTTCGCAGGCTTCGGAGGGAAGGGTGCTGCGCCTGATCCCGGGGCTCACGCCCCGGGCTACTGCAGGGACGCCCCTCCGGGGCTTCGGAGGGCACGTGGCGCTCGACTATTGGCGACACGTCCGCGCTACTTCTTCGAATCGGTCGCGTCGCCGCTGCTGCCGGTGCCGGAATCGGTGCCCGAGCCGGTACCGCTGCCGTCGCTTGGCGGATCCTTCGGCTCGCCGTCCGGACGCACGTGCGTCGGGGGCAGGTACTCGTAGTCGAGCATCAGCCGCAGGGCGAGCAGTTCGCGGTCGGTCGGGTCGATCTCCATCGCCTTCACCAGCACCGTGTTGCAGGCCGAGAGCCAGCCCATGCACAGGTTGACGTGGATCTGCGCCTTGTAGAGGCCCATCCGCACCGCGTTGAGCTTGTCGCGGACCAGCGTGAGGTCGCTGCTGGCAGACCGGTCGCTGGCCTTGCGCTCGATCGCGTCGAGCTCGGCGATCACGCCGTTGCCGGGCGCTTCGAGCAGCCGCAGGCCGTCGGTCCAGGGCTGCAGGCAGTTGGAGTTGCGCGCCTGGTAGTACAGGTCGTAGCCGTCGCGCAGCAGCTGGCGGGCCTTCTCGACGCCCTCGGCGATGCGCACCAGCGGACCCGGGCGGACACGCTCCGGACGCGTTGCATCCAGCGTGCGGGTGGCCTCGCGCTGGCTGGCGATGTCGGCGGCCAGGTCGCGCGCATCACGGGCGGCGGCCGTCGTGTCGTAGTCCTTGAGAACGGTCTGCACGTTGCGCTCGGCCGCATCCAGGCTGCCCGCCACCACCAGGCCGCGGGCTTCTTCCAGCGCCATCGCCGCGCGCATCTCGCGCCACACCGCCAGCTCGGCGTCGATGCGGGCACCCAGCGACGGGTCGTACTTGCGCGCGTCGTCGAGCCGTTCGCGCGCCGCCTTCAGCGTCGCCGCGTCGGGCGCTTCCGCCGCCAGCTTGAGCCGCGCCGCCACCATGTTGGCCTCGCCGAGCTTCTTCAGCTGGGCCGGCGCGAGCGTCGAGGCGCCCTTGGCGAGCGCCTTCTGCCACGCATAGATCGCGTTGTAGAGGTCGTCCGGCTTGATCTGCAGGAACGAGTACGTGGCTGGCCCGCTCGACACCGTGATCGAGATCCGGCAGGTAGCGAAGTCGATGTCGGTCACAGTGCCGTTCACGGTCGTGCCCGTCGCCGCGCCGTCCTCGTCCACCAGTTCGAACGAGTCGGCGCTGGCCGGTGCGGCCGGAAGCGCCAGCACGAGCAGCAACACGGTGCTGGCACACACGGCAAAGGTGGAGACGAAGCGAGTGATCATGGGTCTTCCGGGTCGGGTCATCGCAGTCGCCAATCGCTGTCCCAGTCTACCCGATCAGCGGGCTGTGATGCCAGGCTGGTGCCGCCGATGGCTTTCCTTGACACCCCACAAGGCGGGTAGTAGGTTCCGCCCGCTCCGGTGCGGGAGGCGGGCAGCGGCCCACCGCAACGGCGCGATCGATCCTTCCGCACTCTCACGACTGACTGACATCCCCGACGTTCGGCCAACCGCTGGCAGCCCATCCACGGCTGTCTGCCGTGTCCGGACCTACGCCGCCGATGAACAAGAACCTGATTGGCGCTATCGGTGCTGGCCTCATTGCCCTTGCGGCGGTGGCGTTCGTCGTCGTCAAGGCGCTCAGCGACGCGGCATTCGTTGACGAGGCCATCTTCCTCGCGGCCTCCACCCTCGGCATTGCGCTGTCGGTGGTGGCGGTCACGCGCAAGAACCCGGTCTACGCGATCCTCAACCTGCTCGGCGTGTTCGTGATGATGGCCGCACTCTTCTTTGTGCTCGCCGCCGACATGCTGGCCGTGCTGCAGATCCTGGTCTACGCCGGCGCGATCCTGATGCTGTTCCTGTTCGTGATCATGCTCTTCAACCTCGGCGGGTCGGACCCGGCAGCCGAGGCGAGCGTGGTGGCCGGCACCGAGCTGGGCCGCAAGACCGCCGACGAGGCCGAGAAGACCGGCGAGGGTGGCTTCTGGCTGAACACGCCGAAGCTGCGTGCGATGGTCTTCAGCATGGCGCTGGCCGCGCTGCTGATCATGCCGATCGTGTTCCTCGTGCACGGCGATCCGTGGGAAAGCTTCACGCCGCGGCACCTGCCGACCAGGCCGATGTTCAGCGGCGTGGAGGACGGCAACGGGCTGCGCGAGTTCCGCGTGTGGATCGTGGTCGAGGATACCGCCACCGATGCGCCCGCACCCGTGGCCGCTGGCGGCAGCACGCTGATCAGCAGCGGGGAGAAGGATGCCGAGGGCACGACGGTCGGCTACCGCATCACGTGGTCGGGCCCGATGAGCGACGAGCAGCGCGATGCGCTGATCGAGACACGCAAGGGCGACGCGGTTTTTGCCACGGCGGTCAAGCAACTGCAGGGCATGGCCCGCTGGCAGCAGCTCGAGCTCGGCGGGATGACCGACCGCGAGATCACCGCCTCGCGCGACCGCTACAAGCACTCGCCGATGGCGGTCAAGCGTGACGGCTTCGGCTCGATTCCGCGCGTCGGCTGGGACCTGTTCGACGCCTACCTGATTCCGTTCGAGTTCGTCTCGCTGATCCTGCTTGCCGGCATGGTCGGCGCCGTGGTGCTGGCGCTGCGCAAGCGCGCGCCGGGCGAGGGTGGCCCGCTCGTGCCGACCAAACCGGTCGGTGACGGCGACGTCAGCCTGTTCGAGCGTCACCTCGGTGCGACGGTCGGCCAGGGCCTGGTACACCGGCCCGAACTGCATGACGTCAGCGCCCCGGTCGAGCACAAGCCCGCACCGGATGACGACGCGATCTACGACACCGACGGGGACGACGACTGATTCCGGAGCCGATTCGCATCATGCTGACGCCGAAGAACCTTCTCATCCTCTCTGCGGTGCTGTTCTCGACCGGCACGTACGGCGTGCTTGCGCGCCGCAACCTGCTGATCATGCTGCTGAGCATCGAGCTGATGTTCAACGCGGTGATGCTCGTCATCGCCACGATGGCCCGCATGTTCGCCGACTCGGGCGGCCACATCTTCATGCTGATGATCATCGCGATCTCGGCCGCCGAGGTGGCGGTCGGCCTCAGCATCCTGATTGCGCTGTTCCGGATGAAGCGCACGACCAACCCGATGGACCTCACGGCATTGCGCGGCTGACCGCCGCAACGACCGCAAGACCGCACCGCCAGACCGCCACGTCTCAACCGTCTTTCTCGCTGAAGCCGCAACAACCGTAGCGCGCCGCCATGCAAACCCAAGCGATGTCCGAACTGGCCTGGATCCCGTTGCTGCCGCTGATCGGCTTCGTGATCAACGGCATCTTCGGGAAGCAACTGCCGCAGAAGGTCGTCGCCTTCGTCGCCTGCGGTGCGATGGCCGGCTCGTTCGCGCTCTCGCTCGCGGTCTTCGCGCACCTCGCCTTCAACAACGGCGACGGCATCGGCGTCGGCGGCGCCGCCACGCACACGCTCTACTCGTGGATCTCGGTCGGCGGCCTGAACCTGAACTTCGGCCTGTTCGTCGACAACCTCACCGGCGTGATGCTGCTGGTCGTCACCGGCGTCGGCCTGCTGATCCACATCTACTCGGTCGGCTACATGGAGCACGACAAGGGGTTCGCGCGCTACTTCGCGTACCTCAACCTGTTCGTGTTCTCGATGCTGATGCTCGTGATGGGCGACAACCTCGTCCTGCTGTTCGTCGGCTGGGAAGGCGTGGGCCTCTGCTCGTACCTGCTGATCGGCTTCTGGTTCCACGATCCGGAGAAGGCGAAGGCCGGGCAGAAGGCGTTCATCACCAACCGCATCGGCGACCTTGGCGTGCTGATCGCGCTGTTCATGCTCGTCGGCATCGTCGGCACGCTGAGCATCCCGGCGATCAACCAGGCGGCGCACCACGTGCAGCAGGTGGCCGCGCAGGGCAGCGAGGCCGTCGCCACCGCGCCCGCGGCAGTGCACGACCTCGCCAGCTACGCGTGGCTGATCGCGCTGTTCCTGTTCGTCGGCGCGATCGGCAAGTCGGCGCAGATCCCGCTGTACGTGTGGCTGCCCGACGCCATGGCCGGCCCGACGCCCGTCTCCGCGCTGATCCACGCCGCGACGATGGTGACCGCCGGCGTGTTCATGGTTGTGCGGCTCGGCGCGCTGTTCACGCTCACGCCGTTCACCAGCAGCCTGATCTCGCTGATCGGCGGCGCGACCGCGCTGTTCGCCGCGCTGATCGCCCTGACGCAGACCGACATCAAGAAGGTGCTGGCCTACTCCACCGTCAGCCAGCTCGGCTACATGTTCATGGCGGCCGGTGCGGGCGCGGTCTACTCCGGCGCGTACGTCGCCGCGATCTTCCACCTGGTGACGCACGCGTTCTTCAAGGCGCTGCTCTTCATGGGCGCCGGCAGCGTGATCCACGCGATGCACCACGCCTACCCGAAGGAAGGCGAAGAGTTCCACCAGGACATGCGCAACATGGGCGGCCTCAACCGCAAGATGCCGATCACCTGGATGACCTTCCTGGTGGGCGGCATCGCGCTGGCCGGCATCCCGCCGCTGGCCGGGTTCTTTTCGAAGGACGAGATCCTGCACGGCGTGATGCACAGCGCCGGCACGGCCGACGGCATCCCGGTGATCTTCTACTCGATCGCGTTCGGGTTCGGCATCGTCGCCGCGTTCCTCACCGCGTTCTACACCACGCGCCTGGTGGTCCGCACGTTCCGTGGCGAGCACCGCGGCACCGCCGAGGGCTACCGCAAGCTGCACGAGAGCCCGCGGGTGATGTACATCCCGCTCGCGATTCTCGCCGTGCTGAGCATCCTCGGCGGCGTGCTGGTCAACATGCCCGGCGCCGGCGAGGGTGCGCCCACGCTCGAGACGCTGCTGATGCACGACAAGGACAGCTCGCTGCTGGCCAACACCGTGCCGTCGCCGCACGCGGGTCACGGTGCGCATCTGGCCGGTGACGGCCATGGCGAGCCGGCCGCGGCGCAGAGCTTTGCCGACGACGAGTCCACCGCGATGTGGAAGCAGATCTTCGGCGAACTGACCGTCGAAACGCTGGTGCTGATGCTGCTCTCCACGCTGATCGCCGTCGGCGGTGCGTGGTACGGCTACCGCCTCTACACCACCGGCTACGACAAGCACGTCGCGAAGTTCGCCGACGGCTCGGTCTGGGAGCGCGCGCGCCGTCTCTCCTACGGCAAGTTCTTCGTCGACGAGTTCTACGAGAAGTGGATCCTGCGGCCGCTCTGGACCACCGCCGCGATCCTGTTCATTCTCGTCGATCGCCTGCTGATCGACCTGACTGTGTTCCTGATGGGGCAGCTGGTGTTGTTCGCGAGCGGCGTCGTCCGCCGCGTGCAGACCGGCCTGCTGTCGTTCTACGCGGAGTCGTTCACGATCGGCGCACTCGTCGTGCTCGTGATCGTGCTCTGGAGCCTCGTGTTCTGATCCGCCACCACCGACCTCTCCGACGCCACCACCGCCACCACCGATCATGCTCGCAGCCGTGCCACTAGCCGCGACCGCCGCCACCGCCAGCACGCCGGGCATTCTCACCGCCCTGCTGATCCTGCCGTTGGTGGGCGCGTTCCTGATCGCCCGCTTCCGCAAGGAGCAGGAGAAGCAGATCAAGGCGACCGCCGTGTTCTTCGCGGTGATCGTTTTCGTCGCCAGCCTCTACCTGCCGTTCGCGCCGTCGGTCCGCATGGGTGATGTCGCGCAGCCCGCCGCCGATGGCACCCCGGTGAAGGTCTTCAACGACCTCTCGCCCGACCGCGCCGCGCTCGAGTTCGCCGGGTTCGAGCACGTCACCCTGCTCGGCACGCCCAACATCACGTGGTGCGTCGGTGTGGACGGCATCTCGCTCTGGCTCGTGCTGCTCACCGCGTTCCTCACGCCGCTCGTGATGCTCGGCTCGTACGACCACATCAAGGAGCACGTGAAGGAGTACTTCGTCTGCTTCCTCGTGCTCGAGGCCGGCATGATCGGCGCGCTGATCGCGCTCGACCTGGTCGTCTTCTACGCGTTCTTCGAGCTGATGCTGATCCCGATGTACCTGATCATCGGCATCTGGGGGCACGACCGCCGCATCTTCGCCGCCGTCAAGTTCTTCATCTACACGATGGTCGGCTCGCTCCTGATGTTCGTCGCGGTCATCGCCTGCTACTGGTCGATGCCGGAGGGCCACCAGAGCTTCAACCTGATCCGCATGTACGAGCACCTCAACCTCGGCCCCGGGCCGCAGTTCTGGGTGTTCCTCGCGTTCGCGCTGAGCTTCGGCATCAAGGTTCCGATCTTCCCGTTCCATACGTGGCTCCCCGACGCGCACGTGGAGGCGCCGACCGGCGGCTCGGTGATCCTGGCCGGCGTGCTGCTGAAGATGGGCACCTACGGGTTCATCCGCTTCGCGCTGCCGCTCTTCCCGTACGCCTCGTGGTACTGTGCGCCGCTGCTGCTCACGCTCGGCGTGATCGGCGTGATCTTCGCCGCGTGGATGGCCTGGGTGCAGGACGACCTCAAGAAGCTCGTCGCCTACTCGTCGGTCAGCCACCTCGGGTTCGCGATGCTCGGCATCTTTGCCGTGGTCAGCCTCAGCCCGTCGCCGCACAAGATCATCGGCCTGGAAGGCGCCACGTTCATCGGCATCTCGCACGGCCTCACGGCGGCCGCGCTCTTCATGCTCGTCGGCGTGATCTACAACCGGCGCCACACGCGGCAGATCGACGAGTTCGGCGGCCTGGCGAAGGTCATGCCGTGGTACGCGGCGTGCTTCATGATCGCCACGCTCGGCTCGGTTGGCCTGTCGGGGACGTCGGGCTTCGTGGGCGAATTCTCGGCGCTGCTCGGCGTGTTCAACATGCAGGGCACCTTCACGTTCCTGTTCTTCACCATCGACTACTGGTGGTTCGTCGTGTTCGGCGGCCTCGGCGTGATCTTC
>JBFWQT010000375.1:0-7334 GCA_050249295.1 Planctomycetota bacterium
AGCGGAACTTCCCGGTTACCCTCGGGCAGCAGCCCGTGGTCATGAATGGAACCCCACCACCCCCGCAACACCCTTGCCCCTGCCCTAGCCCTTGCCCTTGCCAGTGACCTTGCCCTTGCCCTTGCCCTTGCCCTTGCCCTTGCCCTTGCCCTTGCCCTTGCCCTTGCCCTTGCCCTTGCCCTTGCCCTTGCCCTTGCGCTTGCCCGAGAGACTGGGACCTCACTGATGGTCTCGACTCTCTGGTGCCTTTCTCCGTGTCCTCCGTGTCCTCCGTGGTCAATCTCTCTTCTCGGTGCCCGCTCGCTTGCGCTCGCGGCTCTTGTCCGCCCCCCCCCGGCTGATCGCCTAACGGCGCGCGCTCGCGACACGGAAAACCGGATGCCGTCCGGCGATTGCGCCGTATCATCG
Organism: Planctomycetota bacterium; assembly: GCA_050249295.1. GTDB lineage: Bacteria > Planctomycetota > UBA8742 > SKZP01 > SKZP01 > JBFWQT01. Next base: position 409 of record JBFWQT010000375.1, read on the forward strand.
CGGCACACCACAACCTGAACGCGCGTCGCATCTTCGCGCGCCGGCCCCGCCCCACATTGCGATGGTGAAGGTACTCCGCACGGTCTTCCAGGAACTCGCGATCACCTTCCGCGGCTTCGTCCTGTTCTATCTCGACTTCCTCGGGATGATCATGCCTGAGCGGTCGCCGCGTCGCACGCCGTGGCGGCTGGCGCTGAACGTGGCCATCGCCACCGGCGCCATCGCCACCATGATCTTCTACCTCTACGTCTACCCGAACGTGGAGGACACCGAACAACGGCTCAACCTGGCAGTCGCGCTGCTCGTCGTCGGCATCCTGATGCTCCTCTACGGAGGCTGGCTGATCGCCGTCACGCGGCCGCGCATGTACGCGGTGAAGCAGATCGGCAAGTCGCTGTCGATCATCGTCGCGCTGCTGATCGTGCTCGGCCATCCGGTGCTGCCCGGCTGGGCAAAGCTGGCGTCGGCCGGGCTGCTGCTGGTCGGCGTGGTCGTCGTGGCGCGCGGCTACCTCAAGCAATCGGCCCGCGCGTCGGTGGCCGATCGCCCGCTGGTGCGCGGCCGCATTCTCGCCCTGCTGCCCTTCTACCTGATCGCCGTGGTCTGCCTCGTCTGGGGCTTCAACACGGCCATGCCCAAGGAGAAGGGCACCGCCTGGTACTTCATGAACATGCGCGGCAGCTGGGGCGAGAACGGCGAGACGTGGAACACGCCGCAGCCGATCGGCGGCGACAAGGACGAGGCCGTCAACAATCCGGAGTTCACCACCGGCATCGATGGCAAGACCTTCTGGGGCTACGTGCTCCAGCAGTGCACCGGCATCGCCATGGCCCCGGCAATCGAGAAGTTCTACTGGATGATCATCTTCCCGATCGGCGACGGCCTCGGCTTCGAGATGACCCCGCGCCAGGACTTCTCGTGCGGCCGCATCATCTCGCTCAACGGCTATGCCGAGATCCTCGAAAACCTGATCCGCATCATCACCACCATCTTCTTCCTCGGCGTGATCGCCGACATCGCGGCGACGGTGCAGAAGCGGATCCAGACCGGCCAGACCGACCTCGACCTGACGAAGGACCACGGTGTCGCGCTGCTCACCGCCGTGCACAGCCTGTCGGGCCGCGAAGAAGCAAAGGTCGTGCGCGGCTCCTGGCAGATGATGCGGCAGATCAACGGTCGCGCGGTCGAGGGCCTGATCGGGCACCTGCACCACGAGGGGCCGCAGGTGCGCGCCGCTGCGGCGTGGGCGCTTGGCGAACTCGGCGAGACGTCGGCCGGGCCGGCGCTGGTACGTCGCTACGAAGAAGGCGAAGAGCGGACCCGGGCGAAGGCGGCGATGCTGGATGCAATGGCGCGACTCGCGCCGCTGGCCGCGCAACCGCATCTGCGCGACGCGCTGCGCGGGCAGGATCTGGTGCTGGCACACACGGCGCTGGCCGCGCAGGCCGACATTGTGGCGCGACTTCGCGAGACGTCAGCGGATGCATCAGCCGGGGCGCCAGAGGCGGGGGAGGAGAAGACCGACGTGGAGAAGACCGACGAGGTGCCGGCGCCGGGCGCGACCGCGATCGAACAGCAACAGGTAGAGCGCGTGCGAGCTGCGCTGGCGGCCGCCGTGCGCACCACGTTGATCGATGCGCTGGATGCGCCCGCCGATCCGGTCCGCCGTCGCGTGGTGCGTCAGCTGGCCGCGCTCGATCCGGACACAACATCCACCGCGCTGCTCGAACGACTGTCGGGCAAGGACGCGGAACCGCGCTGGACCGAGGGCGCGCTGTTGGCGCTCGGTCGGCTGGCCTGGCCGGAGGCGGAGTCGCAGCTGATCCAACACGCCGGTGCGAAGTCGCCGGTCGAGTTGCGCGTCGCGGCCCTGCGCAGTCTGGGCTGGCACCACTCGGAAGCGGGCCTCAAGGTGCTGCGCGATGCGCTGGCCGATTCCGATGCGGCCATCCGTCGCGCGGCCTGCATGGGGCTTGGTCGACGCGGCAACGCCACTGACCTGTCGGCTCTGGTGAAGACGATGCAGAGCGACAGTGAGTCGGCTGACGTGCGGCTCGCGGCGGTGCGGGCGTTGCGTCGCGTGTGTGCGCGCCTGCTGCGCGACGGCCAGTCGCTCGGCGCCAATGTCGTCACGCCGTTGCGCGAGATTGCCGCCAACCCCGAGGACTCGCTGCTGCGCGACCAGGCATGCTACGGCCTGGCCGAACTGCGCGACGCCGACGCGGTGGACATCCTGATCGGGCTGCTGCCCGACCCCGAAGCGGCCGACGCGCTAGGCATGCTCGGTGCCTCCGATCTGGCGCGCCCGCTCGAGGCCGGGCAACGCAAGAAGGTGGTGCAGCAACTCAAGGCCGCGGCCGACCGGACGGTGTCGCACCCGGTGATGTCGCGCGAGCGCAACGCGCCGATCGAGGCGCTGGGCCACTACGGCCGCGATGCGTCGCCGACCCTGCAGGACCTCTACAGGTCGCAGTCGCGCATCGATGACCGCCGCGTGATTGCCGCGTCGCTGGCGCTGGCGGCCGATCCGCGGGCCGCGAACGACCCGAGCGTGAAGTTCCTGATCCACGTCTTCGATTCGCGCGACCGGATCTCGGCGGAGTGGCTCTGCCCGGCGCTCGCGCAGACCCGCCATCCCGATGCCGCGCGCGAGCTGCGCAAGGCGCTCCAGACCAGCGTCGCGCCTCTGGCTGCGCGTGCGCTCGGCGACATGCATGATCCCGAATCGCTGGCCGATCTGCTGCAGCTGGCCAACACCAGCGATGAGCCGTTGCGCGACGCGATCTTCAGCGCGCTGCGCCGGCTGAGTGCCGACCCCGAGTTCAGTGCCGACATCTCGCGCGGCCTGCAGCGCCAGGTGCGAGTGATGGGTGCGCGCGCCGCCAACGTCATGCGCTTCATGGTGCGCATGGCCGGCAGCCTGTTGACGCTCGATGACGATGCCGATCCGGCGGACCACTCGCCGTCCACCCGGTCGATTGCCGCGGTCGCGGGTGTGCGACCCGAGGAGTTGCTGGCCGAGTTCGGTTGATGATCCGCGCCGGTGGTCGGTCGGTATGTGGCGACCCGGACCTCTGCGTCGCGCCATTGACGTGCCGGTAGCCTGCGCCCGGATCGCGTCGTACTATCCCGCATTCCGGCGGCCGTCGCTGCCGGATCTTCGCCCAGTGCGCCGCTCCCACGTCACCGTGGCTGGCGGCGCCGCCCGCGGGCTCCAACGATTGCGGGCAGCAGACAACCGAGCGCAGCCATGATCCCCGTGATCGCTATCGTGGGCCGACCCAACGTCGGCAAGTCGTCACTTCTCAACGCGTTTGCCAAGCGGCGCATCGCCATCGTCGATGCCATGCCCGGCGTCACACGCGACCGCGTCAGCCACGAGGTGAACCTCGACGGCGACCGCTCGGTCGAGTTCGTCGACACCGGTGGCATCGGCATCGTCGATACCCAGGCGCTCGAGTCCGACGTCGAGCACCAGGTCGACATCGCGATCGCCACGGCCGACGTGATCCTGTTTGTGTGCGACGTGCGCGAAGGCCCGCAGCCCCTCGACCGGCGCGTCGCCGAGATCCTGCGCAAGGTCAACAAGCCGGTGATCCTGCTGGCGAACAAGGCCGACGACCGCAAGTTCGACGCGCACGCCAACGACTTCTTCCGGATGGGCTTCGAGACGGTGCTGCCGATCTCGGCGAACAGCGGGCGGCTGGTGCCGGAGTTCTTCGAGCATCTCGAGACTGTGCTGGACGAGCTGGGTCCGGCCGAGAAGCGCGAAGACCCGGCGATGCGCCTGGCGATCATCGGCAAGCGCAACAGCGGCAAGAGCACGCTGGTCAACCGGCTGGCCGACGGCGACCGCGTGATCGTCAGCGAGATTGAAGGCACCACGCGCGACAGCGTGGACGTGCGCTTCCGCTACAAGGATCGCGAGTTTGTCGCGATTGACACGGCCGGCCTGCGCAAGCAGCGCTCGGTGGAGAACACCATCGAGTACTACTCGCAGCACCGCGCGCTGCGCAGCCTGCGCCGGGCCGACGTGGTCCTGCTGTTGATGGACTGCCAGCAGCCGGCCACGCAGATCGACAAGAAGACGGCCGACGCGATCATGCGCGAGGGCAAGCCGGTGATCATCGGCGTCAACAAGTGGGACCTGTCGGGCGAGGTCACGCCGGGCGAGTACACGCAGTACGTGCGCTCGTCGATGCCCGGCCTGCAGTTTGCCCCGACCGCGTTCCTTTCCGGCCAGACCGGCAGCAACGTGTGGCAGGTGATCTCGCTGGCCGAGGATCTCTTTGCGCAGAGCACCACGCGCGTCGGCACCGGCGAGCTCAATCGTGTGCTTGGCGACATCCTGACCCGTCGTCCGCCGATGGTGAGTGGTCGTCGTGCGAAGTTCTACTTCGCGACGCAGGTGGGCATCGCGCCGCCTACGCTGGTGATGTTCGTGAACGACCCCGAACTCGTGAACAACGAGTACCGTCGCTACCTGGTCAACCGCATCCACGAGCTGCTGCCATTTGCCGAGGTGCCGGTGAAGCTCGTGTTCCGCGCCCGCAAGCGTGGTGTCGAGGCCGGCGCGTCAGATCGTTGAGTTGAGTTGAGTTGAGTTGAGCTGAGGGCATTGAAGCCCACGGGCTGCGGCCCGTGGGCAACCGCGCGCCTTCTGCGCGCTCCCGATCGTCGCTCACTTCTTCCCGCGCTTGCGTGGCGGGCGCGGGGGCCGCGACTCGGGCACGGGCAGGCGCACCAGCTTCACCAGCGAGTCCTGCAGTGCCTGCACCGTGTAGCCGGCGGTCGCATCGGGCCGCGGCAACACGACCACATCCAGCCCGGCCGGAAGCTGGGTACGCACCTGGCGGAATGCCTCTCGCAGCAGCCGCTTCACGCGGTTGCGCTGCGGCGAGTTACCGATGCGCTTGCCCACGACGAGGCCGATCCGCGTGACACCGGCCGCCCCGGCCTCCTGCTCGCGCAGATACACCACCAGCCGCGCGTCCGCGCGCGAACGGTTCTCGGCGAACGCCGCGTCGAACTCCGGCTTGCGCCGGACGCGGTGCTGCTTGCCGAAGGTGGCGTCGTGCTCACGCGGCTGCGGGTTCATTCGTCCTCGTCCTCCTCGTCCGGCTCGCCCTCGTCCGGCACTTCATTCTCGCGCGCCAGCGCTGCTTCCTCGCGCTGGGTGCGATCCATCCACGCCTGCAACAACACCTGCGCCGCCACGACATCCACCTTGCCGGACCGCCGCGCCTTCTTGCGGCGCTTCGGCGACGTCGCGGTCTCGCGCAGGATCTCCTCGGCCGCCATGCTCGTGAGGCGTTCGTCCTCGAGTAGTACGGTGAGCCCGCTCTCCGCCTCCAGCAGCGCCGCGAAGTCGCGTGTGACCTTCGACTGCGGCCCCTCGCTGTCGTCCATGTTCAGCGGCAGCCCCACCACGGCCAGCTTCACACCGTGCTCGCGCGCCAGCGACGCGATCTCGCGCACCGCGGCCTGCAGGTTGCCGGCCACCACATGAATCGCCTGCAACGGGTGCGCAGCAATGAACAACGGGTCCGACATCGCCAGGCCGATGCGCTTCGACCCGAAGTCGATGCCGAGTACGCGATCACGCAGGGCCATGCCGAATGCCGGTGCGAAGGCCGGGACGGGGTGGCATCATGCCAGCGCACCTGCCCCGCGGAGAAACAGAAATGACGACGACGCGCACCGGTCTGGCCGCACTGGCCTTGATGTTGACAGTGGCGATGACCCTCACCGCCGGCTGCGGCCCTGCAGCGGACAACGCCGCGAGCAAGCCGCACGCCGGTCACCACCACGAAGCGCCACACGGCGGCACGTTGTTCGTCATTGGTGGCGACGCGCATGCTGCCCACCTGGAGTTCGTGCTCGACGGCTCAACCGGCACGCTGACGATGTACCTGCTGGACGGCCATGCGGAGCCGGGCGAACTCTACCGGTTGAAGGAAGCCGATGTGCCGGTCACGATCAGCGAGATCAAGTACAAGGGCGACCGCGCGGCCGCGGGCGAACTGCCGTTGAAGCTCGCGGCGGTGGCCAGCGAAGGCACCGGCGAGACGGTCGGCAACACATCGCAGTTCGCGGTGACGCACGAGTTGTTGAAAGAGGCGGTGGATTTCACGATCGACATCGCGTCGCTGACGATCAAGGGCACGCAGGTCGGACCGCTGAAGGTGCCATTCCCCGAGGGCAACGAGGAAGGCGCCGGGGACCACGACCACGATCACGATCACCACGATCACTGATCGCCGAGCCAGCGGTCGGCAAGGCGGATGGCGGCCAGCATCGAGCGCGGGTCGGCGATGCCCTTGCCGGCGATGTCGAACGCGGTCCCGTGGTCGGGCGACGTGCGCACGAACGGCAGGTTGAGCGTGGCGTTGACCGCCTCGTGGAACGCGACGGTCTTGATCGGGATCAGGCCCTGGTCGTGGTACATGGCGATCACCACATCGAAGTCGCCTTGTCGCGCACGATGGAACACCGTGTCGGCCGGGAGCGGTCCACTGACGATCAACTCGGCCTGCGCAGCGGTCGCATCATGTGAGCTGCCGATACGCGCCAGGGGTGGAAGTGAACCATCGTGCGTGACGCTCACCGTGCCAGCGCTGGCGGCGGACAACTCTGGCGGCAGGTCGCCGCGGCGCGCGCGCTCGATCGCCGGTCGCACGATGCGATCGTCCTCGTCGCCCATCAGCCCGCCCTCGCCGGCGTGCGGATTGACGCCGCAGACCGCGACGCGCACCGGGCCCGGCAGGTTCTCGCGCACGGCCATCTGCCACGACGCGATGAGGATCAGCCGCGTCAGCGCGTCGCCATCCAGTCGCGCGGCCACCTGCATCAGCGGAATGTGCACGGTCGCCAGCGCCACGCGCAGACCGCCACCCACGAACGACATGATCGGCGAGCGGCCAGCC